>URXW01000004.1 GCA_900551995.1 uncultured Eubacteriales bacterium
GGGTGCCGGGGGGATACTGCTCCTTGATAAAATTCACCATTTTTCTGTCCATCATCGTTTCCTCCATGTTTTGCTCTCTGTCGTAAAACTCCAGCTCGTAGATCACACCGCGATCTTGCTTTCGGGTATCCTTCACCTTGACCGTCGTACCATCAAAGATGTAATTGCCGGCTTTTCCAAAATCGGTGTAGAATCCTTTGCCGTGGTTGCAGGTGGAAAAGGGATGCTCCGGCTGGTCCTTGATCTTGGAATAGAAGCCCACCGTCTGCACCGTGGTCACCACACGGGTCAGCCCCACCATGTCCGCATGATTGGCGTGGCTGACGATCTTAAACTCCACACCGGGCCGTATGAACCGCTTCAGCTCGGCAAGGCTTTTGAAAGCGACCGGCTCTCGCTGCTTTTTTGAAGCGTCCATTACATTCCTCCGAAGGTCATGCCCTGTTCGGGTCGAGGCTCGTGATCCTCCTGTCGGCAAGGGGCTTCCTCGCCGTAGAAGTCGAAGATCATGTCATCCACCTGCTTGCAGACGGCGGGATCGTCGGTCAGCACCTCGTAACGGAAGCCTGTGGTGGGGCGATACGGAAGCTCCTCCCGCACGCACTTGAGAAAGGCTTCAGCATCGGTAAACTCCTGTGCATCGCCGTTGGCATAGGACACACGGCCCACCAGAGGCTTGTCCCGCGCCATGTTCTGCCGCTGGACATCCAGATCATAGGCCGTACAGTAGCAGTTATAATCTCCGGGGGACGGATTGCAGCGCAGGCAGTAGCGGTAATGCTCCGTTTCCACGATGTAACCGTAGTTCTGTGTCCAGCCGCCGCTGATTTTTCCGCCGTGTTCATAGCAAAAACGCTCCATGGCAAAGCGGTTTTTCAGCACACTCTCCCGCAGCGTGTCCACGACCTCCTGCAGCTCCGCTTTGAACACAGGGCTGTTCAGCTCCTCCGGGCCACGGGGCCACCATGTATGCCAGAACTCGTTGCCGCTGCGCCCGAAGTCCATGCGGACATGGCCAACGGTACCCAGCCGCTTATCTTCTTCGGGGTGCGGGGTATAAAATAAGCCCGCCTCCTCCGGGCGGGCAGGTCGGATATGAAATTTCATGTTCTCCGCGGGATACGGGAACTGATGCGCCTCGCAGAACTCACGGAGCGTCATGTCGCCTTCATCGAGAAAACCGAGCTCATCCCGCACATCCAGCCGTCCGGACTTGGGTATCGCCAGCTTTTCCGGCATCAGCACCGAGCCTGCGTGGTTGACCACAACATTTTCTTCCATGTAGCACAGCTCACCGGGATCATCGTCAGAGCCGCGAATGTCATAGCAGTACCAGCCCTTCGGCACGGTATCACGGGCAATACGTCCGTTGGTGAACAGCGCGGGCTTATCAAATACTTCAATGTGTTGGAATTCCTCTGTTCTTGCGTTTACAGCCATTTGGTGTTCCTTCCTTTCTTGGTAACGGCAAACATACTACACATCTGCCGCAAAGTCTACTGAAACATTTGCTGCCCCTGCGTCTGCTCCGGAAAGGGCGGGTCCAAGCGGCGCAGCAGTCCGAACTCTGTTTTTGTCACGCAGTCGTTTTCCATGCAGTCCTGACCGTATTTCTCAAAATCCATGTAGCCGTCCAGCTCATAGATGGCTTCATCGTCCAGCCCCAGTGTTTCCTGCAATCGCTGCTGACCGTAACCGTAGGCATCCTCCGTGATGCGCTGGTAGTTGTCCAGATTTCGCAGGAGCTCACAGGCACGGCGCAGGGTTTCCGGCTTCTCTGCCTCCAGCACGGCGGCGTAGGTCAGAAGCATCCCGTCCTTCTGCCAGATGTCCTCCAAGGCTTCGGCAAAATCGTTGTAGTCCTCCACGGCGGGGCAATCCGTATCACGGATCAGCTCGCCGATGTAAGGCACCTTGAAGCGAATATCACAGAGTATGGCATCCGCAAAAACATCAATATCGAGGTAAGCCTTCACAGCATCGAGGTATTCCTCGTCGGCGGGGAGGACGAGGGTGTAGTCGGGCTTTCCATCGACACGCAGCGTCATGCGGAGCATTTCATCCCTGCTCTCATCCCGCCAAGGCTCCGGCACTTGGGAATGGTTCGACAGATGTTCTTTTCGAACTACATACCCATCCAAGGTGTACGCGCCACCGCAATTGCTGTAAAACTCCGCGCCGATGCCAACATAGTCCAAATACGGCTTGAGATGCTCCGGGCAGTCGATTTTGCCATGCTCCACCAAATACCAGCCAAGTTCCCGGTCACAGGTCACCTCCGGGATCATTCCGTACTGTCCGATGCGCCCAACCGTTTGCAGCACATCGTCGAGATTGCTGATGCATTCACTCAACAACGCACCGGCGAATATCTGATGTTCCTTTTCGCTCATTGCGTCGATCTGCCTTGAGAGCCGATTCAACTTTTCCAAGTCTTCCGGATCAAGAAGGTCTGCGCTTCGGATAAACTGCCAGAGTCCCTTTACAGAGCTCTTTACATCTGAAATGCGAAAATTTCTTTCTCCTGAACAGATGTCGTCCAGCCGAATGTCGATCTCCTCCACCTGAGAAGAGGATGCAGGCAATTCCAGCGGGATGCTTTCCTCGCCATTGCCGTGAGTCAGATAAAGAATCATCGCGAAAGCCCTCCCATCTCCATGTGGTTACTCTGACCACCGTCCATCACTTCTTCCATGCTGTAATAGCCCTTATAGGCGATGTAGCCCCGGTCGGTGAACATCCCGTCCTCCGCGTTCATGCGCTCCACGCCGTACTTCTCATAGTCATAAAATGCGTCGAGGTTTTCGTCATACTCAAAGCGACCGGACTGCCGGATCATGTACTTGCCGTAGTCCTGCGGCGTATGCGCACCGGGAGCGAAGTCAAAGAGATCAAGGCTTTCTGCAAGGTTTTTGATCTGTACCGCGGACTTTGGCTCTGCCAGCGTGACCACGGCACCCAGCTTTTCCATATCCGCTTTTGACAACCCATCCGTTGCCTCTGCCAGTTCATTGAGGTCGGAGAGGGTTTCGTACTCCATATCCAACAGGACATCCACCTCATTGGGAAGCTGGCTGTCCTCCAGCCGCAGGCGGACATCGGCGGGATCTGTGATGCCCCCGCGAAGGAGGGTGCGGTCGATCTCCTCCTGCACCATGGGGAGGAACAGCCATGTGATGTGCTCTGTGTCCTCCGGCTCGGCTTTGGAGGTCACCGCAACGGTGATGGCGTTCGGCTTGTAGTAATAACAGGGAAACTCCCTGCCCTGATAGATCGGCTCTAACTTCATGCCGTTGTCGTAGACTACGCCGTAGGGCGTGATCGTGCCGCTGCCGCTTTCGATGAGCCGCCGAGCGGTTTCCTCGCCATCCAGCGCATCCAATTCCTCTGTCTTGGCACATCCTCCGTGCAGGTTCATGTAGTGGTCACGTCCAACAGCGGCGAGGTCGGAAAAGTCGGTGATGACCGTGGCCTGCTGACAGCAGAAGGTCAGGTTGATGAGATCCTTCAGCTCGAACAACTCCAGCTTGTGGGCCATCGCCTGAAACTGCGCGGCCTCGCCGGTGTCGAAGCTGTCCAGCCGCTTGGCGAGGTAGTTCAGCTCCTCCGCATTGACCGTGAGCATTTCCACTCGCTTGAGGACGGTGTAGAAGCTGTCGATCTTCTCCACCTTGCAGTCAGTCTTGACCGCGTCGCCGATCTCCAGCACTGCCAGCAGTTCCATGCAGTGTGCATACTGGTCGTGGGGAATGGGAAACGGGATGGTCGCCACGCCGTATTCCGGGTGGCTGGGGTTACTGAGAACCGCTTGAATCATCATGTTGTCTCCTCCGTCTTTCTTTCCAGATTTAAGACCACCTCGCCATACCTGCACAGCAGGAGTGCTCCGAGGATGAGCTGGAAGGCCCTGTCACTGACCAGCTCTGAAAAAGCAAGGTCTTCTATCACGATGTTGTCACCGCCAACAGAAATGGTCTTCGCCGCCTGATAAATGCTGTACAGCTCCGGGTGAATACCGGAGAGGCGAATGGCGGGGAAGTCGAAGCCGCTGCTGTCGAAATGCCAGAGGACTCTTTGCCAAAGCTCCTCATCGGCGGTAAGCAGAAGCAGCGCAGCCGCGTTGCGCTCGGACATACCGTAGCAGCGGTTTTTCCAATGCGTCCATCGTTCTCTGTGGGCGTCACCGAGGAAGAAGCGAAAGGGCTGCCTGTTCAGCTCATCTCGCAGCCGTCTTTGAAGCGGACGGAACATCCTCCCGCCGAAGCACTCCCGCGCCAGAGCGTTCAGCTCCACCACGCCAGCCTCGATGCGCTCCTCCAGACAGACGCATTCATTCAGGTGGCAGGGGTGTCCGCTGTCGTATCTCGTGCAGTCTTTGCAGAGCACATCGTCGGCACTGTAGCGAAAGCTGCTGCGGATGCGTCCGCTTCTGCGAGGCTGATGACGGGGTGGCGTCATCATCTGCACCTCTGCGGCGAACAGGGGTGTGAACTTCATAAAGTATCGCGTCAAGCAAATCCACTCCTTTTTTGAAAATAAAAAAGGGCCGGAGTCATATTGCTAAAACTCCGGCCCATGCCATACTGCTATTACATTGTCTGTTCCTGTGAGGCTCGTTCCAATGCTTCCTCCTGCTGACGGACGCGCTCGTCCAGATCCGGTACGCACACCCTGATCTGCTGCTGGATTCCGCGGATCATTTCTTCCTGCGTATCCGTAAGCTCAAAGAAGTCCTCATCCACGGAATCGGCGCAGCAGCGGAATATCTCGGTCAGCTGCTCCGGGCTGAAAAGCTGTTCCTTTTGGATAAGCCCGGAGCGTGTGGCGAAGTCCTGCTTGGCGCCATCGTAGTTCTCCATGAAGTAGTGTCCGTGTACCACACCCGTGCGGTCATAGTCCCAATCCCATGTGACGAATTGAACGCCGTATTTGCTCGGAGAACCTGCCAGCACCGTGCCGCCGAAGTCAGCGAGGATGCGGTAGTCGCCATCCAGTCCGCTGGCTTTGAGCTGTGGGGCGGCTTCCATAGCGGTCATATACTCCAGCGTCTTTGCGGCGATGTCTTCGACGCGATATAGGGCATCCTCTGCCTGGGGCGTGTCCGCGTCCTCCCGCCGATAGAACACGCTGCCCTTGCCGGTGATGCGGCAGAGGGGTGCGCCGTTCCAAAGGACAGGCAACTGCTCTCCCTCCAACGGCAGGGTTTCAAAGCCTGCACGGTGCAGGGGAATACGGACTTCTTCAAGGTAGCGGAACTGACGACTTGTGTTTTGGGTGTCCATGTGAGCGATCCTCCTGTTGTAAAAAAATAAGGTCGGAGAAGTCATCTCCGGCCTGCCGTTTCAGACGCTGCAGCCAGCGCCCTTTTAGAAATTGAAAAAGGGCGCCGCTTTTTTCGGCCTGTCAAAGCCGACAAAACGACGCCCAAATATTTGTGATTCTTTTTCTGCGATGATGCCGCTTTTTTCGAGAGAAAAGTCCTCTCTAAAAGGGCGCTGGAGGTTAGAAAATGTCCAAGACATGAGATCCTCCAGTTCAAATCCGGTCAGTTGCTCCGAAACCCCCATAAAAATCTATGGTTCAAAAGAAGAAATCCGGGCTCGAAAAAGCCCGGAAACGGTTGATGCGCCTGGCTTTGCGCCAGACGCATCTATACCGGTAACTCTTTATGGAGGTGACACCCGGATTTGAACCGGGGAATGAGGGTTTTGCAGACCCTTGCCTTACCACTTGGCTATGTCACCGTGTCAGCGAAAGTCATTATACTATATGCCGCCGCCCCTTGTCAAGAGCGAAATGCGCCCCGTCGCGAAATCTTTCACCCCCAAAGCAAACGGGCACCGCTCGGCTTGCGGTGCCCGTTTTTTCAGAGGTGGTATCCACACAGCGTATCCCCATCGCCCACCGTAAGGTGCCGACAGCCGCACGACTGTGCGGCTGCGCGACGATTTGAGGATAGAAAGGAAAAGCAATTCATGTGTTCGAATCACTACGGGTACAATACAACGAAGACGGCACTTTGTAAAGCGACAATCTGTCATGCAAGCATGAAGGAATGTCATGTTTAGATACCTCTCCGCCCTCCGCCGTCCAAAATTGTCAAAAACGCCGAAAATCCGACCTTGCTCCCGGCGCGGGGAAGGGGTATAATCCTACTATGAAATATTATCATACTGACGGGAGTTGTCATGGATACTAAGAAATTAGAGGCTCTGCTCACCGCCGTGGAGCTGGGCAGCTTCACCCGCGCCGCCGAGGTGCTGGGCTACACCCAGTCCGGGCTTACCCACATGATGAACAGTCTGGAAAAGGATCTGGGCTTCACGGTGCTGGTGCGGGGGCGCAGCGGCGTGCGTCTGACGCCCTCCGGGCAGCGCATACTGCCCATGGTGCGTGACTGTCTCGCCTCCGTCTCCGCGCTGGAGCGTGAGATCACCCTCATCAACACCCATAAGGAGGACAGCGTCCGCGTGGCGGCGTATGAATCCATCGCCCGCCACTGGCTGCCGGAGATCATCCAGCAGTTCCGCCGTGAGCATCCGGACGTCACCGTGGACATCCAGATGGGCAGCGTGGACGAGGTCTACCGCTGGGTGGAGGAGGACAGGGTGGATATGTGCTTTGCCAGCCGTCAGGAGCCTCTGCCGCTGGAGTGGACAACGCTCCGGGACGACGAGCTTCTTGCCATCCTGCCGCCGGACTACGACAGCGGGGAGGAGGTATTCCCGGTGGAGGGCTTCGGCGACCAGGAGTTCCTCATGCCCTCCATGGGCTTCGACAAGGACATCCTCCGCGTCCTCAACGCGCACGGCGTCGCGCCGCTGATCCGCACCACGCAGGTGTCCGACAGTGCCGTTATCTCCATGGTGGAGCACGGGCTGGGCGTCAGCGTCCTCTCCCGCCTCGTCCTGCGGGGGCGGCAGAACAGCGTCCGCGCCCTGCCTCTGGAGCCCCGCGCCGTCCGGGAGCTGGGCATCGCCTCCCGCCCCAAAAAGGAGCTGCGCCCCATCGTCCGCCTGTTCATCCGTCAGGCGTGCGAAATGATCGAAAAAATGTAAAGGAAACCGTTATGCTGCACTTTCAAGAACTGACACCGCAACACGGCGCGCTGCTGCGCCGTTACTACGAAGATTGCGACTACCGCCTGTGCGAATACTCTCTGGGCGTCAAGCTCATGTGGCGGGATTACCTGCACCCCTCCTTCGCCGAGACGGCGGGCTGCCTCATCGTCCGCAACCGCATCGAGGGGGAGTACGTGTTCGACTACCCCATCCTCTCCGCCGACGGCGACGGGGACGCCGCCCTCCGCGCCATCGAGGGCTACTGCGCCGAAAAGAGCGTCCCGCTGGTGCTCTCCGTGGTGCCGGAGGACAAGGCGTCCCAGCTGGTGCTGCGCTATCCCCGCTGCCGCGTCATCAGCGAACGCCCGTGGAAGGACTACCTCTACCGCACGGCGGAGCTGTCCGCCTTCGCCGGACGCCGGTACAGCGGCCAGCGCAACCACATCAACAAATTCCGCCGGGACTACCCCGACGCGGAGTTCACCCCCCTCACGGACCCCGCCGACCCCCGTCTGGCGGCGTTCTGGACAGACTACGCGTCGGAGTTCCACAAATCCGGCCCCTTGGCGGTGCAGGAGCTGTCGCTGGCGCGTGAGATGTTCGACCTGCTGGCGACCGGCTGGTTCCGCGCCGGCGGCATGATGGCGGAGGGTCGTCTGGTGGCGGTCTGCTTGGCGGAGAAATGCGGCGATACGCTGGTGAACCACATCGAAAAAGCCCTCTACTCCCACGCCGGGGCGTACCCCGCACTGGTGCAGTCCTTCGCCGCCCACTACGGCGGCGACTGCCCGTGGTGCAACCGGGAGGACGACGCACGGGACAAGGGGCTGCGAACCTCCAAGCTGCAATACCTGCCGGAGTGCCTCGGGGGCAAGGTGCGTATCGAGGTCACCACGGAGCTGGACGCGCTGAAAGCCGTCCCCACGCTGAAAACCGACCGTCTGACGCTGACCCCCCTCCGCAGGAGCGACATCCCCGCCTACGCCGCGCTGTGCACGGACGATGAGCGCAACCGCTGGTGGGGCTACGACTACCGCGCCGATCTGGGGGATCGCCCCTTGACCGAGGACTACTTCTACACCGTGGCGCGGGAGGACTTCGCCGCCCGCCGCGCCGTGAACTTTGCCGTCCGCCTGCGGGGCAGGCTCATCGGCGAGGTGGTGCTCTATAACCCCGATTTTCGCGGCGGCTTTGAGCAGGGCTGCCGCATCGCCCCGGAGTACGCCGGCCACGGCTACGGCACCGAGGCGTTCGCCGCCGCCGCGGATTGGGCACTGTACCGTCTGGGGCTGGCGCGTGTCACCGCCAAATGCTTCCGGGAGAACGAGCCCTCCCACAGAATGCTCTCCGCCTGTATGCGCCCCAGCGGCGAGGACGAGACGTACTTCTACTTTGAAAAGCTGGTATAAGCGAAAGCACCTCCGCGCACACTATGCCCGGAGGTGTTTTTTTTCATGCAGTATGAGACGTTGACCGACCTTTTGAACAACGAGGCCGCCGCCTACGACTATTTCTACGCCCTCTCCCCGGAGATGCAGACGAAGCTCCAGCAGCGGGGAGCCATCCGCGACCTGCACCAGCTGAAGCAGGCGGCCGCCGACATCGAAGCCCATACCCGCCCCGCCGCCTTCTAAAAACAGGGGAGGGAACACCCCTCCCCCTGTTTTACTGCGAAGGCTCCTCCGCGTCGCCGCCGCTCTCCTCCGCGATATACAGCTCCTCGCACCTTTGCTGCGCCTCAATGAGTATACGCATAGCCTTTTCCGCGGCACGCGCCATGACGAGGTACATTTCCTTATACGGTTGCTCTGCCATAACCATCACCTCTACGCCATTATAGGACAATTTAGACCTAATTGTAATAGGACAATTCGGCATAATATAACCGGTGATGTATATGGACCGACTGCGGCAGCTCCGAAAAGAGCGGGGCTATACCCAAATCAAAATGCAGATGCTGACCGGCATCGACCAGAGTGCCTATTCCAAGATCGAGCGCGGCGAGCGGTATCTCAGCTTTGAGCAGTGCCGCCGTGTGGCGGTGGCACTGGGAACCAGCATGGACTATCTTGCGGGTCTGACGGACGAGAAAAAGCCCTACCCCCGTGCCAAGGAATAAAAAAACAAGACCGCCCCGGCGGTCTTGTTTCCTTTTTTCATCTCTGGTACTCGAACTCCAGGTCGTACATACTCACGATGTCGCCGTCCTGTATCCCCATCTGCTCCAGCGTGTCGAACAGCCCGCTCTGGCGCAGCATCTTGTCGAAATACATCCGGCTCTCGTAGTCGGAGAAATTGATATTCCCCATAAGCCGCTGGAGCCACGGCCCCTCCACCAGCCACGTGTTGTCCTCCCGCTCGATGTGCAGCGGCTCCGAGGTGTCCACCACCGGCGGCTTCGGCACATACTCCGGCTCGTACACCGTCACCGGCGGCAGCTCACTGAGCCGCTGCCCGATGCGCTGCACCAGCTCCCGCGTCCCCTGATGGGTGGCGGCGGACATGGCGAAGAACTCGTAGCCCTGCCCCTCCACATGGGCGCGGAAGGCGTCCAGCATCTCCGTGTCCGCCAGCAGGTCGATCTTGTTGGCCACCACGATCTGCGGGCGGGTGGCGAGCTCCGGGCTGTACTCCCGCAGCTCGCCGTTGATGGCGTCAAAGTCCGCGATGGGGTCGCGTCCCTCGCTGCCGGACACATCCACCAGATGCACCAGCAGGCGGCACCGGTCAATGTGCCGCAGGAAGTCGTGCCCCAGCCCTGCGCCCTCGCTTGCGCCCTCGATAATGCCGGGGATGTCCGCCATGACGAAGCTGACGCCCTCATCCACATACACCACCCCCAGATTGGGATATAGGGTGGTGAAGTGGTAGTTGGCGATCTTGGGGTGCGCCTTGCTGACCACGCTCAAAAGCGTGCTCTTGCCCACGTTGGGGAAGCCCACCAGCCCCACGTCCGCCAGCAGCTTCAGCTCCAGCACCACGTCGTGGCTCTCACCGGGCAGCCCCGCCTTGGCGAACCGGGGCACCTGCCGGGTGGGGGTGGCGAAATGCTGGTTGCCCCAGCCGCCGCGCCCGCCCTTGCACAGCACGTAGGGCGCATCGTCGGACATATCCTTGATGATCTCGCCGCTCTCCGCGTCCCGCACCAGCGTCCCACGGGGCACCCGGATGGTCAGGCTCTCGCCGTCCTTACCGGTCTTGCGCCCGCCCTGACCGTCCACACCGTTCCCCGCCACATACTTGCGCTTGTAGCGGAAGTCCATCAGCGTGGACATATTGTCGTCCACCTTCAAAATAATGGAGCCGCCGTTGCCGCCGTCGCCGCCGTCGGGGCCTCCGGCGGCAATATACTTCTCCCGGTGGAACGCCACCGCACCGTTGCCGCCGTTCCCGGCGCGCACGGTGATCCGTGCTTTATCAATAAATCCAGCTGCCATGGTCATACCTCGCTCTGTCTGAAAACTTGCCTATCTCTCCAATTTAATGTACCCATTATACCCGAAACCCCTCCCACCGTCAACAAAAACAACCCTCGTCCGGTCAGGGGGGCACCGCCGCCGTTGTCATTGCGAACCAGTCCGCAGACTGGTGCGGCAATCCGTCTCCCGCGCCCGCAGGCGCGGAGTTCCTCACCGCAGAAGCCCCACGAAAAAAAGCTCCCGCCCACAGGCGGGAGCTTTTGCTTCGCAATTACTCAGCGGGGTAGACAGAGACCTGCTTGCGATCCTTGCCCAGACGCTCGAAGCGGACAACGCCGTCCGCCTTGGCGAACAGGGTGTCGTCGGTACCCTTGCCAACGTTGGTGCCGGGGTGGATGTGGGTGCCGCGCTGACGCACCAGAATGTTGCCGGCCAGCACGAACTGACCGTCGGCGCGCTTGGGTCCAAGACGCTTAGACTCGGAATCACGGCCGTTCTTAGTGGAGCCCATACCTTTTTTGTGGGCGAAGAACTGCAAAGAAATGTTCAGCATTTTCAAGTACCATCCTTTCTGTAAGATGATCGAGGAATGAGGCTTACGCCTCCATAACTTCGATGTTGTCGGGATACTCGTCGTGAAGCTGTGCCAGATAGACCATCAGCCCCGTCAGCAGATTCTGACAGGTGCTCTCGGCGTCGGACGCCAGCCCTCCGGGCAGATGCAGCGTGATGACCGCCTCCTGCGCGTTGACCTTGACGGCGGCGCAAAGCCCCATCACGCCATTCACGGTGGCCTCCACCAGCCGCACGGCACTGGTAACGGCGGCGCAGACGATGTCCTCGCCCGCGTCGGCGTAGCCGCTGTGTCCGCTGACCTCAAACCCGACGATTCGCGATTCTTCCGTGAGGAACGTAACAGTGGTCATTGTTCCCTCAGAACGTGATCTTGCCGATCTCGACCTTGGTGTACGGCTGACGATGACCCTGCCGTTTGCGGTAGCCCTTCTTGGGGGTATACTTGAAGATACGGATCTTCTTGCCCTTGCCGTTCTTCACCACAGTGGCGTCCACCTTCGCGCCCTCCACCACGGGAGTGCCGAACTTGGTGTTCTCACCGTCCACGATGGCGAGCACCTGATCGAACACCACGGCGTCGCCAGCGTTCACGTCCAGCTTCTCGATGAACAGAGTGTCACCCTCGCTGACGTTGTACTGCTTACCGCCGGTAACGATAATAGCCTGCATAACCTTGTTGCACCTGCCTTTCCTTTATTACGGACTCGCTGTCGGGGGCGTCCGGACGCGCCGGAGCTTGCTGACCCATTCAAAGCGGCTTATCAAGTATAACAGCGTCTTTCCCCCTTGTCAACAGGGAAAGACGCTGTTTTCGCAAAAAAACTCACTTTTTCCCCCGCGGCGCAGGGCTTTCTCCGCCCTTACCCCTCCAAACCGTCCAGAAACGCCATAGCGACCTTGTTCAGATCCTTCATGGCGTCCGGGAAGTTGAAGAAAAAGTCATGGTGCTCCAGCACGCAGTCGGACACGGACTTCAACGCCATGAACGGCACGTTGTTCCGATAGCACACCTGCGCCGCCGCGCCGCCCTCCATCTCGATGAGCAGGGGGTGGAATGTCTCGGCGATCCACCGCGCCCTGTCGCCCTCCGTGGCGAACCACTCGCCGGTGGCGACGCTGCCCACCCGGTAGTCGTACCCGGCCTTGTCCATGGCATCCTTCGCCTTCTCCAGCTCGGCGGTGGGGAAGTCCATCCGGTTCACCGTGGACACCAGCCCCACCGGGTCGCCGATGCCCGACGTGTCCACGTCGTGCTGCATGAACCGATCCGCCAGCACCAGCGTCCCGATCGGCACGTTCTCAAAGCACCCGGCAACGCCCACATTGACGATCCGTCCCGGCGCGTACAGGTCGATAAACAGCTGGGTGGCCATGGCGGCGTTCACCTTCCCCACGCCGCCGCAGCAGGCGACCACGTTCTCCCGTATCCGGTAGAAGGGCACGCCCGCCACCGTTTTTTCCGGCTCCGCGCCCTCCGGCAGCAGGCTCTCGATCTCGCCCTTCATGGCGTACAGCAATCCAGTCAGCATACAGCAAACCCTCACTTTTCCCGTTTTCTCCATTGTAAATACCCCGGCGGCAGAATGTCAAGTTGCATTTTCCCCTCTTTCCCTGTAAAATAATAAAAAACGAAAGGAGCACATCATGGTCATCGGTATCGTCTGCGAATTTGACCCCCTCCACAGGGGACACGCCCGCCTTCTCTCCCACGCCCGCGCCTTGGGCGCGGACACGGTGGTCTGCGCCATGAGCGGCTCCTTCACCCAGCGGGGCAGCTTCGCCGCCCTGTCCAAAACGGCGCGTGCCGAGATGGCGGTCCGCTGCGGAGCCGATCTGGTGCTGGAGCTGCCCACTCTCTGGGCGATGTCCCCGGCGGAGAATTTCGCCCGGGGCGGCGTGCAGCTTCTCACCCTCGCCGGGGCGGACGCCCTGCTCTTCGGCAGCGAGTGCGGCGACCTGCCCGCCCTCCAACGCCTTGCCGCCTGCCTCGACAGCCCCGCGTTCTCCGCCGCCCTTGCCGCCGCGCCGGACGAGGGCGACACCTTCGCCGCCCGCCGCCAGTCCGCCGCCGCCGCGCTGCTGGACACGGACACGGCGTCCCTGCTCCAAAGCCCCAACAACACGCTGGCGGTGGAATACCTCCGCGCCCTCCGCCATATCGGCAGCCCCGCCGTCCCCTATACCCTCCGCCGCGCCGGTGCCGCCCACGACGGCGCGCCCGACGGCGACACCGCCTCCGCCTCCTACCTCCGCACGCTGCTGCGGCAGGGCAGGGGGGAGGAGGCCGCCGCCTTCATGCCCACTCCGGCGGCGGATGTCCTCCGCCGCGAGCTATCGGCGCACCGCCTCACCGACGAAGCCCTCTGCCAGCGCGCCATTCTCTCCCGTCTCCGCACCATGACCGTGGAGGACTGGCAGACCTACGACCCCGGCGGCGAGGGGCTCTGCCGCCGTATGCACCGCGCCGCCGCCACCGCCTGCACCGTGGAGGGACTGCTCACCGCCGCCAAGACGAAACGCTACCCCCTCTCCCGGCTGCGCCGCATGGTGCTCTCGGCGTACCTGCACCTGCCGCCCGTGCCGCCGGAGGTGCCCTACCTCCGCGTGCTGGCGGCAACGCCGCCGGGACGCGCCCATCTCCGCGCCCTGCGGGACAGCGGCGCGCCCGTCCTCACGAAGCCCGCCGATGCTGCGGCCTTAGGCGCGTCCGCCGCGTCGCTTTTCGCGCTGGAATCCCGCTGCACCGACCTCTACGTCCTCTCGCGCCCCGATCTCACCCAGGCGACCCCCGCCCAGGACTACCGCACCACCCCCCTGATGCTGTAATATACTTTTCAAAAAATAGTATTGCTAAATAAAAACATCTGTGATATAAATAGAAGCAGGAAGTACATTCAAAGGAGGGAGCGGTTATGCGGGAACCCACCCAGGGCAACTACCGCCGCGGCGTCATGTCGCTGGTGATCCTGTCGCTGCTGAAGCGCGAGGATATGTACGGCTACCAGCTGGTGCAGGAGACCGAGCGCGCCAGCGGCGGCAAGCTGACCACCCAGGAGGGCTCGCTCTACCCCGTGCTCTACCGTCTGCAAGAGCAGGGCTACGTGTCCGACCGCCGGGAGCTGGTAGGCAAGCGCATGACCCGCGTGTACTACCATCTGGAACCCACAGGGGAGGCGAAGCTGCGGGAGCTGATCGCGGAATACGAGACGGTCACCGCCGGCGTTTTCGCCATTATCAAAGGGGAGGGCGAAGCATGAGCAGGGAGCAGAATTGGTACATCAGACGGTATGTCCGGGCGGTCAGCACCTTCCTGCCGTGCTCCGGCAAAAGGAAAAAACCGTGGCTGGCGGATCTCCGCGCCCAAGCCGAGAGCTACGTAGCCGAGGGCGGCGATGCCGCCGCGCTGGAGCAGCGTTTCGGCACACCGCAGCAGATGGCGTTCTCCTATGTGGATGAAATGCCCACCGCCGACCTGTTGGCGGAGCTGCACATCCGCCGCCGCCTCGTAGCAGTGACGGCGATAACGCTGGCTGCCGCGCTGGCGGTCTATATCGCTGCGTTGGCATGGCAGGCTTACCTTATTCACGACAGCTTGAACGGTTGGTCAGAAACGTATGTAGTTGAGTACGAGAATATTGTGACAGAAGAGGCTGAACAATGAAAAAGAGAATTATTTCCTTGCTGATGGCGTACACTCTAATAATTTGTTTGTTGCCGGTGCAGGCACTTGCCGACGAACCGAGAGAAACTGTAACCCGCTACGCGGACGGTAGCTACATTGTTACATCGGTGGAGGAAAGCTTGGCTGCTCGTATCTCCGGAACGAAAAGCGGAACGACAATAAGGGATTACTATTCCAACAATGATGTGCTCCAGTGGAAAGCGGTGCTGGATGCCACGTTTACCTACAACGGCTCTTCTGCCACCTGCACCAAGGTGAACGGCTTGAATGTGACCATTTATGACAGCAGCTGGAGCGTAGGTTCCAAGTCTACCTCCAAAAGCGGGAATACCGCTTATGGCTATCTGACCATGGAACGCAGTATTCTTGGAGGTACGCAGGGCGTACCCGTAACGCTGACGCTGACCTGTGACAAGAACGGTAATTTGAGTTGAAAAACAGATAAAACCACCCCATCATCCGGGGTGGTTTCTTTACACATATATTTTTTATTCAAAGGTATTGTTGACAAAATACTTTTATTATGGTACTATTTAACCAGAGACCGCCCCAAGCGCGGTGGAGAGAATCAACACGTGGAAAAGGAGGAATAACAATGAAAAAAACAATTTCGTGGTGGTTGGTCGTCCTGCTCTGCGCCCTGTCCGCCGCAATTACAGCGGTTGTTATGCTGAAGATTCTGAATCCCCCGAAAGCGCAAGCCGGGACGGGCACATACACGTCCTACGCGTATGATGTCCCGTATCAAGGCGCGTATAGCGAGACTTCCGCCATACATCTGACCTTGACGGACACAGGTGTATACTATTTGTTGGCATGGGACTGGACTGAGGTGGAGCGCGGTCAATACAGCGTGGATGAAAACGGCGTTGCCAAACTGACCGTGGATGCCATATACCGTGCAGGCGATGTCGAGAGCACAGGCTACCTCGTTCCCACTGCGGGAAAACAGTTTATGCTCCTGACCCGTGACGGGAAAAGCATTTACATGAATAGAATCAGCGAAGAAGCGCGCCTCCCCCAATAAACAAAACGTAAGCAGCCCCCGCCATCCGGCGGGGGCTGCTCTTTATCTGCTTGTATTTATGGCTTTTCCACATTGACATACGTGGGAAGATCGCTGATGCGCTGATAGGTGTAAGCGTCCGGCACAGAAAAGAAGTGCACGGTGTCCCGCCCGTCATAGACTACGTACGGGACGCTTAGTGCGGTGCCGTCCAAGATATAGACGCCATTGGCGTCTGCGGTATATGTCCCTGTGAATAGGGTGTCGAACTGCCGGTACACGGTGAAGCTCCCCTTCTCATCGAAGGTTAGATAGGTGCCGTCCGAGTGGCTCGACCCTTCGCAGAGGAAGGTGCCTGTCAGCGGTTGACTCCGCTGGCTCATACACTGTATTGCCAGCAGTGCCACGTTCAAGCACAGGGAGACTGCCAATAAAATGGTAAGTGCTTTTTTCTTCATGCGTCCTCCTCTTTACGCCGCCGCGGGATCGGTTGCGTCCACCGCGGGGGAGATCAGCACGTACACCACGTCCGAGATCTTATGGAACGTCAGCTCACCCACCGTGGGGAACGTAAAGCGCACCGTGCCGTCTGCCTGCCGCTCTATGCGCCCCGTGTTGCCCGCCTCGTCCGTCAGCACCGCCGCGCTCTCCGTCTTGTCCGTATAGGTAAACGTGCCTTCTGCGGTGTGTTCCGTAAGGCTTACAGTGGGCTGATAAAGCTGCCACGTGTCGTCCGCATCCTGCACCGTCAGATAGGTGCCCGTAAACCCGATGTTGTTCAAATCGCTGCCCTCCGCGCCGTAGGTGCCGTGCAGCTTGTCCGTCATACCCACGGGGCCCGGACGGTGGATGAATCCCACCACGGTCAGCGCAACGGCGATCGCAAAAAAGACCACGGCGGCGATAATGGTGCCCTTTTCTCTCTTCATATCGAACCTCCTGTATGCTCCGTCGTTTCCTATTCCTCCGCCGCGCCCGGCGCGGCTCCTGTCTGCATAATACCATACCCCGTATATTTTGTCAAACAATACTTTTCGTTTAAAAGTATATTTCCCACCCCCATTTCCACAGAAAATGACGGTCTGGGGACGCCTCGCCCCAGACCGTCATTTCTCACTTTTCCTCTACCGTATAGCCCTTCCGCCGCAGACAGCCGAAGATCTCCTGAATATGCGCCTTGTCCCGCGTCTCCAGCGACAGATTTACCACGCAGGAGCCGATGGCGGCCTTGGTGTTCCGCCGCTCGTGGTTCACGTCCAGCACGTTCGCGCCCATGGACGACACCACGCTCAGGAACGAAGCCAGGGCGTGGGGCTGGTCGGGCAGCACCGTGGAGAACGTCACCGTCCGCCCCTCCTTGGCAAGCCCCCGCGTCAATATCCGCTCCAGCATGGTCACATCCACGTTGCCGCCGGACAGCAGCGCGCACACCGTTCTGCCCTCGGTGTTCACCTTGTGGTACATGGCGGCGGCGATGCCCACCGCGCCTGCGCCCTCGGCCACCAGCTTCTGCTTTTCCAGCACCGTCAGTATCGCGCTGGCGATCTCGCCCTCGCTGACCGTCACCACCTCGTCCACATACTCCCGGCACATCCCGAACGTCAGATCCCCCGGCGTCTTGACCTTAATGCCGTCGGCGACCGTGTCCACGCTGGACAGCGTCAGTATCTCGCCCGCCTTCAGCGACTCCGCCATGCTGGGCGCGCCCGCCGCCTGTACGCCGATAATGCGGCAGTCCGGCTTCAGATTCTTCACCGCGTAGGCAAGCCCGGAGATCAGCCCGCCGCCGCCGATGGGCACGAAGATCATGTCCACCTCCGGCAGCTGCTCCAGGATCTCCAGTCCGATGGTGCCCTGTCCGGCCATCACGCTGTAATCGTTAAAGGGATGGATGAACGTCAGCCCCTGCTCGTCCCGCAGCCGCACCGCCTCGGCGTATGCGTCGTCGTACACCCCCGGCACCAGCACCACATTCGCGCCGTAGCTCCGGGTGGCTTCTATCTTGGAGATAGGCGCGCCCTCCGGGATGCAGATGGTGGCTCTGATGCCCATGTCCCGCGCCGCGAACGCCACGCCCTGGGCGTGGTTCCCGGCGGAGCAGGCGATCACGCCCCGTTCCTTTTCCTCGTCCGACAGCGTGGCGATCTTGTAGTACGCGCCCCGCAGCTTGAACGCGCCGGTCTTTTGCAGACAGTCGGCCTTCAGATAGAACTCGCAGCCGGGGACAAGCCCCTTGGTGGGGATCACCGGCGTCCGGTTGATCACGGGCTTGAGGACCCGCTGTGCGTCGTGGAGCATAGCCATGGAGATCATAAAACGCGCCTCCTCATACATTTATATAGGTATCTGCATAAATTTTAGCACACCCTGCCGTCCCGTGCAATACGTTTCCTGCAAAAACGCAAACAAATTTTTCGTTTTTGTCCGCATATCGCGGACACGCGGAACCTCCCGGCGCACAACCGCAAAAAAGTGCCCTATTTGCAAAAATATCTTGACTTTTCCCCCACATTCGGTATAATAATATGGCTTGCGTCTGCAAGCATATCCTTGCTCTCATCGAAGAATGAGGGCCATTTGTCCAAAAGGAGGTGCAAAAAGTATGGCTAAGATTTCCGCCAACTACGAGGTCGTCTACATCATCGACCCTGCACAGGGAGAGGAGGCTGTTGCCGCTGCCGTGGCAAAGTTCCGGACTCTGGCAGAGCAGAACGCGACCGACGTAGTGGTCGAGGAGTGGGGCAAGCGTCGTCTCGCCTACGCTATCGACTACAAGACCGAGGGCTACTATGTGCTGATGAGCTTCACCAGCGGTCCCGATTTCCCCAAGGAGCTGGATCGTATTCTCGGCATTACCGAGGGTATCATGCGTTCCATGATCGTCTGCAAGGGCGAGTAAGGGAGAACAGCAATGCTGAACAAAATTTTCATCATGGGTCGCCTGACCCGTGACCCGGAGCTGCGCCGCACGCAGTCCGGTATCGCCGTCACCAGCTTCTCTCTGGCAGTGGATCGTGATTTCAAGACCCAGTCCGGCGAGAAGGAGACGGATTTCATCGACGTGGTCGCATGGCGCGCCACCGCCGAGTTTGTCGCCAAATACTTCACCAAGGGCCGCATGGCTGTGGTGGAGGGCCGGTTGCAGATGCGCGACTGGACGGACAAGGAGGGCAACAAGCGTCGCTCTGCCGAGGTCGTGGCGGACAACGTTTACTTCGGCGACTCCAAGCGCGACGGCGACAGCGGAGCCACCGGTTACGCGCATAATAACTACGGCGGCAGCAACGGCGGCTACTCCGCCCCTGCCGGCGGCTACGCCGCACCCGTAGGCGGCTCTTCCGGTTTTTCCGAGATCGATGATGAGGACGGCGACCTGCCGTTCTAATGTGCAAGGCACATGACAATTTATAAAGGAGGAAACTTCCATGGCTATGGAACGCGAAAATAGACCCGTTCGCGGTGGCGGCAAGCGTCGTAAGAAGGTTTGCCAGTTCTGCGCGGATAAGTGCGAGTGCATCGACTACAAGGACGCCGCAAAGCTGCGCCGCTTCATCTCCGAACGCTCCAAGATCCTGCCCCGCCGCACCACCGGCACCTGCGCTATGCATCAGCGTCAGCTGACCGAGGCGATCAAGCGCGCCCGTCAGATCGCTCTGCTGCCTTTCGTGACCGAGTAAAAGGCGAACAACCAACAAAAGCAAAAAACAAGACCTGCCCGCAGGTCTTGTTTTTTTCTTGCCTTTTCTTCCTCACTCCGTCATGATCCTCAGGATCACCCGATCCGTCTCCTTCATGCCCTCCGCGGCCAGCACGCCCACATGGTGGATGGTGTCCTCCACGTCGGTGCCCAGGATCCCGTGCCCTGGCTGGAAGTTATTGCCCCCGGCGTACATATCGTACCCCAGCAGCCCGCAGTCCACGCTCATGGCGATCTTGGCGGCGCAGCTGGCCTTCGCCCCGTCGCAGATGCACCCGGAGATCATGGCAACGGCGTTCTCCAGCGTGTGGCAGATGCCCTCATAGTCCGCGCCCCGCAGCCACGCGATGCCGCAGCCCGCGCCCACGCCTGCGCTCACCGCCCCGCAGTAGGCACTCAGCCGCCCGATCCCCGTTTTCTGGTGTATGGTGATCAGGTCGCTGAGACACACTGCCCGCAGGATTTTGTCGTCGTCCGCGCCCATGAGCTTCCCGTACCGCCACACGGGCACCGACGCGGTGATCCCCTGATTTCCGGAGCCGGACACGATGACCACCGGCATCTCGCAGCCGTTCATCCGTGCGTCGGAGCCTGCGGCGGCCCAGGCTCTGGCCTGCGTCGCCCAGTCCTCGCTGTTTTGCAGCAGCGTGGAGCCGATGTTCGCGCCCCAGCTGTTCCGCAGCCCCTCCTCTGCGATGGCGGCGTTCAGCTCGATCTGCCGCCCCACCACGGGGCGTATTTTGTCCAAAGGTACAGCTTCAGCGAATGTGATGATGTCTTTAACGTTCAGCACGGATTTGTCCTGCAAATTGTCCTCGGCGTTGCCCGATACCGGCAGCTCCCGCAGCACCTCTCCGTCCTTTTCCATGTAGATGATGTTCGTGTGGTTGTTCGCCACCCGGACACAGGCGTGGTGTCCCTCCCGCCAGCCCGTCAGCCGGATGTCCAGCAGGCACGGCGTCTCCGGGCACGTCACCTTGATGTCCGCGGTGTCCAGATACGTCTGGATCGCCGCCACGTGCTCCTCCGTCACGTTGGCGATGACCTGAAGCCCCGCATCGGCGTCGCCCGCCACTATGCCCACAGCAATGGCACCGTCGATCCCGCGCCGGCCGCCCGTATTGGGCACCACCACGGATTTCACGTTCTTCAGGATGTTTCCGCTGATCTCAGCCAGCACTTTTTCCGGTTTTCCGCCCAACACCTCGCGCAGCTTTGCGGCACAGTACGCGACGGCGATGGGCTCTGTACACCCTGTGGCCAGCAGGAGCTCCTCCTGCAATATCGCCGTATACGCGGCGATTTTGGAGTCGTTCAACATCACACATTCTCCTTTGTTAAGTTGTTATATTCTATCCGCCCCACCGGGCGTCATAGTCCCTTACAGCGCGGGCACGTCATCCTCCTGCTGCACCCAGTCCCGCACATCCACCACCTGATACTCCGTCTCCGTTTTCCGTATGATCACCGTGGCGATCCCCGCGTTGATGACCTGACGGCGGCACATGGCGCAGCTGGTGGCGTCGCCCAGCAGCGCGCCGCTCTGGGCGTCCCGCCCCACCAGATACAGGGTGCTGCCCACCATGTCCCGCCGGCTGGCGGAGATAATGGCGTTGGCCTCGGCGTGGACGCTGCGGCACAGCTCGTACCGCTGCCCCCGGGGCACCTGCATGGCCTCCCGCGTGCAGAACCCCATGTCCACGCAGTTCTTCCGTCCCCGCGGCGCACCGTTGTACCCGGTGGAGATGATCTCGTCGTTTTTCACGATGATGGCGCCGTACACCCGGCGCAGACACGTAGCCCGCTCCAGCACCGTTTCGGCGATGTCCAGGTAGTAGTTCTCTTTGCTGATGCGCTCCATATCCGCGCCTCCTTATGTTGTATTTCACGAATAATGACCGTAACCATATCATCTGTATGTATGCCACGGAAACAGGCAAAGCCGATTCACTTTTCGTTCTTCCGGAACGCCCTGATAATCACAAATGCAGCGATAAAAAGACTGACCAATGGGGTTATCTGCCTAAGTAGCGGAATATCCGTGATATATATCAGCACAGCCAATACCGCACCCGCAAGAAGCCCTGCTGTCAAGAAAAACGTATTCTTACGGTTCATTTTCCTACACCTCGCAAGTAAAAGGTAAAATCCCTGCACCGTACATCTTCTTTACGGCCTGCTTTGTAGGTATTATAATACAGAACCCCTCCGCCTGACAACCCGCCAGCCCCCACACGCCGCCCGTCGTTTCGCTGAAATTTTCCCTCCAAAACTATGCAAATAGCCAGTCCCCGCCCCGTTCCTGTCATCCCCCCCCGCCCTGCTCCTGTCATTCCGAGCCAGCCCGCAGGCTGGCGTGGGAATCCGTTCCCCCGTCCCCGCGCCTCCGGCGCGGAACCCCTTTTTATATTTGCCCCCGCCGGGGTACAAATACAAAAAAAGAACCGGCTCCCGCCGGTTCTTTCCCCCCTTATCTCGCGTTCTTAAACACCGTCTCCGGTGCCGTGATGACCACCCGTGTGTTGTCCGCCACCGACCCGGTGAGGAACGCGTTGCCCCCCACCACGGAGTGCTCGCCGATCACCGTCTCCCCGCCCAGAATGGACGCCCCGGAGTAGATGGTCACGTAGTCGCATACCGTGGGGTGCCGCTTCCCCGGCAGACTGGCGTGCCCCGCTCTGGGGGACAGCGCGCCCAGCGTCACGCCCTGATACAGCTTCACGTGGCTGCCGATGACCGAGGTCTCGCCGATGACGATGCCGGTGCCGTGGTCGATGAAGAACCACGGCCCGATCTGCGCGCCGGGGTGGATGTCGATGCCGGTCCGGCTGTGGGCGTACTCCGTCATCATCCGCGGTATCATGGGGATGTGCCGCAGATACAGCTCATGGGCGACCCGGTATACGAAAATAGCGAACAGCCCCGGATAGGCGAAGATGATCTCCTCCTTGTCCGCTGCCGCCGGATCGCCGTCGAAGGTGGCTTCAATGTCCGTCATCAGCATCTGCTGTATCCTCGGCAGCTGCTCTAATATCTCGTGGGTCAGCGCGCCTGCGGCGAACGCCTGATCCTCCGGCAGCGACAGAGCCACCTGCGCCGCCAACGCCGTCTCGATCCGCTCCAGCAGCAACGCCGCGTAGCTCTCCGCCGGCAGAGCCATCAGCTGCGCCTCGCCGAAATACGCCGGGAAGAACAGCCGCCGCAGCTCCTTGATAATGCCGATAATGCTGTTCCGATCCGGCAGATGCAGTTTTTTTCCGTACAGGGGCACCGCCGCCTGTGACATATTTTCCGCCATGGCAGCGGCGATCTCTCCGTTGGTAAGCATAGTCCTTATCTCCTCTCAAAAAAACAAAAACGGCGGGGGATGCGCTGCATCCTCCGCCGCCTGCAAACAAAATACAGGTCGCCGCGACCCCTTTACAGAGCCGCTCCGGCAGAAAACACACCGCCCGTCAAGACGCAGCAACACGCGCCCGCACAGAATGCGGACGTACAGCAGCAGCCGTATACGGTGTGCAGATTGCTGACCATGTGTGTTCTCCTTCTCCGGAAATCTTACACTATATTATACCGTCTCGCCCTCGCAAATGTCCATTGTCACCTTTCACAAAAACCATACCGTCCCGGTGGCATTTTCCATACCGGCGCACAACACGCCGCCGTAGGGGGATATAGCAAAATGTGACGAAAATTTTTCGCTTTTAACCGCTAAAGTATAGAGTATATCACGGTTGACTTTCTCCCCCTCCGGCGTTAAGATTACGACAACAAACAACCGGCCGGTCACCCCGGCGGAAAAAGGAGCACCCTATGGCACGTTACATGATGCAGCACGATCTGTCCGCGGCAGCCTCCCGCTCCTATTACGCCGGTGCCAGCTCCTTTTTTGGGGGCTTTTATTGGTACGCCTATTTTACCCCCCTTACCAGGACCGGCTGTAAAGAATGATACCGTTTCACACGTCCCCCTTACAAAGTGCGTTGAGCGGCCTCGTCCCTTACAGACGGGGTCGCTTTTCTGTTTTCCCCGCGTCCCCCATCCATAAACAAAAGGAGAAAAAACTATGACTGCAATCATTTCAGCGGCTGTCATCTTCGTGGTGTTCGCCGTAGGAGACATGGTCTCCGTCAAAACAAGAGCCATCGTGTCCATGCTGCTGGTGGCGTCCGTCGTCTTTCTGGCGGGCTTCTGGACGGGCATATTCCCCACCACCCTCTTTGGCGACTCTACGCTGCTGAGCATGGCGGGACTGCTGGTGACCATGCTTCTGGTGCATCTGGGCACCACCATCCGCTTCCGCGATTTCGGTGCCCAGTGGCGCACCGTCATCATCTCCGCCGTGGCGTGCATCGCCATCTCCGCCGCCGTGTTCTTTCTCGGCCAGCTGATCATTGACCGCGGCTTCGCTCTGGTGGGCGCGCCCATCCTCTCCGGCGGCGTTGTGGCGACGCTGACCATGCAGGACATGGCGAAAAACGCCAACCTGCCCGACCTTGCCGTGTTCGCCACGCTGGTCATGTGCGCGCAGGGCTTCGTGGGCTATCCCGTGGCGTCCCTCTGCCTCAAGAGCGAGGCAAAGCGCATCAAGGCGCAGATCGACGCCGGCGAGCTGCCGGTGGACGTTACCCCCGGCGCGGCGCAGGCGGCGGCTGCGGGCAGAAGGAAGCTGATCCCCGCCATCCCCGATAAGTACAACACCCCCAACACCATCATCGCCAAGGTCATCCTCGTTGCGCTGCTGTCCGTGTGGGTGTCCAGCCTGTTCCACGATGCCATCAACAAGCTGGTCTGGTGCCTGATCTTCGGCGTTCTCTGCAAGGAGCTGGGTCTGCTGGACGAGGACGCGCTGGGCAAGGCGCACGCCACCGGCATCGTCATGCCCATCATCACCCTGTCCATCTTCACCAACCTTGCCTCCGCCACCCCCGAGATGGTGGGCGGCATGGTGGTGCCCCTGCTGGTCTGCGTGGTCATCGGCACGGCGGCATTCTCCGTCGTCTCCATCCTCGTGGGCAAGATCTTCGGTTACAGCTGGCAGATGTCCATGGCGATCGGCAGCTCCTGCCTGTTCGGCTTCCCCGGCACCGTCATCATCTCCAACGAGGTATCCGAGTCCACCGGCACCACCCCTGAGGAGCGCGCCGCCATCAACGCCCAGATCATGCCTAAAATGCTGGTGGCGGGCATGGTCACCGTCTCCATCACCTCCGTGCTGGTGGCGGGCGTAATGAGCGGCTGGCTGTAAGCCCCCGCATGGAAAGGAGAACGAACTATGACTTCCATTCGTACCTACGTTGATTCCGTATTCGATGAGCTTGTGTCCCTCCGCCGGGACATCCACGCCCACCCGGAGCTGGGTATGCACGAGACGCGCACCTCCGCCCTTATCCGCCGGGAGCTGGAGAAAATGGGCGTGGACGAGCTCCAGCAGCCCCTGCCCACCGCCGTGGTGGCTCTGATCCACGGAGCCAAGGGCGCGGGCAAGTGCGTGGCACTCCGCGCCGACATCGACGCCCTCCCCGTCCACGAGGAGTCCGGCGTCCCCTTCGCCAGCCAGACGGAGGGCGTCATGCACGCCTGCGGCCACGACCTCCACACCACCATGCTTCTGGGCGCGGCAAAGACGCTCTGCCAGTGCCGCGACCGTTTCGCCGGCACCGTCAAGCTGATTTTCGAGCCCAGCGAGGACGCCATGCCCGGCGGAGCCAGAGCACTTGTGGCAGCGGGCGTTATGGAGAACCCCCACGTGGACGCCATCTTCGGCCAGCACGTCTGCCCCTCCGAGAACGACACCGTGGGACGTATGCAGCTCTATAAGGGCTACTTCACCAGCGCGGTGGATCTGTTCCACATCACCGTCCACGGCAAGAGCGGCCACGGTGCCGCGCCCCATACCGCACGGGATGCCATCGCCTGCGCCGGTTACCTCATCACCGTCCTGCAAACCGTCGTCTCCCGCCGTATCGACCCCTTGGAGACCGCCGTCCTCACGGTGGGCACCATGTCCGGCGGCGACGCCGTCAATATCACCGCAGGGGAGGCGCAGATGGTGGCGGTGCTCCGCTCCTTCAGCGACAATGCGCGGGATACCGCCATTCAGGAGGTCAACCGCATCTGCAAGGGTATCGGCATCGCCTTCGACTGCAACATCGAGGTGCGGCTGGAGGAGGGCTACGCCCTCCAGTACAACGACCCCGCCATGATCGACGTGGTGAACGAGGCGGTCACGGCGGCGGGCGGCGCAGCGGAGTTCATCCCCCGCCCCTTCTCCGGCAGCGAGGATTTCAGCTTCTTCGGACGCTTGACCAACACCCCCTCGGCGTTTATGATGATCGACGCCGGCCACGGCGAGAGCCTCGTCTCCCTCCACAACGGCAAGATCGTCTTTAACGAGGAGGTCATCCGGCACGGCACCACCGGCCTTGTCTCCATCGCCCTCACCTACCTCAACCGCTGACCCTCAAAAACAATAAAAGAAATAAGATCACACAGAGGAGACCTGCTCGCAGGTCTCCTTTTAATACCGAAAAAACAAATAAAAAAATCCCCCAATTCCCCCTAAAATTTCACCTTATTTTCTCCGCGGCTTTGGCACAAAGTAACGTTGTCACCGGCGACAAAAACCAACGCAAACCACAATAGAATAAGGGGTGAGACGCTTGTATGAAACACGGCATATCCCCGCAAAGCACCGCCTGTCCGCATGGCTGCTGGCGGCGGTGTTTGCCCTCTCCCTGTGTGTCCAGCCGGTCTGGGCGTCACCGGCGGAGCGCACCGTGATCCCCGTTGGCAAGGCGGTGGGCATCAAGCTCTTTTCCGACGGCGTACTGGTGGTGGGACTGGCGGAGGGTGACACCCCCGCCCGCGCCTGCGGTCTCCGCGAGGGTGACATCATCACCGCGCTGGACGGCTGCTCCGTGGACTCCACCGAGCAGGTGCAGTCCCTGCTGTCCGCCGCCGCCGGCAAGCCCATGACCCTCACCGTCCGCCGCGGCTCCGCCGCCCTGTCCCTCACCGCCGCCGCGCACCAAAGCCCCGCCGGCGCGTGGCAGCTGGGCGCGTGGATACGCGACAGCATGGCGGGCATCGGCACGCTGACCTACTACGACCCCGCCACCGGGCAGTACGGCGCGCTGGGTCACGGTATCACCGATGTGGACACCGCCCAGCTGATGCCTCTGGCGTCCGGCTCCATTATGGAGACGTCCGTCCGGGCGGTGAAGCGGGGAGCCAAGGGCGACCCCGGCGAGCTGAAGGGCGACTTCTCCGTCCAGCGTGACGTGGGCACCGTCACCGTCAACAGTGACGGCGGCATTTTCGGCACCGTGGCGGATCCGGATTTCCTCCCCGGCGGCACCCCGGTGCCCGTGGCGACAGCCCGTCAGATCACCACCGGACCTGCCGAGATCCTGACCACCGTTTCCGGCAATGACACCGCCGCCTACCGGGTGGAGATACTCCGCCTCTACGGCGCGGACGAGCCGACCCGTAATCTTCTCCTGCGGATCACGGATCCCCGTCTCCTCTCCGCCACCGGCGGCATCGTGCAGGGCATGAGCGGCAGTCCCATCCTCCAGAACGGCCGCATCGTGGGTGCCGTCACCCACGTCCTGCTGAACGACCCGACGCGAGGTTACGGCATATTCATCGAAAATATGCTCGAACGGGCGGGATGACCCCGGCAGCCGCGTGTACACCCTGCTGTACAACGTGTGTACAAGGGCGTGTATAGGTATGTGTTCAAGTGGCGTACAACTTGACCGTTAAACCAGCGAATCGCCAACAAGAGAGGAGCTTCAGCGAAATGCAGTCAATTTTGATCCGCGACACCACCCGCGCCCAGCGGGAGGAGATCGTCCGCCGCGCCCTCAGCGTCTGCGGCAGTCCCTGTGACGGCTGCAACGGCTGCGGCAACGCAGGCGGCGGCAGGATCGACAGTATTTACCAACCCTATATCGACGGCGAGAAGGAGCTGCGGGAGATCAACGCCGCCTACTCCGCCTCCCGTGGGCTGGTAAAATAAACAACAAAAAGGCGGTCGTAAGACCGCCTTTCTGCGTGTCGATAAACCCCTGCCGTGCGTGCAGTCTTTCCTCCTCACAGGGGGAGCTCGAGGGGGCGAAGCCCGCCTCGAATCGGATCAAATGCCGCGCTAAGCCTTGCTCTGCAAGGCGTGCGTGGAGCGAAGCGAGTATTTTCGTGCCGCGAAGCGGCACAAAAATACCGGCATTATTTCAGGCTGTCGAGAAAAGCCAGCGGCTTTTTCGACAGCCTGAAAGGCGGTCGTAAGACCGCCTTTTTCCTGCAATTTGAAAGATTTGATTACTTTCCCGCCTGCTCCTTGTCATACGCCTGCTGCACCGCGATGGCGAGCTGATCGGCGCAGGAGGTGGGGCGGGGGCCGCAGGTGTTGCCCCGCAGCATGGACTCGATCTGCTCCACGGTCATGCCGTCCGCCAGCTTGCTCACGGCCT
The DNA here is from genome assembly GCA_900551995.1 of uncultured Eubacteriales bacterium. GTDB lineage: Bacteria > Bacillota > Clostridia > Oscillospirales > Oscillospiraceae > Vescimonas. The sequence continues at coordinate 27,919 of URXW01000004.1, forward strand.
TCAGATTGCCGTCGCAGCCGCCTACAAAGCGAATGTTTTTCACCCGGTTTCCGTCCAATTCAAAGGTGATCTGCCGGGAACAGGTGCCTCTCGTCGTGTAAGTGTGCTCCATTTTAATCGCTCCTTAAAGTGATAAATTTATCCTATTTTTGTGTAATTTAACGGCTTTTCGCCGTCAAAAATGACTTGATACCCGGTGCCCGGTGCGGGGGAGTAGTCGTACAGTATGCCCCCGAACCAGTGGATCATCAGCCCGGAGGTCACGCCGCCGTGGATGACGCAAACCGTGTCCTCCCCCCGTCGGAGCACCGGCTCGATCGCCGCCACGCTCCGCGCCAGAACCTGCGCCGCGCTCTCCCCGTGGGGGCATATATTGTGTTCCACGTCCTCGCACCACGCAATAAATTGTGGGTCATGCTCCAGATCCCCGGCGTAGGCGCGCATCTCGAAGTCGCCGAAATCCATCTCCCGCAGCCCCGGCAGCACCGCGTAGTCCACGTCGCCGTAAATGGCGTGCAGCGTCTGGATAGTGCGCTGCAAGCCGCTGACGCAGTAGTGCCCCGCCGTGGGGTAAATACCGGTCAAAGCCTTGTGCCGCAACGCTTCCAGAGCTTCCGGCAGCACGGGTATATCCGCCGCGCCGTAGTAGAGGTCGCGGCGGCTGCCCTCCGTTTCTCCGTGACGAAGAAGTGTCAATTTCATTTTAATTCCTCCGCAAGCCCGCAAAAAACGCGGGTCACATGTTCTGCATTTTTTGCAAGCCCCTGTAACAGTACGCCGTATCGCTCCCGCCATGCCCGCTCCTCGCCGTCCATGGGGACGATGCCGCCGTTCACCTGCCGCGCCACCACCACCGCCTGTTCAAAAAGCGGCAAAAATGGCTCTATATCGTGGTTTCTGCGGCTCAAAGCCTCCAAATGCCAGTAGCAGCCGTACCCCGGCTCCGGGTTCTGTACCGCCAAATCGCAGACGTCTTTTTCCGTCAGTCCGTATCTTTTCAGCGCGTAGGAGAGCTTCCCCTGAAACGCGCCGCCGATGATCAGATCCATACTTACCTCCACAGCACCAGTGCCGCCGCACCGCACAATTCGCCCAGGGTCAGCGCGAAGCCCGACACGTCGCCGGACATCCCGCCCAGCTGACGGTCGGCGTACCACACCGCCAGAGCGTAGCCCGCCGCCGCCGCCAGCGGCGCGAAGCTGCCCCACAGTATAGCGGAAAGGGCGCAAACCCCTGTCAGCACAAGGGCTGCGAACACCACCGGCGCGCCGCCCCGCTCCATCGCGCTGTACTGGCTGACGGCGATAGGGCGCAGCGTCAGCACCGCCAGAGCGGCGCAGGCGCGGCAGCTGACCGGCACCAGCACCAGCGGCAAAAGGGGTATCGCGCCCGCCGAAAGGAACACCGCCCACTGGCATAGAAACAGCAGCACAAGGCAGATCACCGCGAAGGCTCCGCAGTGGGAATCCTTCAATATCCGCTGCCGCGTCTCCAGATCCCGGCGGCTCAGTACCGCGTCGCACACGTCCATAAAGCCGTCCAGGTGCAGGAAGCCCGTCACCAGCCACGGCGCGGCGGCGCACAAGAGTGCGCCCAGCGGCAGGGGCAGGAAGGCGGAAAGCCACACGCACCCCGCCCACACAAGACCGGCTATCAGCCCCACAAGGGGCAGGCACGCCACCATCTTCCGCCGGGCACTCTCCCGCCAGATCTTCTTCGGGCAGGGGATCGCCAGAAACATACCCCACGCCATGAAAAAGCCGTAGATCCAGTCAGACACGGGGCAGCTCTCCTTTCCACACGCGGGCTATGCCCGCCGTCATTTCACACACCACGTCAAACTCCTCCGCCAGTCCCCGGCAGATACGCGCCAGCTCCCGGACGTAGGTCTCCGTCCAGCCCTCGTAGTCCTCGCCGCCGTGCCAAATATCGTCGCACACGGCGATAAAATGGGCGGGGTGGCGGCTGACGGTCAGCAGCTGGCGCAGAACGGTCTCGCCCGCCGCGCCGTCCGGCTCCGCGCCGGGGAACATCTGCTCGGACAGGCAGGCGGTCACGCTGTCGAACAGCACCGTGCCGCGCCTGTCAACGTCGGGCAGACCGTCGGGCAGGGCGAAGCTGCGCTCCACCGTGATGAAGCCCATGCCCGCCCGATCCGCCACATGGCGGCGGATACGGAGGTGGTCCTCCGCGTCGCGGGGGGTCATGGTCGCCCAGTAGTACCGGGGGGCGTCCCCGGACAGGGCGGCGGCGAGACGCTGGGCGGTGGAGCTTTTACCGCTCTTGCCGCCGCCGATCAGCAGTATCCTCATGGCCTGTCCACCGTGAAGCTGTCGCCGGCGCGTATCTCGTCCAGATAGTCGTCCTGAATGGCCGCCTCGGCGAAGGTCGCCATGCCGGACATGACGCCGCACGAAGCCTCCATCACCCGGAACAGCAGGGGGCAGCCGCTGCCCTCGCCCAGCCGCATCCCCAGATGGAGGCACGGCTCCCGGTGCAGCTCCCCTGCCGCCAGACGGTAGCCCACCTCGTAGGAGTCGTGGGACAGGAACAGATAGTCCCCCACAGCGGGGCACAGGCGCACGGCGCACAGAGCCGCTACCACGGAGATGAAGCCGTCCACTGCCGCCGGCACGCGCTCGTGGGCGCAGCCCAGAAACGCGCCGGTCATGGCCGCCATATCCAGCCCGCCCACGGCGCAGAGCACGTCCAGCACGTCGTCCCGCCGGATGGTGCGGCGGGTGAGGGCGCGGCGGAGCACCGCCTTTTTCCGGGCGAAGCCCTCGTCCGTCAGCCCGCCGCCGCGGCCTGTGACATCCTCAATGTCCGCGCCGGTAAGGGCGGCGAGAACGGCGGCGGAGGTGCTGGTGTTGCCGATGCCCATTTCGCCGATGCCGAGGGCGGTGATGCCGTCGGCTCTGGCGATTGCCGATTGCTCCATGCCGGCGGCGAGGGCGGCGAGCACCTCCTGACGGGTCATGGCGTCCTCCACGGCAATATTGCCGGTGCCGAAGCGCGTTTTGCGGTCAAGGATGCCCACCGGCGGCACGTGGGCGGCAATACCCACGTCCACCACCGCCACGTCGTCGCCGAAGGCGGCGGCCATGGCGGACATTCCGGTTTTCCGGCGGGTCATGTTGATCGCCTGCTGCAGCGTCACGGAGCGGGGGGCGCAGGAAACGCCCTCGTCCACCACGCCGTTGTCGGCGGCGAACACCGCCACCCGGCACTTGTCCATTTTGGGGCACAGCGCGCCGGTGATGCCGGACAGCTGCACGGAGATGTCCTCCAGCCTGCCGAGGCTGCCGGGGGGCTTTGCCAGCTGGGACTGCCGCCGCCGTGCGGCGGACATGGCGTCCCTGTCCGCGGGACGGATCGCCTGTATGTATGCTTTCAGTTCGGTTTCGGTCATAATGCTCCCTCGATATACCCCTGCCGCGCCAGCCATTGCAGCGACGGCAGGGCATTTTGGTTTTCAATGGTGAAGGTCGCCTGCGGCGCGGCGCGGAGCACCGCGTCGATGACGTTCCCCATGGGGACGGTGCCCGTGCCCAGTGCCCCGTGGAGGTCGGTGTCTCCCTCGTTGCTGTGGAGGTGGACGTGGCGCAGGTACGGTGCCATGGGCGCGACCCACGCCGCAGGCGGCGTGGTGCTGACGCAGGTGTTGGCGTGCCCCACGTCCAGACAAAGCCCCAGCCGGGGGTCGTTCACCTGTTGGACGATGGATACCAGCGTGTCCGGGGATGGCTCCATGACGTTTTCCAGCACCAGCAGCATATCCGGCGGTACATCGTGCAGGAACGTCTGCCAGAACTGCACCGACTGCTCCACGTACCACTCCGGGTAGTACACATGGGGGATGAAGCCGCCGTGGAACACCACGCGGCGGATGTTGAGCTGCCGCGCCGCCTGCACGGTCTGGCGGAAGCGGCGAAACGCCACGTCCCGCACCAGCGGGTCGATGGCGCAGGGCGTCAGCTCCGCAAAGGGACCGTGGAGCCACAGGCGGGCGAAGCCCTCCGTCTCCCGCTGCACGCGGGGCAGGGTGGAGGGGTCGTCCAGCAGCGGGGCATAGCAGAAGGCGATGGTCTCGCAGCCTGTGCGCCACTGGCGGGACAGCGCGGCGGCGCGGTCATCCATGCCGGAGATATGGAGTTTGTCTTGCAGGGGATAGACCATACAACGCTCCTTTAGGGGGTTTATGTAATAAGGATCGCAGCCCGGCTGCGCCGGGGGAGAAAGCCGGCGATGCGCGTATAATAATCACAATGCGACTATTATAGCATAGGGCAGAAAAAAAGAAAAGCCCGCTTTCACGGGCAAAATATCTCCGGATACCATAAGGCGGAGCACCGGTAGGTACTCCGCGGCTATGGCAGGAAGAGAAGATGAAAAAAGTTTCTTGGTAGCTTGCAAGTATAGAGTACCCCATAGATGTGAAAAAAATTCGGTTACAAATATTAAAAATCTGTGAAATAATCTACAATGTCGGGGATTGCTTCGGGGAATCCGGATTTTTGCCCCGAATATCCGAGAAAAACGTTTTCAGAACGGCACGACATTCCTCGGCGCAGATACCGCCCGTCAGCTGGGGCGGACGGGGGAAGTTCTCCATATACAGGTTCAGCACGCCGCCGCAGGCACCCATCACGTCGTCGCGGGCACCGTAGAACACGCGGCGGATGCGGGCGTTGAGGATGGCTCCGGCGCACATGGGGCACGGCTCCAGCGTTACGTACAGGTCGCAGTCGTCCAGCCGCCAGCTGTGGAGCACCGCATTGGCGTGGGACAATGCCTCCATCTCCGCGTGGGAGGCGGCGGACTGCTTTTCCTCCCGGCGGTTGCGCCCGCGGGCGATGATCTCGCCGCGGCGGACGATGACGCAGCCCACCGGCACCTCGCCGTGGGCGGCTGCCTCCCGCGCCAGCGCGAGAGCCTGCTGCATGAAAAATTCGTGTTCCATGGTGTCCTTTCCGGGGAGATATTGTCACCCCTGTTTAACAAACGGCATAAATGCGTACACTGCACGTACAATTTACTGTATGTGGAGGGAAGCACAATGGCAAAAAAGCATGGCACCGACCCGGTGCTCCGGGAATTGGAGCGGGAGCTGTACTGCACCACGCAGGCGTTGAAGGACGCCTATGCGCGGTTTGACTATGTGTGTGACAGCGAGCTGATCGAATCGTGTATCTTCGAGATCAACGCGCTGAAGGCGCGGAGCAACTACATCCTGCGGTGCATTAAGGCGCGCAGCGGGCAGGAGGTGCCGTCGGGGATACCCCACGCGGTCCCGGTGGTGCGGGGAGAGAGCGCGCCGCCCCGAGAGGACTGCGTGGCGGCGGGAAAGATGAGGGGAGGGGAGATATGTCAGTCGTAGAGGTCGCCGCGCTGGGGCTGGTAGGGCTGTTCCTGCTGGTGGCGGTGGTGCGGCTGTTCCGAAAACCGCTGAAGCTGGCGGCAAGGGTGCTGGTGAACAGCGGTCTGGGACTGGCGGCTCTGTGGCTGCTCAGTGCCGCCGCCCCGGCGGGGCTGACGCTGGGCGTCAACTGGTTCAACGCGCTGACGGTGGGCGTGCTGGGCGTGCCGGGGCTGGGGCTGCTGCTTCTGGTGAAGTGGGTGCTGGTGTAGGTACATAGGGGAGAGGACATTTCTGCGAGACAGACCGGAAGCCGTCAATATTTTTTATCCTTGATCGCTTTTAGAATAAAGCCTCCCATAATCGCAATTGGAATGGAAACTGAAAGGGAAACCGGCTCGAGAGATGCCCCAAGAAATCCACCCAAAACCGTACAAACTATCGCAATAAAAATCATAGAAATACATCCTTATTAAACTATTAACGCAAATTATCTTGGTCAATTACAAATTTTCTGCACTTATTACAATAAAATACTTTTACAGTCATGCCGTCACTCATTGATGTCAGTTTGATTCCTTTCACAAATGGAGTGAAATTCAATAATCCTCTATCTTTGTCGGACGGAACCCATTTTAGAGCATATCGGTCTTGAGAAATGTTTCCAACGAGCATTTCTGCATTACAAAATGGACACTTCATATAGTTGACACCTCCAGATAGAATAAATTCAAGTTTGCAGGTCTTGCGGCAAACCGCTTACTTTTCCATGTTTTCCAGATCCCACCCGTAGAGGGGATACCGCTGCATCGCGCCGAAGAGCTTTTTCCGCAGGTCGGGATAGCGGCTCTCCAACTGGGCGAGCAGCTCCTTCACCTCCTGCCGGCGGCTGTGACCGTCCATGGGGCAGGTGTTGCGTACCACGGGAAGGTGCAGCTTCGCCGCCACGCGGCGGATGTCCGATTCCTGACAGTACAGCAGGGGGCGGATCTGGGTGATGTCCGTCCTGTCCAGATACGTCACCGGCTGGAAGCAGCCGATCCGACCCTCGAACAGCAGGTTCATCAAAAGCGTCTCCACCGCGTCGTCGTAGTGGTGTCCCAAGGCGATCTTGCGGATCCCCCGCTCCGTCAGTGCCGTATGCAGGCTGCCCCGGCGCAGCTTGGCGCACAGGGAGCAGGGGTTCTTTTCTTTGCGTTCGAGGAACACGATGTCGTACACCGGCACGGAAATGCGGGTGTAGGGCACGTTCAGCGTCTCGCAGTAGGCGGCGATGGGGGAGAAGTCCATGCCCGGCATACCGGTCTCCAGGGTGATCGCCTCCACCTGGAAGGGCTTGGGGTAGAACTCCCGGAGACGCGATAGTGCCGCCAGCGTCAGCAGGCTGTCCTTGCCGCCGGAAACGCCGACTGCCAGCGTCTCGCCGGGGTCGATCATGTTGTAGTCCTCCACACAGCGGCGGACGAGTCCTAATATGTGCTGCACGGTGATGCCTCCTGAATAAAATGTAAAATGGGATTTCAGTAAACGAGAGAATTTAAGAGAAAACGAGAGAAAACACGAGATGTTATTGCTGTAAATGAAATCGCTGTTGACAATGGGGCGGGGGTGTGGTATAAATAATCCTGCGCGTTGACCGCGTTTTCTCTGCCCCGATTGTAACAAGGGCGCGTGAAAAAGTAAAGCATACATTATATAAATTGGAGGAAGATCACCATGTCCACTTTCATGGCAAACAAGGCCAACATCGAGCGCAAGTGGTACGTCGTGGACGCCGCCGGCAAGCCCCTGGGCAAGACCGCCGTCATCGTCGCCGACCTGCTGCGCGGTAAAGGCAAAGTCACCTATACCCCCCACGCTGACTGCGGTGACAACGTCATCGTCATCAACGCAGGCAAGGCCGTTCTGACCGGCAACAAGATGGAGCAGAAGTACTATCGCACCCACTCCGGTTGGGTGGGCGGTCTGAAGGAGACGAAGTATCGTATCTTGATGGAGGACAAGCCCGAGCTGGCTATGCGCGTGGCTGTCCGCGGCATGATGCCCCGCAACATCGTCACCAAGGATTCCCTGAAGCGTCTGCACATCTACGCCGGCGAGCAGCATGACCATGCGGCTCAGAAGCCCGAGCTGGTCAAGTAAGGAGGAAAAGAAGAATGTATCAGTCCAAGAATCCCTACAAGTACGGCACCGGCCGCCGCAAGTCCTCCGTCGCCCGTGTGCACCTGTTTGAGAACGGCACCGGCTCCATCACCATCAACGGCCGCAGCATCGACGAGTATTTCGGTCTGGAGACGCTGAAGATGGTCGTCCGTCAGCCTCTGAACGCCACCAACACCCTGGGCAAAGTGGACATCGTTGCCACCGTCGAGGGCGGCGGCGTGTCCGGCCAGGCCGGTGCACTGCGCCACGGCATCAGCCGCGCCCTGCTGCTGGTGAACCCCGAGTACCGCGCCATTCTGAAGAAGGCCGGCTTCCTGACCCGCGATCCTCGTATGAAGGAGCGCAAGAAGTACGGTCTGAAGGCCGCCCGTCGCGCACCTCAGTTCTCCAAGCGCTGAGTTTATACCGCTTACCTGCAAAACGCCAGAAACCACAAGGGTTTCTGGCGTTTTTGTTTGTGCCTGTCCGTAACAGTATGTTTCGTTCTGTAGATTTCTTCGGGGACATTTTAGGGGACAATTACGGACAAAAAGGGACAAGCAAAGCGACAACTTCAAGACGCCGTCTAATGCCATCGCAATCGCCTCCAGAACCTTGGAGGCAGTATGAAAAACTCTTGGACAAAAGAAGAAAAAGCGACTTTCCGTACCCAGCATCCCACAAAATATCCCATCAAGCAAGCGAATCACAATTCTCCCAAAGCCGACGTAAAGACTTTCGCCGACCTCATTTATGCAGCAGATCGTCCCGAATATAAGGGCATAGTGACAATTGCGCGCCGCCCCAAGGGAACATCTACAATGGAGACGGTAGCGAGCGTTCCTGCGGAGCAGGTGGGAGAATGGCTCTCCCAGATGCATGTCTCGGCTGATGCCGACTACTATATCACAAAGGCGCAGTTCAAAGCTGCACAAACATGGGACACTGGTGAATTGTTTGCGCTGAACGCGATTTGGGTAGATATTGATGCGCACGAAAAAGCTTCAAACTGTCCAAATCCGGAAGATGCGCTGTCCTTGTTATCTCAAGGCCTTGAAATATGGACCGAGCTTCCTGAGCCCAATATTGTGGTTTACAGCGGAAGGGGTTTCCATCTTATTTGGCTTATCGGCCAGTGTGCAGCGAGCCTTGGCTTTATGGCAAGCGAAATCTCAAAGCATATTGGAAATGCCATTCAAAATCTTCTCACCGACTTGCAGATCATTGGCTACTCGGTCGATTCGGGGTATTGTTCAAATATTGCAGGATTGACACGCATTCCAGGCACATTTAACACTCACGCAAATAATTACTGTACCTGCGAAATACGACATTCTGTTCGGATGTCGCTCGTAGAGGAATATAAGGATCTTCAGTTTTACCCAAGAAAGAGTATAGCAACTTCTGAGCCTTGTTACCGCTATATGCCTACGTCTGCACAGGCTGCGGGAGAGCTGCGTGTAAATGCTTTGCTGAAGCTGCTGAAACTGCGCACAAACTGGGAGGGCTATCGGGACTATTTTCTGCTTATTTTGTTCTCGGCCTGCCAAATGGCCGGATACTCCAATGAAGAAGCTCTTCGACTGGCACTGAAGGCCAACACACAATTGAAACCAGCTCTATCCGAGCGCGAGGTTCAGTCTCTACTGTCAACCGCAGTAAAAAAGCACTACAAAATGAAAAATGCCTACATTATAACTACATTGGATCTTACCGCCGATGAGCAGACTGCCATTGGTATTTCCGTTATGCCCACAGGGGAGGCGAAGCGCAGCAAAAACCAGGCGCGGGATGAAAAGATTGCGGCCAAGCGGAGGAAGGAAAACCGCACAATCATGCGGTTTCATATCCTCGGCTGGAGCATCGGTGCCATCGCAAAAAAGGTGAACCGCTGCTATAACACAGTTAAGAAGCGCATCGGCGAACTGGCAGGAAAATTGGAGGAGCTTTTTTCTGACCGTGAACTCAGATTACTTTTTCGTCAGCGTGCGAAGCGCATCGTGGAGAAGCTGAAGAAGTGCGCAGCCTCCGTTTCATTTTTTGAAGGGCTTATATATTATGCTGATATGGGCAAGTCCAGTATGAGCCAGTCTACAGTAGAAGGGCTTGCATATCAGCCTGAGCACGAACGGAAAAGTCGAAGAAAACGGGATGAAGGAAGTATCTGCGCATATCTGAACGAGGAGAGGTGGTGTGCAGAATGAACAATGTATTGTTATCCTCCAAAAACATGTGCTGGTGCACGCCGCAGGACTTTTTTGACAAATTGGATAGCGAGTTTAACTTCGTGCTTGACCCCGCTGCGACAGATAAAACGGCAAAGTGCGCGTTGTTCTATACCCCTGAAACGGATGGACTTTCGCAGAGCTGGGACCGTGGCGGTGCAGTATTTTGCAACCCGCCCTACGGAAGAGAGATCGGTAAATGGGTGAGGAAGGCGTTTGAAGAGGCGCGCTGTGGATATCCAATTATTTTACTTATCCCCGCGCGGACAGATACGGCATACTTTCACGATTACATTTACGGAAAAGCGGAAATTCGCTTTATTCGTGGGCGTCTGCGGTTCACGGATGAAGACGGAAATGTCTCTGCTCCTGCGCCGTTTCCTTCTATGGTAGTGATCTACAACGGGAAAAACTTGCTGCCCCAAAACAACGTGTCTGGCACAGTCCCAAAGGGGACATGTGCCTAATGCCAGGGAGGTTTCCAACATGCAATTTGCCCCCATTTTACCGCCTGTGAAGCCCAGTACGCCGGCAGCTTCGAACCGCACAGACGGTGCGCAGCACACCGCTTACCGCGTACCTGAGGCGATGTTTAAGCTGCGCTTGCTGACCCGGAACATCAATGATGACGCTGAGAATCTGCTTACGCTAAACAAAAAAATCGGGCAGGCATTGATACGATTTTTCTCTGAAATGCAGTCCGTTCAACGGATGGCAAACGCCGAATTCGCTGATGAGGAATATGCTGAGGCAGTGGCAAGAGAGGTGGAAAGTGCCATTGAAAAATTGGACAATAACACGTATTGGAGCCTCCTGAGAACGCTCACGCTCATGGGCAAAATTGACGCGGTCAGGGCAGGATTAGGCACAGATGAAACGTTGCCCTCGGATGAAATATGCACGCAGCTCTACCGGAAAATTGCTCGTGAAATACATGCATTTGACGCTTTTGTCGAGGGAAATATGTTGCTCGTTCGGATGCCTATGCTGCCCTCCATCCGCGCCCATGGTGTAATCAATAGCGGGCAGAAGCGCGCTATCTTTGACACGCCGATGTTTGTGGAAACTGTGCGCGGGTCAGTGCTTTCTGTGAAAGAAAAGCTGCCGAAAATCGCAAAGAAATGCATTACCTATCTCTTCATTTACAGGGATACAGCTGCCCCACATCTGGACTCCGATAACCATAATACTAAGTCGATTACCGACGTGATTTGCTCTTATTTCGAGGCTGGCGATGATGGATTTTATGCGGACTTCCGCTTCTTTACGAGGGCATCCGAGCTCCTCCCGGCAGGGACATACATCACGGTTTCGGCGATGGACGGCGTACTCCCCACGCCTGAACATATTATCGAAATGTGGACGGCGCGACTGCGGAGCCGAATGGATATTTGACCCCATATTCATCACACCCCGGTGAGAGTGTTTTGCACACTAATACACGGTCATTCCGGATGCCGCATTTCAGACAAGTCGGCAGACCTGTAAACCCGCTGAAGCACAAGGGTTTTGCAGTTTTGCAAGGGCGGAAAAGCCAATGTCTCTGTACGAATAGGACAATTCGGAAGATACTTTACCCACATGACAGCCGCCCGAATAAAAGGGTAAACTGTTTATAAGATACGGCTCATTCAGGGGGCGGCTGACCAGAACTGAGGAGAGGAGCACCACAATGTATACGCCTTCTAAAATAAAAATCAGTATGCTGTGCGCACTCGCCCTTTGCGGTCAGGTGCGCCGCGATGACCTTGCTATTTTTGCGCGGACGGCTGACGCAGGAGTTCGCACGATACGCGAGCTGGAAGACAAGGGTCTCATCGAGGACAAAACTGTCGAGGTGACGGTGCGGATCGACGGAAGAAACCGCCCGCGGATGCGCCATGTCTGCGGCCTCACAAATGCAGGGCTTTTGTTTCTGCTTACGCATGGCGCATCACTTTTTCCGTGGCTGGCAAGCGTGCCGAAAGAAATCGTTGGGCGGGTCAATTTGAAAGGCGGCAGCTGCACGCGGCGAATTCCGTTGGACAGGCGGCTGGATCTAAGTGGAGCCAATTGCTTTTTTATCGCAGCAGGCTACGAGACCCGCCCTCTTGTATTCGATGAAAACATGAAAGAGGGAAAGCCCTCGTTAGCAAGCTGCCTTGCGGAGATTTTACCGCCGCTGGATGCTCGCAATGACCGCAGCTTCTACAATGTACTGGAGATAAAGAGGGACATTCTGGGTAACGGCATGGCTGCACGCTTTGCCCGGTATGTGGGGTTTGTTGTGCACGGCGGTATGCCGGCAGCCGTATACGTCGTGCCGCAGGGGGGACTGTCATGGGGCACGAGCGTGGTGAACAAGGAGCGAGCACTCTTTGACGACTTTGTCCTCAGAGGGATGCATACCGCAAAGGATATGGGGCACGATTGTATTCTGCTGGTTCGCAAGCCCCGCGATTTGAGCAGGACACTTGCCATGGAACCCGGCAAGGTGGTGCCGCGGGGTATGCGCTATGTCGTGCCGATGAGCCGGGAGGGGATGAGAGATTTGGAATATATCCAAAACTGGGGCTACCACAAATTAAAGGCAGCGTGCAGTGAAAGCATAAGCGAGGCCGGCTATGCGAAGAACACGGAGAAGGGTACGATTCCGGGAAACGCGGCAACGAGAATATCTACGGTATGCCCGCTGATAGACCCGGTTACCGGCAATTACATCACAATAGGACCGCTGATAACGATTCACGTGCTGAAGGAAAATGCGGCACTGATGCAGGTGGGAAAGCCCATCACTGTTTTCTGCTTTCCGCATCAAATGGCCTTTTATCGCGCGGCCCTCGGTGAAGAAATAGATTTCCTTCTGGCCTCTGCTGAAGGCGCGGGGTGATCCGCTACGCGGATCACCCCGCGCAAAGATGGCAGTCGGCTGGATATGGTTACAGAAACATTGCCATGTAGATGGGCAGATGAAGGATGTTATCGGAGCGCATAACATCCTTAGTGTAAAGGATGTAGCTCTCACCGATTTTCGAGGAGAACTTTGCGCGGAATTTGTCCAATGATGCGTGGCTGCGGTAGCTGCCGGACTTCACTTCGATGGGGGCTATTTTTTTGCCCTCGGCAATCAGGAAATCGACCTCCATATGGTTTTCCCGATGCTCCTTATCGCAGCGGGAGTAGAAGTAGAGCTTGTGTCCGCGGCATCGGAGCATCTGCGCCACCATGTTTTCCAAAATCATACCCTCATTTACGTCCAGCTTGTCAAAAAGGATGGCTTTATACAGCTCGTTGTCCGTATAGCCCTTGTCCATGAATGTCTGTGTCACCAGCAACCCCGTGTCTGCCATATAGCATTTCTGCGTGGCGTGGTCGGCACTGAGGGCAAGCCCTACATTGGGGTCGGTGGCGTTGAAGCAGGTATTGACTACCATCGCTTCGTTCAGCCAGATAAAGGAATCCTCATAGGAACGGAAACGTGCATTTTCACCCAGCGAACTCAGCCGATATTTCTTTTCCTTTTTGGATAGCTGACCGGAAATACCGTCGAAAACAGCATAGACCTTATCCTCGTATCCCTCTGCGAACTTGGCGACATCGTCGCGGTAGAGCCGCAGAATGTTTCGCTTCGCCATGTCGGAAGCGGCAAAGTCCTTCCCATTCAGGTAGGCGAGGATGGACTGGGGCATCCCGCCTACCAGCAGGTACTGCCGGAAGCTATTCATAACCTTTCGATGCACCGCCTGACCCAAGGGCTTTTGCGCCTCGAATGCCTGCCGGATAAACGGAACGGTGACCTCATCATCCAGTGCCCACAGAAATTCTTCAAAGTCCAAGGGGAACATCTCCAGATGTTCCTCCTCCGATGGGATGATAATGTCCTTGACGTTCTTCTTGAGCCGGATGAGAGAGCCTGTTTCCAGATAATCGTAGCGACCATCCGCCACAAGGTATTTGATGAGCTGCCGTGCGCGGGGGAACTGCTGCACCTCATCAAACACGATGAGGGACTCCCTGTTATAGAGCTGGACCCCGAAGAAAACGGACAGCTTGGCGAAAAACATATCGAGGTCGGTGCTGTCATTTTCAAAGATATCCAATACATCCTTCGGGACATTCCCGAAATCAATAATGATGTGGCTTTTATACTCGTTTTCTGCGAACTCCTTGGCAATGAAGCTCTTGCCAACGCGCCTTGCGCCGTCAATCAGCAGCGCTGTCGTTCCGCCGCTTCGCTGCTTCCACGCAACGAGGTCGTCATAAATCTTCCGCTTCAGCATACCGATTCCTCCTGCCTTTCAAAGTCGTGCTGTTTTCCATAGTTTAGCACAGGCCTGCACGAAAAGGCAAGTTAAATATGTCGATATTTGCACGAAACGGCAGGAGAGATGACTTTGCTGCTGCACGAAACGGCGGGTTTTCGCAGACCCCCCAAAGCCCCCTCAGAGCCCCGCTGGGCCATGCCGCAGAGCTGGGTATAGTTTCTCGCACACGGGCAGTTCCGCGCCTACTGCGCCTCGTCTGAGGCTTCCGGCGGCACGCTGCCGCACACTGCTCTCCCGACACCTGAAGCAAAAGAGTGCTCCTGCGAGGTGGATCCTCGCAGGAGCACTTCTTCCAAGCCGTCCGACTGGCTTTGTGCCGCGATAAGTTTCACAAGGAAATGGCTCAGATACAAAACGCGGCATAGAGAGGAACGATTTTCTTGTTGTCCTCAAAGCCGAAGTTTTTGGCAGAGAGCTTGATTGCATAAGCGGGCTTGTAGGTGTCCATATAGACCTTTAAGCTCTTGGCTTTGGTGTTGTCGGCAGACTTGACCTCAATGGGAATGAGCTGCCCGTCACGCTGAATGATAAAATCAATTTCAGCCCCACGCTCGGACTCCCAATAGTAGGTGTGGTAGCCGTTAATGGTAAGCTGCACATTAACATAGTTCTCCGCCATACCGCCCTTGAAGTCGTTAATTTCCTCGACCATATAGAGAATGTCATTGGCGGCTAAATCCTTTTTGGCGCAAAGCAGTCCTAAGTCAGACACATAAATCTTGAACGCATCAATATCACGGTAGTTTTCAAGGGGCTTTTTGATTTGCTCCACCTTGTATACCTGTGACACGATACCAGACAGGCAAAGCCATTCAATTGCGTTTTCAAATTCGGAAGCCCGTCCGCCTTTCTTAATCAGCTTATATTGGAAACGGGTATTCTTTTTTGAGAGCTGAACGGTAATGTTGTCATAAGCAAGTCTGGTTTTCTTAATTTCATTCAAGCTGTTATACTTGCTCATATCGTTGAGATAGCTTACAAGTATCGTATCCTGCGTATGGCGGACAAGGATATAATCCTTTGTTTCAGCGAATTGCATCACGCACTCCGGCATACCGCCGACCACAAGATACCGACGGTAAAGCTGCATTGCGGCGTCGTGCAAGGCAACGGGAAGCGGCGTATCGGTTTGAAAGCATTGTTTAATCTGCTCTACCAAATCGCCCTCGCCGAGTGCCAACATAAATTCCTCCATATCCATAGGATAAAGTGTTTTCATATCGACCTTTCCTACGGGAAAAGAGAATTTTGCCCTGTTGACCGCAACCCCGAGCAAGCTGCCTGCGACAATGATGTGGTAATCTGGGGCGTCCTCGCAAAAGTATTTGAGGGAGGTCAAAGCCCTTTCGCAGAGCTGCACCTCGTCAAAGACTATCAGCGTTTTTTCTTTTACGATGGTCTGACCTGCGATATGGGACAAAATCGGTATCAGATAATCGGGGCTGATGTTTTCCTCAAAGGTTTCGTTCAGCTTTGGATTGGTTTCAAAGTTGAAGTATGCCACATTTTCATAGTGGGTGCGCCCGAACTCCAGAATGGAATAGGTCTTTCCGACCTGTCTTGCGCCCTGTAAGATAAGGGGCTTGCGGTGTTCGTTTTCTTTCCACGCTTCTAAGAAGCCCATAATCTTTCTATACATAAGCAGTCCTCCTTAAAGGTGCTGACCATAGTATAGCAGATATTCATGTAAAAATCAACAATACCAAGTTGAATATTCGCAAAAAATGACACGAATATTTTTGTAAATCTAACATTATTCGACGCGAGACGCGTTTTCTACATAGCTCGGGCACGACCAGCACTTTCGTCCTCACGAGCTTCGTGCAGAGCCGCGTCCCATTGCTCCGGCGGCAGTGCCAAGGAAAGCAGCGTCCCGCACCTGAGGTGCCACGCTGGTCACAAAATACTCGAACCCTCCGTTTGCTGGACGTGTTATAATATATCCGGGAACCATTGTTAAGGACATCGAGAGGAGTGAACTACATGGGCTTGGAGAAGGCTATCGTATCTGGGCGGGAACACCGCAAGCCATACCACGGCGCGAAGGCGGTGTGCTTTAACTGCCGCAACCATGGTACTTGCGACTATTGTAGGAGCAATCGGCTGTATGGCGCACGTAAGCGCGAGGCGGCTGCGAATGAGCGACAGGACGAATATGAGGCGTATGTCTGCGGCGGGAAGGACTCCGCCGCAGACGCTTTTTATGAAGCCGCCTGCGAGCAAAGCACAAGCCGGTGATCCGCGCAGTCGCGCAGATCACCGGCCCTTCAGCTTTCGTAGGTTGTGTCGGTCAGGCATGGGAGCGGAAGATGCTTACCGCGTGTCTGAGAGGTATCTCACAGGTCTGCCTCTGCCAAATACCGTTTCAGCAGGAAAGTGCAGAAATAGGGAAATGTGTAGATGTCATCGCTGAAGCCGATATTGCCGCCGGTGAGCTTGATGCCGCAGTGGATGTCGTCATACTTCTCACTGGCAATCAGTGTACGAAGGGATTTTGCCGTGCCGTTTTTCGCCTTGACCTCAATCGAAGCCACAAAAAATGAACGAGTTTTTCAAGCGTTATCACATTTTATGAGCGAGTTTTGCTCATATCTGCACGAAAACCGCGCAGATGTGTTGCGGCATCAGTTTTTCAGGCAACCGATAGGGACGACACACACGCCATCCGGACGGCGATAGGCAAAATCGCCGGTTCCGGTCAAGACCATCAGGAAGGCGGGCGCGTTCATTTTATCGGTATCAATTTTTTCAGCCATCGCTTTCAGGCTTTTCGCGCCCTCCTCAATGAGCCTGTCGCCGCCGAGCTTAATTTCAACGAGCCCGTATTTCCCGTTTCTCAAATGAATAACGGCGTCGCATTCCTGTCCGTCTTTATCTCTGTAGTGGTAAACCTCTCCGTTCAAAGCATCGGCAAAAACGCGAAGATCTCTGATACAAAGTGTTTCAAAGAGGAAGCCGAATGTCTTCAGGTCATTGATCAAATCGTTCGGGCCGATGCCTAGAGCGGCAGCAGCAATAGACGGATCAACATAGTACCGGGTATCTGATGAGCGAATCGCAGTCTTGGAGCGTAGATTGGGGTTCCATGCAGGCATATCCTCTACAACAAAGATTTTTCTGAGCGCATTTACGTAGGAAGCAACCGTTTCTTCGCTGATCGCCACTTCGTCGTTTGTCGAAATATCCTGTGCAAGCACCGTATTCGGCACCTGGCCTCCTTGATTTCTTGCGTAGGAGCGCATGAGCCTGCGAACTCTTTCTGGATTCTTCTGTACATTGTCGGCACGGTTAATATCCGAGTGTACAACTGCATCATAGTAATCAGCCGCCTGATCCAAAGCAATTTCATCGCGCATATCCACAGCCTGCGGCCAACCGCCCCGGCACACGAGGAAAGCCAGACGGTCAATACTTAAATCTGAACTTCCATCTACCTCCGTATTTCCCTCAAACAGATCTTTTATGCTGACTTCACCTGTTGAATCCCCGGATTCATATAGGCTCATCGGCCTCATCGTCAACCATGTAAAACGCCCCGTACCGGAGTGTGTAATCTCCTTGGTATCGGCGGGAACGGCAGACCCGGTGAGGAGAAATTGTCCCAACTCGCCGCGATGGTCAACCTCAAAGCGAATGGCATCCCAAAGCTTTGGAGCAAGCTGCCACTCGTCAATCAGTCTCGGTGTCGCGCCTTTCAGCAGCCGCTTGGGGTTCAACTCGGACATCGTGATGTTCTGCGCTTTCTTTTCCGGGTCGTCCATATATAAAATGCTGGCTGCAAGCTGCTCCGCAGTTGTGGTTTTACCGCACCACTTAGGGCCTTCGATCAGCACCGCACCTTTGCCTTCCAGCTTCCGCATCAGAATATCGTCAGCAATTCTTTTCCTGTAATTCTTCATTTGGGATACCTCGCCTTCCTTTGCGTTAGCTTTATTATATGCACTGATTATGGATTATGCAATGGTTTTCCGATAGTTGGCGAAATATTTTTCCGACGATTGGCGGAAATTTGATACGATAGTTGGTGGCACAATCCCTGCAAATAAGCAACCCCGCTCTCTGCATCGCAGCGTGTCACGGGGATGCCCTTCATCTTGGCACGTTGTTAGGCTTCAAAGTCCACGGACGAGTTGCAGCGGCTCATCTCGGCATCCTTTTCTTCGTTGTCCAGTTCTTCGAGCGTGTAGCGTCTCGAATTGCCCTGTGTATAGCCCAGAGCGGCCATCAGTTCAGGCGCGGAGTCGAATGCGCCGGACAGCCCCTCGCCCTTCTCAGCGGCAGCCATCGCTGCCTGAGTCACCGCGTTAGGCACTTCCATGTCGTATGGAAGCCTTCCCGCTTGGACGACGACCTCTGCAAAAGAAGTAAATGCCTCTTCAAGCGACAGATTATATCGGGAGCAGATGGCCGCCAGCTGCTCCCTAATGTTGGTTTCCAATTCAAAGGTTATTGTTGTCTTCATCCGCATCGCACCTCCAGTACCGCCACTATACCATGTGTAAGGTGCTGCAGGAAAGAGGCTCTTAAAGAAGCAGGTGATCTGCGCCGATGGCGCAGATCACCTGCCTTGTCTGTTCAGGTAGAGGAATCGTCCTCGCTCATGGCCTTGTCGATGGCGCGGTTGATGTAGGCGTTGACGGACTCGCCGCGCTGTGCCGCGTGCGCCTGAATGATTTCCTTCTTGCCTTTGGGCATGCGGAGCTTTATTTCATCATAGTTGTTCTTGACGTACTTATTCACAGCGCGTTGCTGCGCTTTTGAAACTGCCATAATGGCCTCCTTAAGCTATATCAGTTCAGTACTATTTTAACCGAAAAGCTATACTGGGTTCAATATACAAGTTGCACATATAATGTACCCAATATTTGTGGACTTTGCCAATTGAATATTGTCCCCAATATGATATAATAGCTATAGAAAACAAAACAACGGCAGTCACAGGGAGCGCCAACTCCCTATGACCTGCGCAGGTGAAGCAACCACCTACACAACGGAAAAATTCCGCACCGCAGGGAGAAGTATACCCTATTTTCAAGGGATTTGCAAGTCCTCCCTGCGGACGGATACTCCGTTTCCTTGTCGTTTTCCGACGCACCGTGTAGGTATTTCCTGCACGGTGTTTTGTTTATCAAAAACAAAGGAGTACGGACATGGACGAAAACAGAAAGAACACCATCGAAGTGGAGATGACCGAGGACGATTGGATGGAGCTGCTGCAGGTTTGCATTGACCTGCGCGTGACGCCTGACACCCTGATTGAGTGCTTTTGTTGGGAGGTCATCCGCCAGCAGTCATTGCTGCGCATCGTCGCAGACGCTATTCGCCGGGACGCTGTTACACGCAGCGCAAAGTAACGGAAAGGAGCTTTAACCATGGAAAACAGGAACAACAACCCCATTGCGGAAGAGATTATCCATAACAATCCCACCGGATATGGACTTTTCGCGGGTATCGGTGACAATTTCAACAGCGCGGCGCAGGCTATCTGCGAGCTGGCAGACGATGCGATTTCCAATCTCCGTGCCAACAGCGACGACCCCGACCTCTCCATGACGATTGTGGTGTCCTTCGAGAATCTGGGCGATGCGGTGGAGATCGGCGTGGTGGACGGCGGCACGGGCATCACCAATTTGGACAGTGCGCTGACCATCGCCTGTCGGGACGGGGCGCAGACGCCGCTGAACGAGCATGGCTTCGGGCTGAAACACGCGCTGGCGTCCTGCGACAGCAGCCCCAGCCAGCAGTGGAGCATCCGGACGCGGACGAAAAAGGACGCGGCTGCCAACCAGTACCGCGAGGTCACGGCACCCTATTCCATGGGTACGTCTGAGGAAGACCAGCCCATGAAGGTGTTCTTTTACCCTGGTGCCGGCGGTCTGCCCTACCCGACCGGCACCGCTGTTACCGTCCGCTGCCCCATGGCAAAGTTCCAGACGGTGAAGCCCGACCGCAAGGCGGCGCAGTCTGATTTCCACCATCTCGTGATGTATGCCATCGAGGAACTTCGGTATATCTACGCCGGCGTGCTGGCAGATACGAGCATCACAATGAAGGTGCTGGAGGTCAACGGCGGCACAGAGAAGTGCCACATTCTGAAGCCCCTGCAGCCCACATGGGAGGAGGGAACCATGAAACGGCTGGAGAATGTCCCCTATGATTTGGGCGGCGGACAGCTGACCATCCACTGCCGGTATGGGAATATCCTCCCTACCAAGAGCAATGCCATTTACTATAAGGGCAACATGGCCTCCAGCGGTGTAGAGCTGCGCATCAACGGGCGCGCCATTGAGCACGGACTGTTCGACCGTGTTTGGGGCGAGGCTATTCATCCCAGCCAGAACCGCTTTCTGGTGCAGGTGGACCTGATTACGGACAATTCCGCCGCACTGCCTGCCACCAAGAATACAAAGACGTCCTTCTGTGAAGCGGACCCGCGCCTGAACAAGCTGTTCCGCTGGATCGCAACCTATGTCCCTGCACCGCCCAAAGACGCGGACACCATTGAAGCCCGCTACGTCAAGGAGCTGGCAGCTAAGTGCGAGAGCAACCCCGATGCCCTGCGGGTGAGCCGCGAGGAGCCGGTATTTCAGAAAATCGGGCTGAAGGCGAAAGTAGACCTGTTTGTGGGCTGCGTCAATGGCGTGACCATCTATGAAGCCAAGGCGGGCAAGACGAAGGCGTTGGATTTATACCAGCTCCGTATGTATGTGGACGGCTGTGCGCTGGACAACAAGCCTGTGGATGAGGCAATTCTTATCGCGCGATATCACCCGCCTGAGGTGCGGGAGCTGCTGGACATCCTCAATGGGCTGTCCGCGCCTGATGGCCGTCCCTACAATTTCCGGTTGGTCACATGGGATGAGGAGGGCATCTTCGTGCAGCAGAGCGCGTGACTGAGGCGCGGGAAAAGTGTGCAATGGTTGCACACTTTTCCCGCCCTGCGCGGCACACGAATTCGATTGTGCGTGTGCGCCTGAATTGTATGAACCGAGGATACGGAGAACGACATGATTATCAAAAACGCCATCAAATGCAGAAAGTGCGGGGATGTTATAGAATCTACCTCGACACACGACCTCAAAATATGCTCGTGCGGTGCCTGTGCTGTGGATGGAGGACACGAATACCTGCGGCGTTCCGCGCCGTCGCTGGATGACTTCATCGACTTGAGCGTGGTCAAGCTGGACGAATCAACCGACAAGTTGTTTTTCTCATAATGGTACAGCAGGTCGCGGCGTTGCCGCGACCTACTGTTTTATACAGCTCATAGTTGCACATATGTGCGGGCGAAAGCTCGGTATCCTGTTTTGCCTTTCCGTGCGCCGCCTGCTACAGTAAGGCCAGAAAAGGCGGGACTGCTTGTGGATGCAAAGAAAATATGCTATACTCTGTCCTGTGCGATTGAATTCAGGAGGGACGCCATGTTTTATACGGATGAGGAAATATCTGTCATCACCGGCTTTCTCAACGGCTATCTTGTGCGTGACTGTGCCAGTGCCAAAGTAAGAGAATCGTATATCAGAATCAGTGCAGGGCTTCAAAGTCATACATTGACCAAGGACGATTATGTTTGGCTGGAGAATGCTCTGTTGTTTCTGCGCCCGTACTGGTGGAGTGACCGCGAGGATGGGAAAATGCTGATGGATGTGTTCCTGCATACGCAAACATTAGCAAAAGAAGAATAGCGAAAAAGATGAAGGATGTACCAGCTGATACACCCTTCATCTTTTTTCATCGGTTTATTTGCGTTTCGCCCCTTCAAGATTTTGTCGGGGGTCACGGCCACGCTGATATGCTCCGCTGGGCATGATCGCCCATCCCGCGCCTGCTCTGCTCCGTCCTCAACACGTAATGACCTCAAGTGCAAGGCCATCGTAGCGAAAAGCTGCCGGGGCTTACAGGTGGAAAACACTTCTTCGCCGCGAGAACCGGCTTATCCATTCATATCATCGTATCCATGAGTGCTGCCAAAGCTGCTTGCTGCACTGATGTCAGACAATTCCATTTATCCAACATCTCACGCTGCGCGGGAGTCAGAGCCACACGAATGTCGTCCTGCGCAAAGAATTGCGACAATGTAACACCGAAAGCATCGCAGATCTTCTCAAGCGATGCAAACGATGGCGTCATAGATTTTTTATACCACGAGGAGATGGTAGACTGTGGCAGGCCAGAGCGTTCAGCAAGCTGATATTCCGACCATCCCCGTGCCTCACGATTCTGCTTGATGATTTCAAGAATATCTGTCACAACTTCACCACCTTAGATTTTTCGTTTATTATACTTTGGAAAATCGTTGCATTTTAATAACTATTGTCGTATTATTTATTGCGACAATAATCTTTGTGAGGGTGTGACTGCTTTGGAAGAAGGCTGCCGTATATACCGTTGTGCAGTCATAGGGCAAGCACCCATGCGCTTTCCATGGGGGTTTGATGAAGAAGATAGTGGCTGCCGGAAAATGAAAATCGAACTGGCGCAGCAGGTTATGGCGCTGCGCCAGCGCGGTGTGACACAGTTTCTGACCGCCTGCGACTGCGGCGTAGGTCTGTACGCAGCCGAGATCGTCAATGGTCTGCGGGAAACCACCGATCAAGACCTGATGCTTTTCTGCTATACACCACATGAGGAACAAGCCACAAAGTGGGCGCCGTATCTGCGGGAACGCTATTTTACTATGCTGGAAAAATGCACCCATATTTCTGTTGTGTGTCCCGTGGGTACGCCGGATGCACAGCTGCAAGCCTATAGGAAGATCATCGACCTTGCCGATGTGGTACTATATGTCCATGATGCGGATATGTCAGCATCAGACAACGCAGAAAACAAAGCCTTCGCTTATGCTGCGGAGAACCATACGCCCACGCTGGTCTTGCATCCGAAAGAGCTGACCGCAGAGTGGGTCGGCGAACAGTTCTATCCCAGACGGTCTTGATAACAGGATGATTAGCCCCTGTTCACGACGCAGCAAGCCGGATCGCGCCTTGCCTGCAAAATAAAAAAGCCGTAGGCACAGATGCCTACGGCTGCATGAGGAATAGTTCGTTTTTCGTAAATCATATACAATTCACGACCCCTGCGTCTGCGCGTCTTTGCAGCGCATCGCTTTGCGGCATCTCTGACGGAATTTTTGACGGAGTTAAACTGCCCCACGTACTTTCAATCGGGAGAAAGCATATACTCTGCACCGCCTGCTTTTTATGTGCCAGAGAGGAATGCACATAGGTCTGTAATGTCGTCCGTATATCAGCGTGGCCCAGCAGCTCGCTGAGGCTCTTGATGTCCACGCCGCTTTCCATGCACCGTGTCGCGTAGGTATGCCGCATAGCATGAAAATTTCGATAGCGGGTACCGCAGCGTTCCAACAGCTTCCGATACCGGTATTGCAGTGTGCGCGGCTCCATTGGCGTGTTCGTATTGGTCAGCAGGTAGTTATCTTTTTGAATATTCTGCGTGGCTGTTTTCAACAACTCCAGCATATCATTGGGAATTGCCACAAGACGTACAGAACTGCTGCTTTTAGGGGATTGAACCACCAAATGTGTTCCGGAAGCATCCCGCACACGGGCAACCGAGCGCTCAATTCGCAGAAAGCCTGAACGGAAGTCAATGTCACTTTTGCGTAGAGCGCAGATCTCACCAAGGCGCAGCCCGGTGTTCAGGATTAGAAGGACACAAAGTCCCGTGATGTCCGGTGCATCCAATACCTTCTGCGCCAGCGCGGCTATTTCGTGGTCAGCAAATACCTCGACCTTTTTGCTTCGATATGCAGGCAGCTCCACATCCCTGCCGGGGCAGTCGCAATGGCATTTCTTTTTCACAACTTTGAAAATTGTTTTCAGCAGCACGCCAACATCCCTTGTGCTCTTGCATGACAAACCTCTATCTTGCAGCCGCGAAAAAAATACAGAAAGTTTTTCCGCCGTCAGATCACGCAGCAGGATCGTTCCAATTTCAGGGACAATATAGTGCCGTATCATATACTCGTAACGCCCAATCGTTGAGGCCTTCAGTGCGCCGCGGCGCTCGGACAGGAAGACTTCTGCTGCCTGACATACCGACATTTCACCTGTCAACATAGGCTTCTGTGGCAGCGCATCTTCTATCCTTCGCCGCTTCTCACGGCAGGCGGCATAGCTCTTGGCATAAACATACCCATATTCCGCCTTGCCGGCAGGTGTTCGGCCACGAATATAGCGACCCTCCCACCGGCCATCTTTCCGTTTGTAAATGTTCTCTCCGCGACGTGGCATAGTAATCTTCCCTTCTTTCTGACGGTGTTTGTGACGGCAATAAACAAGATGCCGTGGTATCCTTTCTTTTGAACTTCCAGATGATGGAAACAATATGAAGCAATTTGAATTGTAATTCAGAGGGTTCTTGCTTTTTCACAATTTTCCTGCATTTTTTATTGACTTTTTTAGCAAGTCAATGTATAGTGAAGAATGAAATTGCGGTAACTTTTCTGTCGTGAATTGTATATGATTTACGAAATACCCAGAGCGTGTGCTGACACTTTGCAGTATGCACAAACCGCAGCAGCATCATTCATTTGCAACAGACAAGTAAATATGATCCGGTGACACCGTGTGGCTGTGTTGGTCGTAAAGATCTTTTTATATGCAAAAGATCAGGCAGCAGCCTAAAAGGAATTTGGGTTAGAAACCCTCTGCGGACGGCACTGTGAGCGCAAGGAAATGGTCGAAGCGGCGAAAGCTGTTGGGTAATACCGCCATTGGGAGGAATCTTCTGAGAAGGTAGATCATGTACGAAAGGCGAAAGCCTTGTGGCGCGAGGGCAGGAGAATTGCACGGTCAAGGATCTTTGGTACACAGTGGCGCTCTCTCGCTGTGACGAGGGCAGGAGCGTGCGCTGACGGATTTTGTCAGCGTTTTTTCTTGCCAAAATGTCGCTGGTCATCCCCTGAGAAGGGGTTTGTCCGGCATTTTTTCGTAATAAGGAGGAGTGTTACTATGTCTCAACGCGGCGGACGCCCCATTGATTTTCAGGCGTGGGCGCAAAACCAAATAGTCAAAAGGGCTGTAGCAGCACTGGAAGCGCGTGACGAAGCATTTGCCGAGCGAAACGCAGATACGCCGCTGCCGCAGCTGGCGCGGTATCTGAGCCGGTGTGCCATCTCGCTGGGTCACAGCCCATCCCCCAGCGAAGTGGATGGCGGTACATTTATTGAGCAGCGTTTTGGCAGCTGGGCAGCCGCGATGGCGGCGGCAAGGCTGCCGCAGCCTCGTTCCATGCGCAAGCTGCGCGACACCGCTCGCTATAAGGCGGAAAAGGTGAAGCAAGAACCGTTGTTCCGTGAAGAGCGAAGGCAGAAGCGGCAGCGCAAGCTGGAGCAATCCGAGCAGCGAAAGAAGGAGCAGGCTATCAAAAAGCGTGCGGAGCGGGCTGCTAAGGCTGAATGGGCGGCGAAGAAGAAGGCGGAGGCTGAAGCAAAGGCTCTCACCTTGGCAGAGACCTCCGCTGAAGCCGCACTTGATACAATATCCGCAGCAATTAACCCCAGTCAAGCCGAGACAGTCTGAACGGAGACTGTCAGCTTTCCATAGGGGGACGGGGTTTAAGCCGCCCCGTCCCCCATCCTCAAATCCGCAAAAGGCAAGTCGAGACGGCAAATGCCGTTGTCTTTTCCATAGCGGGAGGGGTTTGCCGGCCCCTCCCGCATCCTCAAAATCAACAGCCCTAACGGCTGAAGGAGAATTGACATGAAAAAGAATCTGAGATATATCATCGCGTTCCTGCTGGCACTTATGATGCTGTCGAGTCTGTGCGCTTGCGCCCAGACCGGCACTGCCGGCAATAGCGGCGAATTGGATCTGGACTATGTGGGAGAGGATACCGACCAACCCGAAGAGGAAAAGCCGTGGTATTCCTGGTTTACGGAGGCCTTCAGCTTCGGCAAAAAGGAAACAACATCTACCCCGTCCCAAAGCAAGCCTGACAGCGTGGCGGATTTCTATGCCCAGGGCTCCGGAGATGCACCGCAGGGCAACAAGGGCAATAAGACAGACCAGACGCCCTCTACCACCCCGGAGGAGGATACCGCCAACAATCCATCCAATTCCGGCGGCAAAAAGGACGACAATAAAAAGGACGACCAGAAGGGCGAGGACAGCAACACCCCCGCGCCTACTCCCGAGCAGAAGCCCGAAAGCAAGAAAAACACCGTCACCATTACCATTCGCTGCGATACGGCGGTGAATAACGGTATGCATCTGGAGAGCAAGTGGGCGGGCATCGTCCCGGCCTCCGGCGTGATCCTGCCGGTGACCACGGTGGAGATTGAGGAGGGTGACACGGTCTTTGACGTCCTGTCCTACGTCTGCGATAAGTATAAGATCCACATGTCCTATCGGGGCGGTACCTCCAGTGGCTGCTATGTGGATGGCATCAATAACCTCTATGAGTTCGACGGCGGCCGCTGGAGCGGCTGGATGTACTGTGTCAACGACTGGTATCCCAACTACGGCTGCGGCGTGTACTTCGTCAAGGCCGGCGAGGTCATTGAGTGGAACTACACCTGCGACCTTGGCCTTGATCTGGATGCCGGAATGGAAGGTGCCGAGGACTGGAAGAAAAACAATGAGTGATACCCGGATGCGTTTCTTCGGGAACCTGCATCCGGCGGTCAGTATGGCGTACTTCGTACTGGTTCTGGGCCTGACACTGGCCTGTATGCACCCAGTCACGGTAGTGCTGTCCTTTCTCGGCGCCAGCTGGTTTTCCATCCGGCTGCGGGGCTGGAGGGCCTACGGCCACACCATGCGGTTTGTGGGGCCTATGTTTCTGCTGATTGCCCTCGCCAATCCGCTATTCAACCATCGGGGCGTGACCATGCTTTTTACCATCAATCACCTGTGGTACACGCTGGAAGCCGTGTGCTACGGTCTGGTGTCCGGCTGCTCCTTGTGCGCGGTCATTATGTGGTTTACCTGCTATCAGGAGGTCATGACCTCCGATAAGTTCCTGTACCTGTTCGGCAAGCCCTTCCCCGGCACGTCGCTGCTGATCACCATGACGCTGCGGTTCATCCCACAGCTTCAGCAGAACCGCCGCGAGATCCGGCAATCTCAGGCCATGTTACAGGAGGAAGGTACGCGGCTGCTGCAAAGGCTGGGCAGCACCCTGCGGAACCTGTCGGTGCTGCTGACCATGAGCATGGAGGCGGCGGTGGAAACGGCGGACAGCATGAAAGCCCGGGGCTATGGTGCCAAGCGGCGCACCACCTTCCACCTGTTCCGCTTCGATGGCCGGGACGCTCGGACGCTGGGTCTTATTCTGGCGGTGGCAGGGGTCTGCATTACCGCCCGCGCCTTCGGTCACGGGTATATGGAGTTCTATCCCGCCATGACGCCGGTGCTGCTGGGCAGCGCCAGCTATACCATGTTCGCGTTCTACGCCGTGCTGATGTTCCTGCCCGGTATTCTTGAAACAAAGGAGGCCATCAGATGGCGCTCTTACGGTTTGAACACCTGAGCTTCTCCTACCCGCTGGCTGACACGCGGGCACTGGACGATGTCTCGTTGGAGATACATAAGGGGGAGTATGTGGTGCTGTGCGGCCCCTCCGGCTGCGGCAAGACCACGCTGCTGCGCCATGCCAAGCCCGGCCTGCTGCCTGTGGGGGCAAGGGCCGGCGAGACCTTTTATAAGGACGCGCCCCTTTCCCAGCTGCCGGAGCTGACCGCCGCGGCGGAGATCGGCTTCGTACAGCAGAACCCGGATAATCAGATCGTCACAGATTTCGTATGGCATGAGCTGGCCTTCGGCCTTGAAAATATGGCACTGAGCGTGCCGGTGATCCACCGCCGCGTGGCGGAGATGGCCGCCTTCTTCGGCATGGAAACGTGGTTCCGCAGTAAGACCACGGAGCTGTCCGGCGGCCAGAAGCAGCTGATGAATCTGGCCTCGGCACTGGCCATGGGGCCGAAACTGCTGATACTGGACGAGCCCACCTCCATGCTGGATCCGCTGGCGGCCCGCAATCTGCTTGCCACCGTGCAGCGGATCAACCGCGAGCTGGGCGTGGCCATCCTTTTGACGGAGCATCGGTTGGACGAGGTATTCCCCGCCGCCGACCGTGTGGTGACTATGGATCAGGGGCGCATCCTGTCGGACGGCGCGCCGGCTGAGATCGCGCGGCAGCTATCCGACAGCGCGGAAAAGAGCCGTATCTATTTCGGACTCCCCGCCGCCGTCCGCATCTTCAGCGAATTGGATCAAACGGACGATCTGCCCCTGACGGTGCGGGATGGCCGCCGCCGCTTGGAGCGGCTGCTGCCCATCACGGCGGAGGCTTCCGCGCCTGAAACCGCGAAACCTGAGAAAGAAGCAAAGCACCCCGCCGTTTTAGAGGGCAAGGAGCTTTGGTTCCGCTATACCGAAAAGGGCAAGGATGTCCTGCGGGGCACAGATGTAACACTTCATCAGGGTGAGCTGCTGTGTCTGCTGGGCGGCAACGGCGCGGGCAAGACCACGCTGATGCAGGCACTGGCCGGCTTCCGAAAGCCCTATCGGGGCAAGGTAAAGCTGGCGAAGGGTCAGCGGCTGTGTATGCTACCCCAGAACGCCCGGTCGCTGTTTGTGGCCGATACGGTGGAGAAGGAGCTGCTGGACAGTGCCGAACAGGACAAAGCCAAGGCCGTGCAGATGGCGGAAAAGCTGGAGCTGACGCCACTGCTGGCGCGGCATCCCTACGACCTGTCCGGCGGCGAGATCCAGCGTCTTGCCGTAGGCAAGCTGCTGCTGCGGGAGGCCACGGTGCTGCTGCTGGACGAGCCCACCAAGGGGCTGGACGCCTATGCCAAGGCGGAGCTGGCGCAGCTGCTGCTGGCACTGTGCCGGGAGGGCGCGTCTATTCTGGTGGTGACCCACGATGTGGAATTCGCCGCCCGGTACGCCACAGGCTGCGCCTTGATGTTTGACGGGCTGCTGCTCTCCGAGGGCGAGCCCCACGACTTCTTTGCCGGAAACCGGTTCTATACCACCGACGCCAACCGTATCGCGGCGGAGCACTTCCCCATGGACATTACCTGTGAGGAGGTGATCGCGTCGTGTCGAAGCTCTTTGTCAGCAAAAGAACCAGAGCCGCCGCGTGGGTGATCCTTCTGGTGCTGCCCGCCCTGATGGTGGCCTTCGGCTATTACCACAGCCACCGCCCCGCGGTCAATCCGGTGGGTTCCCGCACTTTCTGGGACTACATCATATTGAACTCGGATATTCTGCTGGGCCTGCTGTTCCTGCTGGCGTCCGCCATCCCCTTCATACTGGTATTCGATAAGAAGAAGCCCCAGGCCCGTGAGCTGGTGCCTATCGCGGTGATGGCGGCCATTGCCGTGGTAGGCCGCACGGTGTTTGAGATCATCCCGCTGCCCAACTTCAAGCCCTGCTCCGCCATCATTATCATCACGGCGGTGGCCTTCGGGCCGGAGGCGGGCTTTCTTACCGGCGCGCTGACCGCCTTTGTCAGCAACTTCATTTTCGGACAAGGGCCGTGGACGCCATGGCAGATGTTCACATGGGGGCTGGTGGGCTTTCTGGCGGGTATCCTGCAAAATGCAGGTGTGTTTGCGGAAAAGAACCGCCCTCACTTCACGGCGAAGCTGTGGGACAGGCTGTGTCCGGCGAATACGAACCGGGGCGATTTGCTGCATTTTGTGCGGCAGCTCACCGACCATGCGCCCCTGCGGCTGTGCCTTTATGGTTTCCTGTCCGGCTTTTTGTACGGCTGGATCATGAACCTGTATTTCATCATCGGGTATGTAAGCCCCCTTACCTGGCAGACGATAGGCGCGGCCTATCTATCCAGCTTTTTCTTCGACTTCTGCCATGGGCTGTGTACGTTCCTGGTGCTGTGGGCACTGGGCGACCCGTGGGTGCGGAAGCTGGAGCGCATCAAGATCAAATTCGGCCTGACGGCGGAGGAGCGGAACTATGTGCTGCCGCCCTCCACATTTGAGATAGCGAGAGAGAACTATGAGTGAACGAAAAACGATCATCAGGACGGTGGGGCTGAAGAAGCACTACACCGTTGGCGGCAACACGGTTCGTGCGCTGGATGGCGTGGACATGTCCGTGCTGCAAGGCGAATTTGTCTGTGTCGCAGGCCGCAGCGGCTCCGGTAAGTCCACCATGCTGAATATGCTGGCAGGCCTTGAGCCGCCCACGGAGGGTGAGATCATTGTCCGAGGCAAGCATCATTTGGAGGCTATGGACGAGGAGCAGCGGACAAGGTTCCGCCGCCGCTATATTGGCTTTGTGTTCCAAAGCTACAACAACCTGCCCCAATACACGGCATTGGAGAATGTGGCGCTGCCGCTGGCCATCCGAGGCGTACCGGAGGATGAACGGAACTGGCTGGCGTGGCAGGCCCTGAGCCGTGTGGGACTGCGCGGACACGTAGATCACCGGCCTGCGGAGCTGTCAGGCGGTCAGCAGCAGCGCGTCAGCATCGCACGAGCCATTATTACGGAGCCCTCCATCGTGCTGGCGGACGAGCCTACCGGAAACCTGGACAGCCGTACCGGCCAGGAGGTCATGGAACTGCTGTGCGAGATCTTCCGGGAGAGGAACACCACCTTCATCCTCAGCTCCCATGACCCGCAGATGCAGTGTTACACGGATCGTACCGTCTATTTCAGCGACGGAAAGATAGAGATAGAAAATCACCACACCGGAGAGGAGAACGCACAGTGAAAAGAGAAACGGTAAAACGGGTACTGGCCCTGTTGATCTGCGTATTGATGACAGTATCCCTGCTGCCCGCCGTCGCTATGGCGGAAGAAGTCACAGAGGATGTGATAGATGACAGCACCATTGAGGCTTACACGTCTTACGAAAACGGAGAGGATGCCGGCGTCAGCGGGGTCTCGGTTACAGACGAAAAGCCCAACACGGATATCAAGGTCATCCCCAGCGACGCCAACGCCCTGATCCTGATGGATACCGGCGCACAGTCCCCAAAAGGCGTTCCCGGTCAGGTGGTGAAGATCGTGCTGCCGCTGGCGGTCAACAAGGAATATCTGCCCAGCGAGAAATACATGCTGCGCAACATCAACATCTATCCCGATGTGCCTACCGACGCCAGCGTGTCCAACTGGCCCTTTGAGCTGATCTACGCCAGCGATGTGCAGCACTTAAAGGATATGTCCTACAACTCCACGGCGGAGGTGTGGTTCGAGTTCAAGGTCAGCGAGTTCGCCAGCAAGGGCCGTTATGCTGTGCCCTTTAAGATCAATGCCACCGTGTGGCGGGAGGATGCCGTGAACGGCACCACTATCACCGAGGACGTGACCTTCAAGGTCAGCGCCTATGTGACCGTTACCGACAACGGCAATATGTCCGGCGTTACCACCTCCTTCGGCAGCCTTCAGGTGGCGGGTACCAACGCGGGCGGCTCCTATACCGTGCCTACCGGCACACCCAATCAGACTATCTCCATGCGGATCCCCGTGATCAATGTGGGCGGCACCCTGACCAGCGTGACGGTCTATCCCGTGGTCTCTGCCGCGCTGGACGAGTTCCCCTTCGTGATCGATTCCACCAATTTGGGCAAGTATTTTGACTACTGGCCAAGCGGCGAGGTGAAGTATCTGGACTACACCTTCACGGTGTCGCCCTTTGCCACCTCCGGCAACAAGTCCATTAAATTCAAGGCAAATTATTTCGAGAACAGTGCCCCGGCGGAGGGCTCCTTTTCCACGCAGTTTACTGTGATCGACGGCTATGACGCCTCCGCCATGTCGGTGATGGTGCAGAGCTATAAGCTGTATGTGGACGATACCGAGGTATCCGGCCTGATGGCAGGCGAGGAGACGGAGCTGCGCCTGACCCTGATCAATAATTCCAAGTATGACACGGCCAAGAAGATCATCTCCAGCCTGGTATTCACCAATTCCCCCGGTCTGACGCTGTGCGTAGGCGGCACGGATACCGCCTATGCCGATTCCATCAAGCCGGGCGGTACGACGATCCTGAAATACAAGATCATGGCCAAGCAGGACGCGGAGGTTGGCCCCGCCATGCTGGGCATCAATCTGACCTATGAGACCACCGAGGCGGTGGCCGGTAAGGCGGCGCAGAACATCATGCTGCCGGTCAGCCAGAAGATGGATGTTCTGGCCGGTACGCCGGAGGTGTACGGCACACTCAGCAAGGATAAGGAAGCTACCATCTCCGTGCCGCTGACCAACATGGGCCGCGCCAAGGCTATGAATATCCGGGTGCTGGCCACGGACGGCATGACCGCCTCCACCCCCTGTTATGTGGGCGACCTGCTGGCAGGCGGCTCCACCAGCGCCGATGTAACGGTAGGCTTCTCCAAGATCGGCGCGTTTGTGGGCAAGATGATCCTCCAGTATGAGGACGCCAACGGCGAGACGTATTCTCAGGACATCTCCGTGCCCCTGAGCGTGGCGGAAAGCTCTGCGGATACAGATGCCAACAGCGTCAACGCAAATAAAGACGGCACAGGCAGCCGCTGGTGGCTGTGGCTGCTGATAGCGATCCTTGCGCTCATCCTGATCGGCATTGTGGTCTATGTCATCATCCGCTATAAGCGCGGCGAGATCGGGCCCGGTGCCGAAAACACCGCTGCCTTGGACGATTTTGACGACGACTTTGACGCAGACGGCGGCGCACCGGACATCGGGGAGAAGCCGCTGACCCACGACGGAAGCAATAAGGACGGGAATGTATGAAGCCAAAAGACCTGTTTCGCTACGGCTGCACCAACCTGTTCCGGCGAAAGACCCGCACGGCGCTGACAGCCCTATCCATGGCGGTGGGCGTCATGTGTATCGTGGTGCTGATCTCCGTAGGTCTGGGCTATGAGCAGGCGTACCGCGAGAGCATCGAGGCACTGGGCAGCCTGACAAAGATCGATGTGACGCCTGCCACCGGCGATTACGGGCGCAAGGCACTGCTGAACGACAAGGCACTGGAGGCGTTCCGGGGCATCGACGGTGTGGAGGCGGTAACGCCGGTCTATCAGCAGTCCGCCTACATCGTGTCCGGCAACTATGTCAACATGGTGCGTGTCTACGGCATCGACATGACCACGGCGGAGCGTTTCATGCTGACGCCGGAGCGGGGCGTTATGGCAGAGGACGGCACGCGCCTGCATCCGGAGGTACTGTTTACCGACG
The DNA here is from genome assembly GCA_900551995.1 of uncultured Eubacteriales bacterium. Classification (GTDB taxonomy): domain Bacteria; phylum Bacillota; class Clostridia; order Oscillospirales; family Oscillospiraceae; genus Vescimonas. The sequence goes on from URXW01000004.1 coordinate 61,111, forward strand.
ATGTGGCCGCCGGACTTGCCAACAAGGCGAAGGACTGGAAGCTGGCGGTAGACGAGAATGGCAACGCCCTGATTGACCTGCTGGAGGTGCCTGTCCGCATGACCTTCGATTCCTCCAGCCTGACCGGCGAGCCGAAGGCTGACACCGACGGACGGGCACTGCCCTCCAGCAACCTGTATACCCTGCGGGTGACAGGCATCTGCTCCACCCTGAATAACAACTTCGCCACCGCCGCGTTCATGTCCTTCGACCGCTTGCAGGAGATGACGCAGGCCAACGCCAATTACATGGGCGCGACAACTCAAACCAAGACGGCGGAGGAAAAGGCCAACGGCCCTACCTACGATCTGGTCTGGGTGAAGGTCAAGAACGTCAACGACGTGCAGCGCATTGTCAAGCTGATCCGTGACACGGGGCTGAACACCTATTCCCTCAACGATATGCTGGAGACGGTGCGGACACAGTCCCGGCAGATCCAGGGGATGCTGGGCGCGCTGGGCGGCATCGCCGTCCTGATCTCCGCCATCTGCGTAGCAAACACCATGATGATGTCCATTACGGAACGGACGCGGGAGATCGGCGTGCTGAAGGTGCTGGGCACCGTTCGCAGCGACATCTTCAAGATGTTCCTGACGGAGGCACTGATCGTGGGCGTGATAGGCGGCGCGGCGGGCTTGGTGCTGAGCTTTATCGCCAAGTGGCTGATACCGGTGATCTTCGCGTCCCGTGAGCTGCGGTGCGTGCTGCCCTGGTGGCTGGCGGTCTGCGGCGTGGTGTTCTCAGGCGCGGTAGCCATTGCCGCCGCATGGATCCCCGCACGAAAGGCAACGCTCATCAGCCCCAACGAGGCCATCCGCTCTGAGTGAGGAGGTAGCTTTTATGAAGAAGATATGCTGTGTAGTGCTGGTCGTACTCTGCCTCCTGCCGTGCTTGGCAGGGTGTGGGAAACACACTTCGGACAACGAAGTCATGTATGCAGAGATAGAAGAAGATCTATCCTCACCTTGTGCATTGGTCCTGAAATACGAGGATACCAGTTTTACCGTTGCTTCCATCACCGAGCGGAGTTCGGCAGAAGATACCTTTACGATTCGGTATCAGGCAAGTGCTGCAATTCCGGCAAGCGAAGATATGTCCAGTGTTTATGTTACTGCTATGTTCAACGGAAATGCACTGTATGTAGACGATGAATTGGTTGGGACATTATCACCAATCATATTGCAGCTTGATTTCGAGAACGGGCCCCATGACTTCTATGTTGATTCTTCTAACGGAGGACGCCACTATGAAGTCATGATTTCACGGACATCTTGAAAGAATGAATTCCTTTACTGTCGGTTACCCTAAAACGGGCAAAAATAAAACAAAAAATGAGGAGGAAAAACATGAAAAAAAGATTCTTAGCCATTATTATGGCAATGGTCATGGCTTTGAGCCTCAGCGTGACCGCTTTTGCGGGCACAAATGCTGCGGGTGATTTGACCATCACGGCCCTCGGCGAGACGTTTGATAATGATGTCGTCAGTGTCAGTTCTGGTGAGCAATGGGACGCGTTCTACTGCTTCAAGCAGCTCCCTGATAACACTGATTTCAGCAGCGTTCGGACCACTTTTGAGTTCACGGGTACGAAACTGTTGATCAATGGCGTGCAGAAGGCTACATCTTCCCCTTATACGGCCAATGTGGACTTCACTAGCGTTGTGAGTGTTGGCGTGGTTAATGGAACTACCACGAAAACCTACTATGTCTCCGCATACCCCTCTACGTTTACCGTTACCATGAATTTCGAGTACGAAAATGCGAGAGCATTCTCGCTATTAAGCGGAACAGAGTACGGCAATTCTGGTATGCTCGATGAAGTTACTGACGCACAGAAAGCAAATGCGGCTGAAAAGGTGCAGCAGATGGATAATATGTGCGCGAGCATGAGCCCGATGACCGCTGCACAGTACCGTACCCTCACTACTACTGTCAACGCAGGCAATACGCCCTACGAACTGCTGAATGCATTCAAGGCTGCACGCACCGGCTTCGATTTTAGTGGAAGCTCCTCATATATTTCCTCCATCGGTGTTCTTGATATGAATAGCACGGCAACGATGCTCGGCGGAGGCGCCGGTGGCTGGATGTATCAGGTCACCCGTGGCGGCCAGACTGTTGTTCCCATGATTGGTATTAGCGGTTGGAAGCTCATCCCCGGCGATGTTGTGACCTGGCGTTATACCTGCGATTATGGTTATGACATCAACGCCCCGATGTGGTAAGACATTTTAGACGCTAATATGCGGCGGCGTACCTAAAGGTTAACCGAAATGCCCGTTTTAGGGTACGCCGCCGCATTCCATCGAATTCAGAGACTGTGCGCTCTTACAAACGAATGACATAATGATGAAACGTAGAATCACAAGGGTGTCTACACTCCTTATAAGCATCATCCTCCTGCTCAATACGGTGACTGTTGGCTACGCTGCCGAGCAGACAATTCCCTCAGCACCTTCATACTGGCCCGGTGGGGCATATAATACGATAGGTGACGACGATAATTCAGCGTCATCGAATTATACTGCAGTGAAAATCACCGCAGAAGAGTATCCGAATGCCGGTGACCTCCAATTCCTTCAAGTGCGTGATATGCAGTACTTGTATTGGGGGTCGCTTGTAAAAGTGATAGAAGTTCCTGGTGCTGATGGAACAAAATCTTCCGATTTTAAGCTGACATTGACTCTCACACGTCAGCAAGATGGCGTAGACATTACACTCGATAAAGCAGATTACTATAAACCGGTCCGGCAGCGAATTGTCGCTGCCGATGGGCGACAGTGTGATATTTTTATCATTGCCGTTCCGGAAAAGCGTACATATCAAACTTCCAGTGAATTGTCTGACTACACAACTGCCGGAGAAAAGTGCCTGCAAGCATATGACGCGATTTCTGATTTGTATTGGAAGTTGTATGATGAGCATGATTTTCCCGCGGTACAGGGTGGCCCTCATCCTGCAGCACGAAGAAGCCTGATTAGCTTGTCATTTGGTCTTGGGCCTTATATACATACCCGTAATACAAAGTATCCGATAAGCAGTAGTTCGTATACTGTAGAAAAGGCAGCCACAGGGATTCGCAACGCCAATTATTTTTCGGCAGAACAAGCGGAAGCAATTTTTGATACAGTCTTTCCTTATTACATTCAGTATGCACAGCAGGAAATTCCATCGCCGGCTCTTGAGAGTATTGAGGCGGCCAATATCAAAGGCGTGCTGCAAGCTGATGGTTCTTATGTATTGACTGTCCCAGATGGTCTTGACATGAACAAAGTGCAAGGTGCCATCAAATATGGAGTTGCGGATCCGACTGCGGTGCAGGTATCTCTATCGGGGGCTTGGAGCGTCAACGGTACAAGTATTATTACACTGACCGCAAAGGATCCTGCGACCACGCGTGTATACGGGGATAGTCAAAACGGTATCATAAGGTCAAGTTATGTCATTCGCATACGAAGCGGTTCGCCTGTCTTTGGCGTAAACTATTTTAGTGTTGCGGGCCGCATCGCAACGATTGATGATGAACGCAATAAGATAGCCTTACACCTTCCTGCTGACAGCCCGTGGCTGACGAGCGTTGATGTAGAGTATACTGGTACTGCTTTAACTTACCTTGATAGCGCAAAAAACGAGGTTGCTCCGGATTTGTTGGGGAGAATTGACCTCCAAAAAGCAAACTACCTTGTGATTGACAATGATTGCTCTAACTTTGCGGGAAAGGGTGCTGAGAAGGATAAGCTGAAGTTTTCCCGTGAATATGAATTGGACATCACACAGGGGAACTCTGCCGAATGTGATCTTCTGTCTTATACCACAGGCATTGAAGAGGAAAGCATTGTCTGGAACGGAGAGCGGATCACCGCCACGATCCCCTATGCAACAGATTGGAGCCTGCTGAAAAGCGAGTATACCTGCTCTTATGATGCGAAAGTTGAAGCACTGAACGGTGAGGACTTCCAAAATTCAGAAAATACGCCGATCATCTACAGAGTCACAGCCGAAAATGGTACGAGCCACAAGGATTATTCTGTTGTTGTAAAGAAAATTCCCGCCGCGACAAATAACCGCCTTGTTGCATTTCGCTTTGGCGGGTTAAAGGGCGCTATAGACCATACAGCCGGAACGGTTTCGTTAGAACTTCCGGCGGGAACGTCCAAGCGGTTTGCTCCGATAATCGAACTTCCCCAATATGCAACAGTCTCTCCTGCATCTGGTGAAGTACAGGACTTTACAAATCCTGTAACGTATACGGTAACGGCACAGAATGGCGACAAAAAAGAATATGTTGTCACTGTCACGGTTTCAAGTCAGCCGGCAGACAATCCACAAAAGGCGCGAATGCGGGATCTCCTTAACGGTATTATCACCGCATATAGAGAGAAAGATGGGCAGCTTGAGGATTGGGAATGGTTGAATCTTGGCTTATATGAGAACTTGCAGGAGCCAAACACCAATAATGGTTTCCCCATCGCGGAGATCATAGCAAATCGGAAACTCGGCCCGAAAGGGATCATGACGGATCTTGCGCGAGTGACCTTGATGCTGACTGCCCGCGGCTATGATTGCTCAAACCTTGCGCAGTATAATGATGGAGAACCTTTTGTCGATGCACAGGGAAATGAAATTGATAACCTTATCGCGAACCTGTGTCAGACAACTGTTTCACTGAATGGTGTGCAATTTGGTTTGCTGGCACTGGATATTGGCAATTACACACTGCCGGAGGATACCGAGCATAATCGGGCGTTTATGGTTGAGTATCTTTTGGAGCAAACACCGAAGGGGATCGACAAGGGCTTTATGAAGCTGGATGGCGTTGCATCCAACATGTTCGCTCTGGGTCCCTATCAAGAGGATCCAACATACGGCAATCGGGTGAGGCAGTGGCTTGAGGATGGCACTGAGTACCTCGCGCAAAAAGTCTCTAACGACTATACGATCAAGTCGTGGGGGACGATCAACAGCGAAGTCATTTCCTGGACGATCTGCGGCTTGTGCGCAGCTGGTATCGATCCATATACAGATCCGCGCTTTAGCAATGGCAGCAAGAGCATCGTCACGCAATGGCTGGACATGTTTTCAACTGGCAACGGATTTAAGCATGAAGCGAAAGAGCTTAGCCCCAATGCGCTTGCGACCTATGAGGGCTGTTATGCCTTGCAGTGGTACTTGAACTTCCTTGAAAGAGGTGGCCAGGGTACACCGTATCATCTTTGGTACAAGCAGCATGACTTCGCCAAAACACTTTCTTCTGAAGCGCGTATCTATGGGTTTGAGCTTGAAGGTAGGCATGGTGTCATAAAAGAGGCTGCCACAGCAGGTGGTAAAAATACGATCACACTGGAACTGCCCGCAGGGACACCGCTCGTTCGCGTCACGCCGAAGCTGACGTTGTCCGAGGGTGCGACCCTTGTTGCTCCTGATCTGCCCATGACGATTACCGCGAACACAGAGTACAATTTCACCATTCGCGCAGAAGATGGCAAAACCGAAAACGTCTATGCGCTTACGGTCACCATGAAGGACGACCTTGAGGCAAGCGGCGCGGAGCTGTACCTGAACACGTTGGCTTTACAGGACAAGAATTTGCGGGGATTGTCGATTATCGGCAGGACAGTAACAGAAACGAAATCCGGCGCAGACATCATACTGAATGTGGAGGCCGGAAAAGATGTTACAGAGATGCATATTTCTGCTGATATTTCTTATAGAGCAACGGCAACTCCTGCCCTTGACGGTAAGGCTGCCATGGATCTCTCCGATTGGACGAGCTTCGTGATCAGATCGCAGGATGGTACAGCAACAAAGACATATCGGATCAAGGTCGTTGCAAAGGGACAGGCATCCATCAGTGCCTTCTCCTTGACGGTCAACGGTACGACCTATAAGGGTACGATCGACGACCAAAAGGGAACGATTGTCGTCAATGGCGTTGATGACAGCGGACTCACGACAACAAAACTGATCCCGTCCATCACGTTGGGCAAGGGAACAACCGTGTGCAGTCCTGCCCCCGGCTTGGAACAGGATTTTTCCGGTGAGGTTCACTATACGGTCACTGGCTCCGATGTTGTATCGCGCACCTATACGGTGAACGTGTATAACAAAAATGGCCAGCGCATCAGCGCAAGCGGCGGCAATACAGACCCTGTGACACCGGCCACAGCACGGATCACATCCTTCAAGGTCTTGGGCATTGAAGGCGTGATCGATGATTCCGCCGGTACAATAACGATCACGCTGCCGGACGGCACTGACGTGACCCGCGTGGCACCCGTTGTCACGGTCCCCGCTGGTGCTGTAGTAAGTCCTGTTTCGGGCGAGGTCGTGAATCTGTCGATGCCGGTCGCTTACACGGTGACCTTGGGTTCCGATAGCAGGACCTATACTGTTCGTGTCATTTATCAGCGCAGCACTTCCCAGCAGCTATGGGATAAGATGGCTGAAAATAGCACGGTGACAGATCACCAGGTAAGCAAAAGCACGAGAAACTGGAGGTAACTATGAAAGGACACAAATTACTGGCGTTGCTGATGGCACTGCTTCTGTGCATACAGCTTCTGCCGGTTTCCACCGCTTTTGCGGAGGAAGTGTCAGAGGATGGCATCAGTGTAACGCTGAAAGCCAATTCCGCCAACTACGGCACGGTGACGAGCAGCAGCAGCAGCCTTACAGGTCTAAAGAAGGATGACACGGTGGAGCTGATAGCCACGCCGAAAGAAAACAGCCACGAAACGTTCTCGCAGTGGGTCGTGTATACAAACAGCGACTGCACTACCAAAGCAGACCCTGAAACGGATTATACGCTGACCGAGACAGAGACCGGAAAGGCGACCCTGACGGTAAAGGGGACAACAGACCTGTGGGTGATGGCGGTATTCCAGGGGAAGATCGTCGGTCTTCAGGATAAAAGTAACTATGCCCCGCTGCCTGCCACAAGAGGCAATAGTAAAAATCTCAGATCTCTGTTCAGCATAACGAAGGATGCGACTAGGAGCGGCATCATTGCTTCCGCAACGATTACCGGTTGGGATAATGACCCGACTGTTCCGCTGGTCGCCACGATCACCCTGCCGTCCAACCCCGCGGAAACACAGGTTGGTGGCTGGCGTCTTCAGGTATGGGAAACTGCGGGCGGAATACTCAACTCGACGAGTGCCGATGCAGTTCATTACAACATGATGCTCGCCCCCGGCGCACGGTTCGATTTCAGCGGCCTGACCAAGGATGATGATCGTTCCACGCCGTATAACCAGACAAGCTACTCCTTCGGTGATGGCTGGGATTGGACAGAGTACAGTTTCAACATCGTGGATAGCGAGGGCACTGTACTGAAGCCGGGCAAGATCATCTTCAAGTATCCTGGCCTTGCGACCATTGAGGCAAAGAATGGCAGCGTGAAGTGCAGCGAGGCCACTTACACGGATGGTCAGACAGTGAATCTCGGCACTGGTGAGAAGACCATTGAGGCCGTGCCTGACGAGGGTTTTGTTTTCACTGGCTGGGAAATCAGCGGCGTGGCACTGGATGATGCTACTGTCAATCCGCTTACCTTCACCATGCCGAGTGCCAGCACCACTATTAAGGCGAACTTTGCGCAAAGACCTGAGCTTGGCTATCAACTGTCCATTGAAGGCAACGGAAAGGTATTTGTGGACGGGGTCGAGCTGGCCGACGGGTATATGACGGAAGTCGCGGATAAAACCGCCGTGAAATTCCTCGCGGAGCCGGCGGAAGGCTATGTTCTGGATCACTGGGAAATCACAAGCCCCATCAAGGACGTAAATATTCCCGACAGCAGTGGTAATTTAAAGCAGCTATATATCACAACAGCCCATGGTGGTCAATTCTACAATGTCAAAGCAGTCTTTGCGGAAAAAGCCACCTATAAACTGCGCTTCAAGCTGATGCTGGGAGAGACGGGTGTCACACGATACAACGATTTTAAAGCTGCATGCGGAAGTCAGAATGTTGGCATACCATACTTAGCCTACACGTTCCCGTCTGCAATGACTCTGGATGAAATCTACAGCAGTTTGTCAACCGGTAAAACAATAAGTGATTTCAATTCATTTGCCGATGGACTGAATTACTTAGATTTCCCTGTGGGCAATGGAGATTGGATCGTTATTGGACTGGAGGTGTATCCGGGCTATACCGTGCAGGGGGGGCCCAAGTTTATTACAGATGGCTTTGTGTCCAGCAACGAAGCCGCTGTGGAAGACAGACGCAGTATCTCAAACTCCCGCTTCGGTGGAAGAACATATATCGTATTCAAAATGACGCAGGATACGACCATTACGGCGAATATCCATGAAGCGAAGTACATGACAGTAACAGTGCCTACGGATAAAACAAAGGGCACGGTCACGATCACACCTGCGGCTGATGTAGAGACACCAGCAATGTGGTGGGAAGGCTCGAAACTGACTGTGCAGGCTGTTCCCGCTGAAGGCTATCGTTTTGTTCGCTGGGAAGAGGGTTCGGGCGGATATATAAGCGACGAAAACGCGGCTTGGAACCCGTTGAACATCACGCTTGGAGCGACTGATGCCAACTTCTCCCCTGTATTCGAGGCTGCGAAAGCGGTTGACCGGAGCATCACAAAGGTCGTTGATCCGGAAGGAAAGGCGACGATTACGATCAATGGTTCGTCCGATACCATCCAGGTCAGAGAAGGCTCTGTCGTTTCGCTGGGAATTGATGTTGACGAATACTATCTGTTTGATCATTGGAACGTTACGCAGAACGGGGTAGAGCCCTCGTACAATCTGGTCGCATCCGAAAATCAGGCATCTAAAAGCGCAACATTTGTCATGCCGTTTGGCGAATCCGGCGTTACCGTACAGGCCGTCTTGAAGAACCGGTATACAGGGTTAAGTACCCTTGTTTTCCTGATGACGGGCAATAATGGTTCGACCGCTGGTGCAAAGGGCCTCACAACGGTATCTCTGAGCAAAAACAGCAGCCCGCTGACCGACGTGAATTGTCAGGTGCAAAAGGGTGATGAACTCGAAATCGCCGTTACGATGCTGAATGAGGATTATGTTCTCAGAGAGATTACCGTTGTAAATATGGATTCTTTTGAGACGCTGCAAACCATTACGGACGTTCAGGGCACCATTGCGATTCCGAGTTGGAATTCGTGGCAAATTTCTGTAAGAATCGAGAAAAAGACCACGGATACAGAGCGGCACAGCATTTCGCTGACTCAACCGACGACAGGCGGCACGATCAGTTCTTCCAATATGACCTCGCAGCCCGACAAGACCATTACATTGACCGCTGTTCCCGGTAGCGGCTATGTACTGAAAAAATGGATCGTAAAGGATGCACAGGAGAATGCCATTTCTGTCACCACAGATAATAATGTTGGCACTTTCACGATGCCCAAGAGCGACGTCACTGTAACGGCAGAATTTGTAGCCTTGGCGGAGGTCAAGCCAGAGATCACCTCTGTTGCACTGCTGCAAGGTGAGGCTGGTAGTGAGCTTGCAACGGGCGTTCTGGCCGGTGACAAGTGGACGATCACCATTCCCGATACGGTACCGGCAGAGACAGTTGCAAAGATTCCCGAAGGACTGTCCGGCTTGTATCTGAAAATCATGACGCCTGCTGGCGTAAAGGTGAAGCAGGGACAGTTTGAGGGTGACTGGTCTAATGGCGATGTTATGTGTTATATGCCGGTAAATGAAGAAGTCACTTTCCAGGCAATAGCAGGAACTGTCACCAAGGACTATACGATTAAGTTGGTCTATTCTGGCTCTCCATTATTGTCCAACGGCTCCGCTACACGTATCAGCAACAGTAGCGCATCTGTGCAGTTCAGTTCTAATGTTGCAGGCAACTATTTCTATAAGGTTGTTGCTTCTGGCGCAGATGCACCTACAGAGGAAGATGTTCTCGCTTCTTCCAACAAGGGTACAGCCATTACAGGCGTAAATACCATCACTCTCAGCAATCTGGGCGATGGCGCACGCGACATCTACATCGTCGTGGTAAGTGCCTCCGGCAGCAGGAGCACTGCCCTGAAGGTGGAGATCGCCGCCTATGGCAGTGGCACCGATACGCCGGATACCGGTAAGTTTACCATCTCGGTGAATGCCCCCAAGGGCGGCAAAATCACCCCCAACCGCACCAAGGCCAACGCGGGCGACGAAATTATCGTTACCGTAACGCCCGACAGCGGTTATCAGATGGTGGCGGATTCGCTGACCTACACGCTGGCTGTTGATGGCGGTGAGACAGTGAAAATCACCAACAACCGCTTTATCATGCCTGAGGGTAATGTGAGCATCAGTTGTCAGTGGGAGACTGCCGCGACGACCTCCACGGGCATCACAGCCTTCTCCATCAACGGCGTGGCCGGTGCGGTGAATAATACCACCAACACTATTACCATCACCATGCCCCGCGGCACGGATGTGACAAAGCTGGCTCCTGTCATTGCTACCAACGGCGTTAAATCCCTGACGCCTGGCAGCGGCGAGACAGTGAATTTCACCAACTCCGTGACCTATACGGCCACCATGGAGGATGGCAGCACTAAGACCTATACTGTCACGGTCTACGTGGAAAAGGGTACGCTGGCCGACCAGTTCTGGGATAAGCTGACTGATTTCGCCACCCAAGTTCCCTGGTGGCAGTATGCCGAAAAGCAGCAGAGCACCAGCAAGTATCCCAAGTATTGGTAAGTAGATGGCTCCCGACCCCACAGACACCCTGAAATACCAATCGCAAAACGAACAAAAGAGCAGCCATTCCTAGGAATGGCTGCTCTTTCTCTGTAATGACTCAGGCACGGGCGTGATGGGCGTTGGCCTCCCCGTGTGCCTGAACCCCGCCTACCCCCACGGCATGACACTATGGGGCTCTGAAGGGGCTGAGTGCGACTGCGAAGGCAATTGCTATACGCCGCGCGACTCACGAAACGTAAATACGCATTTGATGTGTCAGAGCAGGGATGCCAGTTAAGCATTGAGCCAGTTGTCGAGAATAGGCCGCATCGGTTGAATAAATGAAGGAAGACCACTTGCCGAAAACAGCAGGTAGCCTTCCCTTAGATAGAGAGTGATTTCCTTGGAATTTGTCCTTCCGAACGTATTGACAATATACTCGATTATGCTACGCTGGGATTAGGGGGTTAGGTGCGGGCGAGGAGCAGTGTCCCTGCCTGAGCTTTGTCTGCGAAAGCTGCTGTGGTTACTGCGGAGCTACAGTGGATGTGGAGTCCGAGTTGCTTACTTGCTCAGGTCGCCTTGCGAGTCCCAAATCACCATCGGTGTATTCGTCAAGGATAGTAGATATTTCATCATCAATACGTATGACTGTCAGCGAAACATAGTGCAGCTTCGCTCGCCAATCTTGCCTGCGCAAAGTATGCTTCAACTCCTCAAATGCCTTTTCGCTGTTCAGGATGATGATCGTGTGAATCCTTGGGATATTCTTATCGTTCTGCAAACCGAGGATCACATCTGAAGCAAGTATGTCGTGCCCGGTAAAGTAGTAGAAAAACCATCCTTCATCGCCTTTTTCGTTGACTAAAAAATGATGCATGTTCTCATAGTTCGTATCTAGACCGCGGCTACGCGGAGAGTGTTTTGACGAATATGGCATGAGGAGGGTTGTTTCAAATATCTTGTCTATAAAAGATATGATGCGAGTGCCGTAGTAGAGTAGCTGCCAACTCTGAATCAGTTCGATTACTTCGCGTGTGTCTCTTATATACTTCGCCAAGTCAATGTCCAGCCCTAATCTATATGCAACCAGATTCCATTCAGGCTTTGACTTAACGTTCTCGGTTCTTAAAAATCGAGAAAACAAACTGGGGGATAGCTCATATTTTGTTGCAATATCCACCTGCGATACCTTGGGGTTCTGTTGTAAAAATACGTTGATTACATTTTTGACTAAGTTTGTGTCCCTAGGAAACCTATCTCTGCTTCCTGTGAGTGCCATTGTCTTTACATAGTAACCTTCGAATTCGTACAGGTCGTTTGCCTTATTTACCTTTTCGCTCACATGAACACCTCCCGTCATTAAATAATAGTACCATTTGAATAAAAAAAAGTCAAGCATGCGGCTTGATAAATAAATCTGTTGAGATAACGCGCCTGTGTTTAGACGGTTGATGCACTAATATAAATGGTTATGTTTATTTTTTTGAACCATACTGTTGACTTTTGTAAATATATATGTTAATCTAAAAGTGCAAAAAGTCGCGGCGGCACAGCGGGGTTCACGACTTTTGAGAAATCTAGACTTCTAGGATTGATGCAAAAAAAGAAGGGAGGCGAATTATTACCCAGGATGCGGCATACAGTACGGGTCGGCTCGCCCGGAATCAACGCCTGTGGAGACGGATTTCTGTCGTTGAAGCAGGAAGCTACTCTGCAGCGGGGCCATATAAAAAGGCTGCCCCCATTTGCAGATGGGGGCAGCCATCCAAGCACACCGTGGTAGGGTCCATGATGCACCTGTAGGACAATATGTATTGTATCATGAATCCTCCGCAAAATCAACAACACAGTTTTAAGGAGGAAAAGATGGGGATGTTACTTTCACGCGCCGAGGCGGCAGCGTATCTTGGCATCAGCGCAAAATTGCTCGACGGTTTCCGCAAGGATGGCAAAATCTCTTATGTTCAGCGGGTTCCCGGCGGCAAGGTCTTTCTCAGCAAGGAGGAATTGCGTCAGTTCAGGGCAATGTACACGCGCCCTGTGCCCCGCGCATCCACCGCCTTTGCTCCCGCTTTTCGCGGCGAGGTACCTGAACGAGGGTGTCGCTGATGGGACGCAGCAAAAAACCTAAATATGGCACTGTCACTCGCAAGGGAAGAAAGTATTTTCGAACACGCATTACCATTCAGGACGGGACACGAGTTACGCTCTACGGCCGCACCGAGAGTGAAGTAGATCAAAAGGTCGCAGAATTGCGGGCAAAAGTCGCGCGAGAAGCTCTTGAACGGGACTGCCCCACTGTTGCGCAATATGCACAGCTGTGTCTAGAGAACAGATCCCCGTTTATCGCACTCAGCACATTTGACAATTATGCACAAACTATCAAAAAACATATCGTAGAGCCGCTGGGCGACAAACTCATGTGTGACGTAACGCGCGATGACATACTCGCCGCAGTGCGACGCTCTGCCGTATTGTCAGAGTCTACTTATGGTGCGGTTCAGATGTTCTACAAAAGTATTTTTGGCGAGGCTGTCAAAAACGGAATTATTTCGGAAAATCCCGCACTTGTCCTTCCTGCAAAGGGTGGGAAAGCACCGACAAAGGCTAGAAAGTCGCTGACAGACGAGGAAGTGCAGATCCTTTTGAACGCTGTTAAGGGATTGCCGCCGTACACTTTCATTTTGCTTGCGCTGTACACTGGACTCAGGCGGGAGGAAATCCTTGCCTTGCGGTGGGATAGCGTGGATCTTGACTCAAAAACGCCCTCACTTACTGTGCGCGAGGCGTGGCACGTCCATAAGAATCGCCCTTATATCACCGAAAGATTGAAGAGTAGGGCGGCTTATCGAACTGTACCTATCCCCTCGGAATTGGCGCAATACTTGAAAGAGAAAGAGAATACGGCCAATTCCGAGTACGTGGTTTGCAACCGCAATGGCGGCCTGTTGTCGGGCTCGCAATATAGCCGCCTGTGGAAATATGTTACCACGCGCAGTACGAAGCCGCGCGAATATACGCGCATTGCGCCAGACGGAACCAAGACGAAACATCGGGTTGTTCCCACTTTGGGCGAAAGGGCTGCACACAACAGTCATGTGATTTACTCTATTGACTTTCGCGTTACACCGCACATGCTGCGGCACACGTATATCACCAATCTGATTTATGCTGGTGTCGATCCCAAGACGGTGCAGTACTTAGCGGGGCACGAAAACTCGAAGATCACCATGGATATCTACGCTGAAGCCAAGTACAACAAGCCGGACGCTCTGGCAGCGCGTGTCAATTACGCATTCAACATTCCTAACCTGTAATATAAAAACAGGCGATTGCGAAAAGATGGGACAATTGAGGGGACAATTTTTCCCTTATAATCCCCAAATCCCTTGCAAATACAATGGTTTCTATCGTGGGAGCGCAAGAAGTACGGTCTGAAGGCCGCCCGCCGCGCACCTCAGTTCTCCAAGCGCTGAGTTTATACCGCTTACCTGCAAAACGCCA
>URXW01000005.1 GCA_900551995.1 uncultured Eubacteriales bacterium
GTACGACACCAAGAAGTCCTTCGGCATCACCAAGAGCCACCTGCGCTTCGGCAAGCACCCCATCAGCTCCACGTACTACGTCTCCAACGCGGACTTCGTCGCCTGCCACAACCAGACGTATCTGACCAAGTACGACATCATCCACGAGCTGAAGCCCCATGGCAGCTTCCTGCTGAACTGCGAGTGGACGGAGAACGAGCTGGAGCAGCACGTCCCCGGCGAGATCCTCAAGTACATCGCCGACAACGACATCAAGTTCTACATCATCGACGCCAATAAGGAGTCCCAGGCACTGGGTCTGGGCAACCGCTCCAACATGGTGCTGCAGGCCGCCTTCTTCAAGCTGGCGAACGTCATCCCCGTGGAGGACGCTGTGGCTCACATGAAGGACGCCGTCAAAAAGACCTACGGTCTCAAGGGCGAGAAGATCGTCAACATGAACATCGCCGCCGTGGACGCCGGCATCAACGCGCTGGTGGAGGTCAAGGTAAAGCCCGAGTGGACGAACCTTACCGACAAGGCGTTGAAGCCCGCCGACGAGAACCTGCCCTACGTTATCAAGAACATCCTCGTGCCCATCAATGCACAGAAGGGCGACGATCTGCCCGTCTCCGCCTTCAAGGGTATGGAGGACGGCACCATGCCGCTGGGCACCTCCCGCTATGAGAAGCGCGGCATCGCCACCCATCTGCCTGTGTGGGACGCCGCCGAGTGCCTCCAGTGCAATATGTGCTCCTTCGTCTGCCCCCACGCCGTTATCCGCCCGTTCCTGCTGGACGAGGGTGAGGTCAAGGCGGCTCCCGTGGACATGACGCTGGTGGACGCCAAGGGTGCCGGTCTGGACGGCTTGAAGTACACCATGGGCGTGTCCACGCTGGACTGCACCTCCTGCGGCAGCTGCGTAGCGTCCTGCCCCAAGAGCGGCAAGGCTCTGAAGATGGTGCCCGCCCACGAGGTGTCTCTGGAGCAGGCCGGCTGGAACTTCCTGACCACCGTGAAGGAAAAGACCTCCCGCGTGGACAAATTCACCCTGAAGGGCAGTCAGTTCAAGCAGCCTCTGGTGGAGTTCAACGGTGCCTGTGCCGGCTGCGGCGAGACGCCCTACATCAAGCTGCTGACCCAGATGTTCGGCGACAAGATGTATCTTGCCAACGCCACCGGCTGCACCCAGGCATGGGGCGCGGCCATGCCCTGCGTGCCGTACTGCAAGAACGCCGAGGGCAAGGGCGTGGCATGGTCCAACTCCCTGTTCGAGAACAACGCCGAGTTCTCCTACGGTATGTGCCTGGCGGTCAAGCAGCTGCGCGAGTGTGTCACCGGCTACGTCAAGGAGCTGGACGCTCTGACGAAGGACACCGCCGTTAAGACCGCCATTGCCAAGTGGCTGGAGACTTACGAGGATCTGGACGCCTCTACCCCCGCCACCGAAGCGTTGGTAGCCCTGCTGGAGAGCACCAAGTTCTCCGCCGAGGAGCAGTCCATCGTGGACGAGATCCTCAAGCGCAAGAAGGATATGTCCAAAAAGACCATGTGGATGTACGGCGGCGACGGCTGGGCGTATGACATCGGCTACGGCGGTCTCGACCACGTGTTCGCCATGGGCGAGGACGTGAACGTGCTGCTGGTGGATACCGAGGTGTACTCCAACACCGGCGGACAGTCCTCCAAGGCCACGCCCATCGGCGCGGTGGCGCAGTTCCAGGCCAGCGGCAAAAAGACCAAGAAGAAGGATCTTGGTATGCTGATGATGACCTACGACAACGTGTACGTGGCGCAGTGCTCCATGGGTGCCAACCCCAACCAGCTCATCAAGGCGATCAAGGAAGCGGAAGCACACAAGGGTCCGTCCATCGTCATCTGCTACGCGCCCTGCATCAACCACGGCATCAAGAAGGGCATGAACAACGTCCAGCAGGAGATGAAGGACGCCGTCAACTCCGGTTATTGGAACCTGTACCGGTACAGCCCGGAGACCAAGACCTTCACGCTGGACAGCAAGGAGCCCACCATGCCCCTGTACGACTTCATGAAGGGCGAGGTGCGCTATGCCTCTCTGGAGCTGAGCTTCCCGGAGAACGCCAAGGTGCTGTTTGCCGAGGCGGAGGAGGCGGCAAAGGAGAAGTACGACTCCTACAAGCGTCGCGCCGAGAAATAAGTTTTCACCTAAAAGCAAGAACCACCCCCGGCAAAAGCCGGGGGTGGCTTTTCTCTGAGGGAAATTACTTATTCCCGTGAGAAAAAATTGTTAAACTGTTGACAGACGGGCAGGCAAGTGATAAAATTAACAAAGTATAAAAAAGCGAAACGCGGAAAGGGAGAACACTATGGCGAGACCGTTTGACTACACAGCGGAATACAAGCGAAAGCTATGCACTGCCGACGAGGCGGCGCGGGTGGTAAAGAGCGGCGACTGGATCGACATTTCCATGGGCACGGGCTTCCCGTCCCTGATGGACGCAGCCATCGCCAAGCGTAAAGACGAGCTGCGGGCGGTCAAGATTCGCGGCTACCTGATTTTTGACCCCATTCAGATGGTGGAGTGCGACCCGGAGCGCAAACATTTTGTCTATAACAGCTGGCACATGTCCGGCTACGAGCGCAAGCTCTGTGACCGCGGACTGTGCAACTTCAACCCCATGGTGTTCCGCAATCTGAGCTGGTATTACAACCAGTTCCTCACCGTCAACGTGGCGATGATGGCGGTCACGCCCATGAACGAGCACGGTTATTTCAACTTCGCCGGTGCCACGGCATCCGCCCGCTCCACGCTGGATAAGGCGGACGTGGTCATTCTGGAGATCAACGAGAACCTTCCGTGGGTCTACGGCGGTCTGGATGAGTGCATCCATATCAGCGACGTGGACATGATCGTGGAGGGGCCCCACGGCCCGCTGCCCAGCGTCAAATCTCCCGCCGCCAATGAAGCGGAGATGAAGATCGCCGAATACGTGGTGCAGAACATGGTGGACGGCTCCACGCTCCAGCTGGGTATCGGCTCTCTGCCCAACGCCGTGGGTCAGATGATCGCCAAAAGCGACCTGCGCGACCTGGGCATCCACACGGAGATGCTGTGCGACAGCTATCTCGATATGTACAAGGCGGGCAAGATCACCAACAACCAGAAGAAGCTCGACCGCTACAAGAGCATCTTCGGTCTTGCCATCGGCTCGCCCGACCTGTACGACTGGATCCGGGAGAACCCCGGCGTGGTCACGTACCCCATCAGCTACTGCAACGACCCCGCCAACGTGGGCAAGCAGGACAACTTCGTTTCCATCAACAACTGCATTTCCGTGGATCTGTACGGTCAGATCTGCGCCGAAAGCTCCGGCATCCGCCAGATCAGCGGCACCGGCGGTCAGCTGGATTTCCTAGAGGGCGCGGCACTGTCCCGCGGCGGCAAGGCGTTTATCTGCCTGACCTCCTCCTTCACGGATAAGCAGGGCAACGTCAAGTCCCGCATCAACCCGCTGCTGTCCCCCGGCGACATCGTCACCGACCCCCGCAGCCAGGCGTACTACATCGTCACCGAGTATGGCGGCGTGAGTCTGGTGGGCTGCTCCACGTGGGAGCGTGCGGAGAAGCTGATCTCCATCGCCCACCCCATGTTCCGCGACGAGCTGATCGCCAACGCGGAGAAGCAGGGTATCTGGATCCGTTCCAACAAACGCTGAAAATACATCAACAGGGGGGAGGCGGCTCCGAGCCGTCTCCCTCTTGACATTTTTTTTCGAATATAGTATACTTCCCCCATACGAAACCGGCGATGACGGGAAGCAGTAGGCGGTCAGCGAATGCGAAGAGAGGGTGCGGCAGGTGTAAGCACCCGTGACGCGCCGCCCAAGTCGTCCCTGAGCTTCGCGCTGAACTGACAGTAGGCGGCGACGGTTTGTCCTCCGTTACCGGGACGGGGTGTCTCTGCACCCATGAGAGCGGGTCTAACCCGAATACAGGTGGTACCACGGACTTATATGTTCGCCCTGTTTTGCACTGGCAAAACGGAGCGGACTTTTTGTTTTGCCAAATACCGAAGAAGGAGTACAAATATGAAAGAACTGCCCAAGGTCTACGACCCGCGGGACGTGGAACCCCGCATTTACAAGCTGTGGATGGACGGCGACTGCTTCAAGGCGGAGCCGAACCCCGACAAAAAGCCCTTCTCCATCGTCATGCCGCCCCCCAACGTCACCGGTCAGCTGCACATGGGTCACGCGCTGGACTGCACGCTGCAGGACATTCTGACCCGCTTCAAGCGTATGCAGGGCTACGAAGCCCTGTGGCTCCCCGGCAGCGACCACGCCGGCATCGCCACCCAGATCAAGGTGGAGGAAGATCTGCGTAAAACCGAAGGACTGACCCGCTACGATCTGGGACGCGAGAAGTTCCTGGAGCGCGTCTGGGCGTGGAAGGAAAAGTACGGCAGCCGCATCGTGGAGCAGCAGAAGAAGATGGGTGCCTCCTGCGACTGGAGCCGCGACCGCTTCACCATGGACGAGGGCTGCTCCCGCGCCGTCCGCGAGACGTTCTGCGAGCTGTACGACAAGGGCTTGATCTACAAGGGCAGCCGCATCATCAACTGGTGCCCCCACTGCCTGACCGCCCTTTCCGACGCCGAGGTGGAGTACACCGACAAGCCCGGCCACCTGTGGTACGTCCGCTATCCGCTCACCGACGGCAGCGGCGACATCGTCATCGCCACCACCCGTCCCGAAACCATGTTCGGTGACACCGGCGTGGCGGTGAACCCGGAGGACGAAAAGTTCAAGCACCTCATCGGCAAGACCTGCATCCTGCCTCTGGTGGGGCGCGAGATCCCCATTGTGGGCGACGAGTATTGCGAGATCGGCTTCGGCACCGGCGCGGTAAAGATGACCCCCGCCCATGACCCCAACGACTTCGAGGTGGGTCTGCGCCACAATCTCGAGGTCATCCGCTGCATCAGCGACGACGGCACCATGAACGAGAACGCCGGCAAGTACGAGGGTCTGGATCGCTACGCCTGCCGCAAGGCAACGGTGGCGGATCTGGAGGCGGAGGGCTATCTGGTCAAGACCGAGCCGTACAGCCACAATGTGGGCACCTGCTACCGCTGCCACAACGACGTGGAGCCTCTGATCTCCGCCCAGTGGTTCGTGAAGATGGCTCCTCTGGCGAAGGAGGCGATCCGTGTGGTGGAGGACGGCACCATCAAGTTTGTGCCGGAGCGTTTCACCAAGACCTATATCAACTGGATGGAAAATGTCCATGACTGGTGTATTTCCCGCCAGCTATGGTGGGGACACCAAATCCCCGCATGGTACTGCGACGAATGCGGACATATCAATGTGAGCCGCACCGACCCCACCAAGTGCGAAAAGTGCGGCTGCACCCACCTCACCCGCGAGGAGGACGTGCTGGACACTTGGTTCAGCTCCGCCCTGTGGCCGTTCTCCACGCTGGGCTGGCCCGACACCGACGCCGCCGACCTGAAATACTGGTATCCCACCTCCGTCATGGTCACCGGCTACGACATCATTTTCTTCTGGGTGGCGCGTATGATCTTCTCCGGCATGGAGCAGATGAAGAAGGAGCCCTTCAAGACGGTGTTCATCCACGGTCTGGTGCGCGACGACAAGGGACGCAAGATGTCCAAGTCCCTGGGCAACGGCATCGACCCGCTGGAAATGGCGGACAAGTACGGCGCGGACGCCCTGCGCTTCAACCTCATCACCGGCAACAGCCCCGGCAACGATATGCGCTTCTTTGTGGAGAAGTGCGAGGCTATGCGTAACTTCGCCAACAAAATCTGGAACGCCAGCCGCTTCGTGATGATGAATCTGACCATCGACAAAGTCCAACTGCCCGAAAAACTGGAGCTGGAGGACAAGTGGGTGCTCAGCAAGCTGAACACCCTGATCCGCGAGGTCACCGACAATCTGGAAGCCTACGAGCTGGGCGTGGCGTCCGCTAAGATCTACGATTTCATCTGGGACACCTACTGCGACTGGTATATCGAGCTGACCAAGACCCGTCTTAACGGCGAGGACGCCGCCGCCAAGCTGGCGGCGGAGAACGTGCTGTGCTACGTGCTGCTGCGTATTCTGGAGCTGCTGCACCCCTTCATGCCCTTCATCACGGAGGAGATCTGGCAGGCACTGCCCCACGAGGGTGAGTATCTGATCTCCGCCCAGTGGCCGGAGTATCAGGACGCACTGCACTTCCCGGAGGCGGAGACCGCCATGGAGGCGGTCAAGGACGCCATCTCCGCCATCCGCGCCCGCCGCGCCGAGATGAACGTGCCGCCCAGCCGCAAGGCGCAGGTGATCCTCGTGACCGCCCAGCCCGACAACTACAAGCTGGGTGCCCACTTCATCACCCGCATGGCATACGCCAGCGAGTTGACCGTTCTGACCGCCGCTCCCGCAGACCTCACCGGCATGGTGACGGTGGCGACCCACGACGCCACGGTGTATATGCCCATGGCGGAGCTGGTGGACATCGCCAAGGAGCTGGAGCGTATCGCCGCCGAGCGCAAAAAGGCGGAGGAAAACCTGCACCGCATCGAGGCGAAGCTGTCCAACGAGTCCTTCACCTCCCGCGCCCCGGAGAACGTGGTGAACGCCGAGCGCGAAAAGGCGGAGAAGGCGCGCGCGCTTATTGCGAAGCTGGATGAATCCGCTGCGGCAATGAAGCTGTAAAGCGAATTCACTTTTCAAATAATTCCCTGACCGGATACACAAAAAAGATGCCGTAACGTGTCTTTTTTGTGTATCCGCTTTTTTTATCCAAAAATTTTTCGCCTTCCGACAGGCTTCGACATTTTTCGCGCACCCGACCCGCTATAATCACCGTAGACCATCCGAAATACAGCACACCCGGCACCTGCGCGGAACGCGCCGCAGCTGCCGTAAGCAGGAACAAAGGAGCGTCCTACATGGAAATATCAGCAAAATACGAGGAACAGCGGTTGGAATTTAGCCTTGCGGGGGAGCTGGATCACCACGGCGCAAAAGGGCTGCTGCAAAGTCTGGAGCGCGAGATCGAGCGCACACTGCCCATGGTGCTGGTGCTGGATCTTTCCGGCGTCACGTTTATGGACAGCTCCGGCATCGCCGTGGCTCTCCGCGGCTGGCAGCGTATGCAGGAGCTGGGCGGCACCGTCACACTGCGGCACGTGGCGCAGCAGCCTCGCAAGGTGCTTGAGGCCGCCGGAATCGGGCGTATGATGACCATTGAATAAGGAGGCGTACATATATGACGCGAGCGGAAAACTACGTGACGCTGGAATTTCTCAGCCGCAGCAGCAACGAGGGCTTTGCCCGTATCGCGGCGGCGGGCTTCGCCGCCCAGCTTGACCCGACGCTGGACGAATTGGGCGACATCAAAACTGCTGTCAGCGAGGCGGTGACGAACGCCATCGTCCACGCCTACCCGGATCAGCTGGGCAAGGTGGTCATGAAGCTGAAGATCCTGAAGGGCGGTGTTCTGGAGATCACCATTCGGGACTGGGGGCGCGGCATCGAAAACATCGATCAGGCGCGCCGCCCCATGTATACCACAGGCGGCAGCGAACGCAGCGGAATGGGCTTTACTATCATGGAGAGCTTCACCGACCGGCTGGTGGTGCGCTCCACGCCGGGAAAGGGGACGACGGTGCAGATGCGTAAGCGCATCGCCTCCCGGCTGACCGTAGGGCGATGAGTGACCGGCTGGCACTGCTGGAACGGGCGCAGCAGGGGGACGGCAGCGCGGAAACACAGCTTTTGACGGAAAATGCGGGGCTGATATGGTCTATCGTCCGCCGCTACAACGGCTGCGGCGTGGAGACGGACGACCTGTACCAGCTTGGCTGCATCGGCTTCGTAAAGGCTGTAAAGGGCTTTGACTTGACATACGGCACGCAGTTTTCCACCTATGCTGTGCCTAAGATCGCCGGTGAGATCCGCCGTTTTCTCCGGGACGATGGTCCCATCAAGGTCGGCAGAACCATGCGCGAGAAAGGGCAAACGCTCTGGGCGGCGCGGGAGCGGCTGCAAAACCGTCTGGGCTGCGAGCCGAAGCTGTCTCAGCTGTCGGAGGAAACCGGCATGACGCCGGAGGAGATCGCCGCCGTGGACTTGGCACTGGTCTCACCGGAATCGCTCCAGCAGGAGACGGCGGAGGGGCTCACGCTGGAATCCACCCTGCGCGCAGCGGAACCGGAGGTCACCTTGGTGGAGCGTATCGCGCTGCGGGACGCCATCGACGCCCTTCCGGACAGGGAAAAGCAAACAATACTCCTGCGTTTTTTCAAGGGGTTGACGCAGGAGCAGACCGCACGCATCCTGCACGTGTCGCAGGTGCAGATCTCGCGGCTGGAACGCCGCAGCCTGCAAAAGCTGCAGGAATTATTGACAGAGGAATAGCTGACAGGAGCGCACCGCGTGGACGGACAGACCGTCCGGGGGGTCGCGGCGCAGCGGTCAGTTTATTTCCGGGGTACACCGACAGGGGAGAGAAGAGCGGGGTACGCCAACAGGGGGTGCGGCGCACGCGCCGCAAAGCAGCCATTCCGCCAAGGGCGGAGTGGCTGCTTTCTCTTGCGTTACGCTGTGCGATGGCGGCGCGTGGCGGGCTTGTCAATGCAGTCGATAAGCCGCAGCACGTTGGCGGCGATGGATCCGGCACCCAGCAGCGTAATAATAAAACCAAAAGTCGTCATATTTTATGTCCTCCTTGCTCGAACTTATGTTCTGTTCATAGTATAAATCGAACATTCGTTCTTGTCAAGTAAAATCGAACAAAATTTCTATGTTTTTTCTTTTTCGGTTGACCGCAGGGCGATATTGTATTAAAATGAGGGGGAGAAAGAGAAAAGCGAGGCACCCCATGACTGATTTGGAAAGACGATTCATCACCGCGCGCCGCGCTGCGATCGCGGCGGACTACCCCAACCTGAACCCCTGCCAGCGGGAGGCGGTGCTCTCCACGGAGGGGCCGCTGCTGCTGCTGGCGGGAGCCGGCTCCGGCAAGACCACGGTGCTTATCCACCGGGTGGCGAACCTGCTGCGCTACGGGCGCGGCAGTGACACAGAGGAGCTGCCCACCCCCGTCACGGAGGACGAGGTGTCGTTCTTGGAGCAGTACGCCGCGTCGCCGGACGAGAGCCAGCGTCCGCTGGCGGAGTACCTCTGTGCGGTGGAGCCCGCCCGCCCTTGGGAGGTGCTGGCGATCACCTTCACCAACAAGGCCGCCAATGAGCTGAAGGAGCGTCTTGGGCGTATGCTGGGGGAGGAGGCCGCCGGCGACGTGTGGGCGTCCACGTTCCACTCCGCCTGCGTCCGCATCCTGCGCCGTGACATTGACCGTATCGGCTTTGACCGCAGCTTCACCATCTACGACAGCGACGACAGCAAGCGCGTCATCCGCGACATTATCAGGGTGCTGTCGCTGGAGGAAAAGTCCTTCCCGCCCCGCGAGGTGCAGACAGTTATTTCCCGCGCCAAAAACGATATGCAGACGCCGGAGGAATTTCTGGAGCAGTGGACGAACATCAACGATTGGCGCAAAATCAGAATGGGTAAAGTCTATACGCTTTACAACAAAAAGCTCCGCGAGGCGAACGCGCTGGACTTTGACGACCTGCTGTGGCACACGGTCTGCCTGCTGCAAACCGTGCCGGAGGTGCGGGACTACTACCGCCGCAAATTCCGCTATGTGCTCATCGACGAGTATCAGGACACCAACGCCCTGCAATATGAGCTTGCCAAGCTGCTGACTGGCCCTGCACGCAACATCTGCGTGGTGGGCGACGACGACCAGAGCATCTACCGCTTCCGCGGCGCGGACATCACCAATATCCTCAGCTTCGAGCGGCAGTTCAAGGGCGCGCGCGTCATCCGCTTGGAGCAGAACTACCGCTCCACCCAGAACATTCTCGACGCCGCCAACGCCGTCATCCGCCACAACCAGGGGCGTAAGGGCAAGACCCTCTGGACGGAGAATGGGCGAGGTGAGCTGGTGACGGTCAAGACCACCTACAACGAGAGCGACGAGGCAAACTTCGTGCTGGGGCAGATCATGATGTACTACCGCCGCGGCGGCAACTGGGGCGACTGCGCCGTGCTGTACCGCACCAACGCCCAGTCCAACGCGCTGGAATATGCCTGCAAGCGCAGCGGCGTACCTTATAAAATATACGGCGGGCTGAAATTCTTTGACCGAGCGGAGGTCAAGGATATGCTGGCGTACCTGTGCGTCATCAACAACCCCACCGATGACCTGCGGCTGCGCCGCATCGTCAACGTCCCCGCCCGCAAGATCGGACAGACCACCGTGGATAAGGCACAGACCATCGCCGCCCAATACGGTCTGACGCTGTACGACGTGTTCCGCCGCGCCGACGAGTTCCCGGAGCTGAAAAGCGCGGCTGTAAGGCTAATTGCCTTTACAGATATGATCGAGGAAATGCGCCGCCGTCTGCCGGACTGCGACCTGCCGGAGTTCTACGACTACGTGTGCGAGCGCAGCGGCTACGCTCCCGCCCTGCGGGAAAAGGACGACGTGGAGAGCCGCGGCCGGCTGGAAAACGTGGAGGAGCTGAAATCCAGTATTCTGGCGTATCTGGAAAATGCCGAGGGCACGGAGACCAGTCTCTCCGGCTTCTTGGACGAGATCGCGCTGTACACCGACCTGGACAGCCGCGTGGACGGCGACAACTGCGTGACCATGATGACCATGCACGCCGCCAAGGGGCTGGAGTTCCCTCAGGTGTTTGTGGTGGGCATGGAGGAGGGACTTTTCCCCGGAAATCGCGCCATGGGCGATGCGGAGGAGATGGAGGAGGAGCGGCGTCTGTGCTACGTGGCGATGACCCGCGCCAAGGAGAAGCTGACGCTGACCAATGCCCGCCAGCGCACCCTGTACGGCAAGACCGCGCCCTGTATGCCCTCCCGCTTCCTCAACGAAATACCGGAGGACAACATGGAGTGGCTGTCCAAGCCCGTCCCCCGCAGCGAAGCGTGGGACGACACCGGCGACGACACCTTCGGCGGCGGATACGGCAGCTGCGAACGCCGCGGCGCAGCCGCCGCCTACCGCACCGGCACCCTGCACGCCGCATCCTCGGCAGCCAAGGCATCGCGCACCGCCTCCGCGCCCACGCTTCAGATACAGGCGGGGGAGATGGTGGAGCACGACGCCTT
This sequence comes from uncultured Eubacteriales bacterium, assembly GCA_900551995.1. Classification (GTDB taxonomy): domain Bacteria; phylum Bacillota; class Clostridia; order Oscillospirales; family Oscillospiraceae; genus Vescimonas. Next base: position 11,163 of record URXW01000005.1, read on the forward strand.
CGGCAAGGGACTCGTTATCTCCCTCCGCGCCATGGGCGGCGATGCGCTGCTGGAGGTAGCCTTCGACACCGTGGGCACCAAGAAGCTCATGCTGAAGGCGGCCACTCACCACTTGAAAAAGCTGTAAAAACAGACAAAGGTCGTGCCCAATGGCACGACCTTTATCTGTGGATCAACGCAAAAAGCTCTGCGAAAACTCGCAGAGCTTTTAACTGTGTAGTTCAGACGCTATCAGATAGCGCGGGTGACCTTGCCGGAACGCAGGCATCGGGTACAAACATACACATGGCGAGGCGTGCCGTTGATCACTGCCTTCACGCGCTTGACATTGGGCTTCCAGGGGCGATTGGAACGCCGATGAGAGTGGGACACCTTGATACCAAAGGTCACGCCCTTGTCGCAAAATTCGCACTTTGCCATCCGTTGCACCTCCTTGCTGTTGTAACATACTGGCTGCTTGCACCGCAAGCATTAGATATGATAACAGATACAGCGCAGAAATGCAAGTATTATTTCGCAAAAAATCGAAAATTTTTTACAAGTGGAAAGTGTTGCGAAAAAGCCCCATACAAGATATAATAAGGAGAAGTAAAATGGCTGACCGCGACAGGAGGAGCACCCATGGAAAAAGTGAGACGCACACCCGCCAGCTTGAAAAAAATGGCAGAAACTTTCGGCATGGAGATACTGCACCGCGGCAGAGATTTCGATACCGCCGTGGTCACCATTTCCGATGTGAACCGTCCGGCGTTGCAGCTGGTGGGGTTTTACGACTATTTTGATGACAAGCGGCTGCAAATACTGGGTCGCGGCGAGATGCGCTACTTGGAGCGCATGACCGGCACGGAACGGCTGCGGGTATTCAATAAACTCCTCAGTTATGCATTCCCGGCGATGATTGTGGCGCGGAACATGGACGTCCCGCCTGAGCTGCTGCAAATGGCGGAAAAGCACGACCGCACGCTGCTCCGTGCGGTGGATTCCACCGTGGATGTGACCAGCCGGCTCATTGATTATCTCAATCGAGTGACGGCACCGCAGATCACGCGTCACGGCGTGCTGATGAATATTTATGGACAGGGCGTCCTGTTCTTGGGCGACAGCGGTATCGGCAAAAGTGAGACGGCGATCGAGCTTCTAAAGCGCGGGCACCGCCTTGTGGCGGACGACGCGGTGGAGATCCGCCGTGTGTCCAACTCCCTTTACGGCACGGCGCCGGAGATCATCCGGCACTACATCGAAATACGCGGCGTGGGCGTCATCGACGTGCAGCAGCTGTTCGGCATGGGCGCGGTGCAATTTGATACCGAGATCGACCTTGTCATCCAGCTGGAGCAGTGGGTGGACGGCAAGTTCTACGACCGGCTGGGGCTGGGGGAGGAAAAATACGAGATGCTGGGCGTGGAGCTGCCCATCGTGACCATTCCGGTGCGTCCGGGACGAAATCTGGCGGGTATCGTGGAGATCGCCACCATGAAAAACCGGCAAATGAAGTACGGCTACAACTCGGCGCGGGACTTCGTGTCGCAGTTTGACAGCAAGGTGGACGCTATGCTCAAGGCGAAAACCACGAATAACTAAGCGAAAAACGAGGCAAAGAGCGAATGAAATACGTTGGAGTGGACATCGGAGGCACAAATCTGAAGGCGGGCTTGGTGGATGAGGAGGGGAATCTGCTGGCGACCCAGAAGATGAAGGTGGCGGAAATTGCGAATAAAGACGCGTTGGCGTGGACGGTCGCCTCCATGGTGCACGAGCTGGCGAAGGCTGCCGGTGTGCCGCTGTCGGAGGTGGCAAGCGTGGGCGTGGGGGTGCCGGGGACGGTGGACATCCGCGCCGGCTCCATTGCGTATACGTGCAATCTGCCGCTGCGGGATGTGCCGCTGCGGAAGCTGTTTCACAAATATCTGAATATCCCGCTCTACATCGAAAACGATGCCAACTGCGCCGCGCTGGCGGAGTTTCACGTAGGCGCAGGACGGGAGAGCAAGCGGTTCGTGACCATTACGCTGGGCACCGGCGTAGGCGCGGGCATCGTGCATAACGGAAAGATCTACCACGGTGCCAACGGCATGGCAGGCGAGGTGGGGCACATGGTCATTGAGCAGAACGGTCTGCCGTGCCCCTGCGGGCGGCGCGGCTGCTGGGAGCAGTATGCCAGTGCCACGGCGTTGAAGCGCATGACGGCGGAAGCTCTGGCGGCGCACCCCGAAAGCGGTCTGGCGCGGGTCATCGCGGAGAACGATGGCCATGTTTCCGGGCAATCCGCCTTTATCGCCGCCCGCGAGGGCGATGCGGTGGGGCAGGCGATCTGCGAAAAATACGTGGAGTATCTGTCCTGCGGTGTGGTGAACGTGGTCAATATTTTCCAGCCGGACACGCTGGCTATCGGCGGCGGCGTCAGCAACGAGGCGGATGAGCAGCTGCTGCTCCCTGTGCGGCAGCGGGTGGAGCAGGAGTGCATCCCCTGCGGCAAGGATCGGCGCACCCGCGTGGTGAAGGCACAGCTGGGCAACCGGGCGGGACTGATCGGCGCGGCACTTTTGGGGAAGAATAAGCGTATCTGAATGACGCGCCTACGGCGCAAAACCCTTGTGTTTTCAAGGCTTGGAGGAACTATGAGCTGGTACGAGGAGCTGGACAGGTGGACGGCGGATTATCTGCCGGATATGACGTATGAAAAGGATGTGCCGCTGAGCCGGTACACGTCCTTCCGCATTGGCGGCGGGGCGCGGCGCATGGCGTTTCCCCGCAGCGGGGAACAGCTGGTGCTGCTCTTCAGTGAGGCGGAGAGCTGCGGGGCGCGACCCTTTGTGCTGGGCAACGGCACCAACGTGTTGTTTCCCGACGAGGGGGTGGAGCGTCTGGTGATCTGCACCCGTGACATGGCCGGGGTGGAGCACGGCGCAGAGGATAATGAAATTGTTGCAGAATGTGGTGCTTCTCTTGCTTATACCGCTGTTTTCGCGCAGAAAAGTGGGCTTTCCGGGTTGGAGTTTGCCCATGGGATACCGGGGAGCGCAGGCGGCGCGGTGTGCATGAACGCCGGGGCCTACGGCGGCGAGATGGCGCAGGTGGTGAAAGAGGCGGCGATACTGTTCCCCGACGAGGGCATCAAATACCTGTCGGGGGCGGAGATGGACTTTTCCTACCGTCACAGCCTGCTGACGGCGCATCCGGAGGCAGTGGTGCTCCGCACGGTGTTCCGTTTACAGCACGGGGACCGGGAGGAGATACGGAAAAAAATGGAAGAGCTGATGGCAAGGAGAAAGGCTTCACAGCCCTTGGAATTCCCCAGCGCAGGCAGTACCTTTAAGCGTCCGGAGGGGCACTTCGCCGCCGCGCTCATCGACCAGTGCGGCTTGAAGGGGCTGACCGTCGGCGGGGCGCAGGTTTCGGAAAAGCACGCGGGCTTTGTTATTAACCGTGGCGGTGCCACCTGTGCCGATGTGACCGGGCTGATGGCGGAGATACAGCGGCGCGTCCGGGAGCAGACCGGCGTGGAATTGGAGCCGGAGGTGCGGGTCATACGGTGAATAATTATTCAGAATCGCAGGAGTAATTATGAATAATATTCAATCATACTTGACCGGTTCAAGTGGAACACATACCTGTACAAAGGGGTGACATCCAAGTTGTACAGGAGGTTGTACAAGCGTTGTACGGACAAGGTATACGGCGGGGAGATATGTACCTGCGGCTGCGCGAGGGGGAGGCGTGGGCGCAGGTATAGCGACACAGAGGTAATTTAAGTGGAAATACTTATTATTTCGGGACTGTCCGGCGCGGGCAAGAGCCGCGCCGCCGAGTGTCTGGAGGACAGAGGGTATTACATCGTGGACAACCTGCCGGCGGAGATGATGGTGACGTTCGCCAGATTCTGCGCGGCGGCGGGAGGGCGGTATGACCGTCTCGCCTTCGTGTACGACGTGCGCGCCGGGGAGCCGTTCCGGCGGCTGAACGAGGCGGTGGATCAGCTGCGGGCGATGGGACTGCGGTGCCGGCTACTTTTTCTGGAGGCGGAGACCAAGGTCATCATCAACCGCTACAAGGAGACGCGGCGGAGCCACCCCCTGTGCGGGGATGGCGCGGTTTCCATTGAGGAGGCGGTGAACCGGGAGCGGGTCATGCTGGAGCCGGTGCGCCGGAAGGCGGATTTTGTGCTGGACACGTCCGCCTTTTCCACGGCGAAGCTGCGGAGCACGCTGCTGACGCTGCTGGGCGATGGAGCGGGCGGAGGGCTGCACGTAACGGTCATGTCCTTCGGGTTCAAAAACGGGCTGCCGCCGGAGGCGGACATGGTGCTGGACGTGCGGTTTTTGCCGAATCCCTACTACGTCTCGGAGCTGAAGTCGCTGACGGGACTTGCCGAGCCGGTGCGGGAGTACGTGATGACATCGGACGCGGCGAAGGACTTCTGGGGGAGGCTGACGCCCATGGTGGACTTCCTGCTGCCGCAGTACCGGCAGGAGGGCAGGACGGAGCTGGTGGTCGCCGTGGGGTGCACCGGCGGACGGCACCGGTCGGTGGCGGTGGCGCACCGGCTGGCGGCGTATGTGGACGCGCTGGGATTCCGGGTGACGGAGAGCCATCGGGACATGGGGCGGTGACCTGCCGGGACGCCGCGCCTGCGGCGCGGAGGACGGATCGAGAGAAATAAAGCGCGGGAATGGGGAGTTGGGTATGATCTCATTTGCGGGAAAAGTGAAAAGTGAGCTGTGCCGCGTGGGGATCAGCCGGCAGTGCTGCGCCCGTGCCGAGGGGTACGGCATTCTGCTGTACTGCAACACGTTCACGCCGGCGGAGGTGCGGATCATCACCGAGAGCGGAGATCTGGCGTCACGGCTGCCGAAGCTGTTTCAGAAGGCGTTCGGCGTGAAGTTCGACAGGCTGCCGGAGGAGCGGGGCGGCAAGGGGAAAATGAGCTTTGGCATTACGGAGCCGGAAAAGCTGGAGAGGATCATCAATCTGCTGGGCTACGATGCGCGGCAGCTGACGGCTCTGCACGTGAATTTCGGGCTGCTGGAGGACGACTGCTGCCGGACGGCGTTCCTAAGAGGGGCGTTCCTGGCGGGGGGAAGCGTCACCGACCCGGAGAAGCGGTACCATCTGGAGCTGGCCACCAGCCACGTGCCCGCCAGCCGGGAGGTACAGGCTCTCATGGAGGAGATGGGGTTCCTGCCGAGGACTGTGCGGCGGGGGGCTGCCGCACTGCTGTATTTCAAGCAGTCGGAGCACATAGAGGACTTTTTGACGAAGATCGGTGCGCCGGCGGCTGCCATGGACATCATGACCGCCAAGGTGGACAAGGAGATACGAAACGGCGCGAATCGCGCCATGAACTGCGACATGGCGAACGTGAACAAGACGCTGGACGCGGCGCAGGAGCAGGTGGCCGCCATCGAGAGGCTGCGGCACAGCCCGAGGTGGGAGCGTCTGCCGGAGAAGCTGCGGCAGACGGCGGCACTGCGGTTGGAGTACCCGGAGCTGTCGCTGGTACAGCTGGCGGAGAAATGCGAGCCGCAGGTGACGAAGTCCTGCATGAATCACAGAATGAGAAAGCTGATGGAGGAGGCCAGGGAGCTATGACCATGAGAGAACGGTGTGAGAGAGCCGTGACGTACAGAAGGAGCGGCGCGAACTGCGCCCAGTCGCTGCTGGCGGCATTTGCGGACGTGCTGGGGATCTCGGAGGAGCAGGCGTTGCGCGTCGGCGCGGGATTGGGCGGCGGCGTGCGGAGCGGGAATATCTGCGGGGCGGTGAACGCGCCGGTGATGATCCTGGGGAGCGCGTTCCCGGAGATGGCGAGAGATAAGGCGAGAGCCGCGGCGGTGACGAAGGAGTTCCAGCGGCGGTTCACGGAGAGGTTCAAGCATCTGAACTGCCGGGAGCTGCTGGCGGAGAAGGAGCTGCAGCCCACGGACACGGCGTTGGAGCTGGCGGCGGGGAATCACTGCGGGATGCTCATTGTCAGCGCGGCGGAGATACTCTGCGAGATGATGGGGGAGAAATAAAGGAGAACGGGCATGGGATTTGTGCATCTGCACGTACATACGGAATACAGCCTTTTGGACGGTGCGTGCCGGATACGCGATCTGCCGAAGCTGGTGAAGGAGATGGGGCAGAGTGCCTGCGCCATCACCGACCACGGCGTCATGTACGGCGCGGTGGACTTTTACCGCGCCTGCAAGGCGGAGGGGATCCATCCCATTATCGGGTGCGAGGTGTATGTGGCGCGGCGGACGCGGTTCGACAAGCAGCATGAGTTCGACGCGGAGTCCCGCCATCTGGTGCTGCTGTGCAAGAACGAGACGGGCTACCGGAATCTGTCATACATGGTGTCACAGGCGTATCTGGAAGGCTTTTACATCAAGCCGCGCATCGACATGGAGCTGCTGCGGCAGCACTCCGAGGGGCTGATCGCGCTGTCGGCGTGTCTGGCGGGGGAGATCCCCAAGCGGCTGTTGAACGGGGATTACAACGGGGCGAAGGAGCACGCACTGGAGATGCGGGACATCTTCGGCGAGGACTATTATCTGGAATTGCAGGATCACGGCATCGCCGAGCAGACGGAGGTGAACCGGGGGCTGCTGCGGCTGCACAATGAGACGGGCATCCCGCTGGTGTGCACCAACGACGCCCACTACCTGCGGAAAGAGGATGCAGAGAGCCACGACGTACTGCTGTGCATCCAGACGGGAAAGACCGTGGACGACGAGAACCGGATGCGGTACGAGCCGAGGAATTTCTATCTGCGCTCCACGGAGGAGATGGAGTCGCTGTTCGCCGGGTATCCGGACGCCGCTGCCAACACAGAGAGGATCGCGGAGAAATGCCAGCTGGACTTTACGTTCGGGAAATACCATCTGCCGGAGTTTAAGCTGCCGGAGGGGTACGACTCGCCCACGTATCTGCGGAAGCTGTGCGACGAGGGGTTCGCGGCGCGGTACGGCCAGGCGAAGCCGGAGTACCGCAGGCAGCTGGACTATGAGCTGGACATGATCGAGAAGATGGGGTTCACGGACTACTTCCTCATTGTGTCGGATTTCGTGCGGTACGCCAAGAGCAGGGGGATCCCCGTGGGGCCGGGACGCGGCTCCGCCGCAGGCTCCATGGTGTCCTACTGCCTGGAGATCACGGACATCGACCCCATGAAGTACGATCTGTACTTTGAGCGGTTTTTGAACCCGGAGCGGGTGTCCATGCCGGATATTGATATGGACTTCGGCGACACCCGCCGGGGCGAGGTGGTGGAGTACGTCCGGAGGAAGTACGGCGACGACCACGTGGCGCAGATCGTCACCTTCGGCACCATGGCAGCCCGCGCCGCCATTCGGGACGTGGGACGGGCATTGAACATGACCTACGCCGAGGTGGACGTGGTGGCAAAGCTGGTCCCGGCGGGGCCGGGGGCGTTGCACATCACGCTGCAGGAGGCGTTGAAGCTCAGCAAGCAGCTGGCGGAGATGTACCGGGACGACAAGCGGGTGAAAAAGCTCATCGACACCGCTATGGCGTTGGAGGGGATGCCCCGCCATGCCTCCACCCACGCCGCAGGCGTGGTCATTACGAAGCGACCGGTCTACGAATATGTGCCGCTGGCGCGGAACGACGACGCCATGGTGTGCCAGTACGTCATGACCACGCTGGAGGAGCTGGGACTGCTGAAAATGGACTTCCTCGGTCTGCGGAATCTGACGGTGCTGGACGACGCGGTGAAGATGGTGCGGGAGCGGGAGCCGGATTTCGCGCTGGACAGGATTCCGGAGGACGACGCGGAGACGTATGACATGATCTCACGCGGGCAGACGGCGGGGGTGTTCCAGATCGAATCCAGCGGCATGACCGGCGTGTGCGTGGGGCTGAAGCCCCAGAGCATTGAGGACATCACCGCCGTGATCGCGCTGTACCGTCCGGGGCCCATGGAGTCTATTCCGCGGTTTATCGCCTGCAAGCACGACCCGAAGCTGGTGACGTACAAGCACCCAAAGCTGATACCCATTCTGTCGGTGACGTATGGGTGCATCGTCTATCAGGAGCAGGTCATCCGCATTTTTCAGGAGCTGGGCGGCTTCTCGCTGGGGCAGGCGGACATGGTGCGCCGCGCCATCAGCAAGAAGAAAGCCAAGGAGATCGAAAAGGAGCGGAAAGCGTTCGTCTACGGCGATGCGGAGCGGGGTATCTCCGGGTGCCTCGCCAACGGCATTGGCGAGGCGACGGCGCAGGCGATCTATGACGAGATATTCGATTTCGCCAACTACGCCTTTAACAAGGCGCACGCGGTAAGCTATGCGGTGGTGGCGTACCAGACGGCGTATTTCAAGTGCCACTACACAAGGGAGTACATGGCGGCTCTGCTGACCAGCGTGCTGGACAACAGCGACAAGGTGGCGGGGTACATCGGCGAATGCCGGGACTGCGGCATCGCGCTGCTGCCGCCGGACGTGAATCGCTCCAGTGACCGGTTCACCGTGGAGCCGGAGGGCATACGGTTCGGGCTGGTCGCCATTAAGAACATCGGACGGGGGTTCATTCAGTCCGTGGTGCGGGAGAGAGAGCGGGGAGGAGACTTCCGCTCCTTACAGGATTTCTGTGACCGGATGTACGACTGCGGCGACATGAACAAGCGGGCGGTGGAAAACCTCATCCGGAGCGGTGCCTTCGACAGCATGGGGGCGCGGCGGTCACAGCTGCTGGCGGTATATGAGAAGATGCTGGACGCCATCGGCAACGTGCGGCGCGTGAACGTGGAGGGGCAGATGGACTTCTTCGGCATGGGCGGCAACAGCAGCGCGCCGGAAGCGGTGGAGCTGCCCAACCTACCGGAGTTCACCGCCGCCGAGCGGATGCACATGGAGCGGGAGGTCACGGGGCTGTATCTCTCCGGGCACCCCATGACGGACTATCGCGCCGCCGCAAGGAACAGCGGCGCGGTGACGCTGAACGAGATATTGGAGGATGTGTCCGCTGAGGAGGGCGCAACGCGGTTCGGCGACGGGCAGAGCGTGACGGTGGCGGGTATCGTCGCCTCCGTCAAGACGCGACCCACCAAGAGCGGGACGCTGATGGCCTATGTGATGCTGGAGGACGAGACGGCATCCATGGAGCTGCTGTGCTTCAGCAAGGTACTGGATCGCTGCGGCAGCTATCTGTCGGTGAGCACGCCGGTGCTGGTGCGGGGACGGCTGAGCCTGCGGGACGAAAAGCCGCCGCAGATCATGCCGGACACCGTGTATCCCATGGACGGCGAGGCAGCACCGCCGGAGGGTGTGAAGAAAAAAGAGGATAGCTCCACCGCCGCCATCTATCTGCGGGTGCGGAGTCTGGACGACCCGGCGTTTGAGCATATCCAGCTGGTCGCCACCATGTTCGAGGGGCAGGTGCCCCTGCGGATACGCATTGCCGACACGGGGAAGCTGTGGGGCGGCTTCTGCCTCGACCATCCGGCGTTCCTGAAGGAGTGCCGGGAATGGCTGGGGGAGGAGAACGTGGTGGTGCGGAAGAAATAAGGAGTTTGCGGAGGGTATCAATACGTGAAGGGTGCGGCGTATGCCGCACCCTTTTGCGCGCAGTGGCATAGAGTGGAATGAAAGACAGTGTCTTTCACTACTTATTGGGAGGTCATTCTATGCCTGAAACTGTTATGCCGGGACCGGTGTGTGATCTGAGCAACGTCCGGGAGTCCGTGTGCATCCATACGCGAAAGATTTTCGATTCCTGCCGGGATAAGGACTGCGTGGAGGATCTGCGCTTCTATCCCACGGCGGCGGCACAGGAGGTACTGGGCACGTCGCAGATGATCAAGGGCGGTACGGCAGAGCTGCTGTACGTGTATACCGACGTGGAGCCGGTGACGTTCAACCGGGGGTTCTACTCCGTGGATATGCGGTTTTACTACCGGGTGACCTTGCAGGTGTGCACCGGGACGCCGCGCTATACCGAGGTGGAGGGGCTGTGCGTCTTTGACAAGCGGGCTATCCTGTTCGGCAGCGAGGGGAACGCCAAGATCTTCTCCTCCGATACGGTGTACGACGAGCTGGACGTGCCGGGACGGGTGCGGAGCAATCTGCCCGTCGCCGTGGTGGAGGCCGTGGACCCCATCGTGCTGAGTACGCGCGTGGCGGAGGTGGCGGTGCCGGGAGCCGTGGAGAGAGGGTGCCTGTCGGAGATCCCGTCCTTCGTGGCGCAGAGCTTCGGCGGAGAGCTGGTGTTCGACGACAGCACGGCGCGGAGGCTGTACGTGACGCTGGGGCAGTTCACGCTGGTGCGGCTGGAGCGGGATACGCAGCTGCTGGTGCCGGTGTACGACTACTGCGTGCCCCAGAGCGAGTGCGACTGCGGGAATCAGGAGGATCCCTGCGGGCTGTTCCGCAGCGTGGCGTTCCCCATGAACGAGTTCTTCCCGCCGAACTCTGTGGAGCCGCCCTGCGACTACAACAGCACCAAGAGCTACTGCGCGTGCCACTGAGGGAGAAAAGGGAGGGACGGCGTCCCTCCCTTCAGGCTGTCGAAAAGCCTCCGGCTTTTCGACAGCCTGAAATAATGCCGTTATTTTTGTGCCGCGAAGCGGCGCGAAAATAGTCGCTTCGCTCCACGCACGCCTTGCAAAGCAAGGCTTAGCGCGGCATTTGATCCCATTCGAGGCGGGCTTCGCCCCCTCGAGCTCCCCCTGTGAGGGGGAAAAGCTGCACGCGCAGCGGGGGTTTATCCACACGCAGAAGGTAGGGACGGCGTCCCTCCCTTTTTCGCTTTACAATTCGCGGGAAATCGTGTATAATTGGACAGGAGAAGGAGGTGGACGGTGTGGACATTGCCTTTATTCAGGACAAGCTGGAGATCAAGTTTCTGATACTCTACATCGCCGCACGGCTGACGGAGCCGGCGGACGGGGCGGAGCTGCAGGATCTGACCATGTGCGACGAGGGCATCGACTACTTTGACTACGCCGAGTGCTTGAACGACCTGGTGAAAACGGAGCACCTGTACGTCCGGGAGGACGGGCGGTACGGCATCACGGAGAAGGGGCGGAAGAACAGTGCCATCTGCGAGAGCAGTCTGCCGTATTCCGTGAGGCAGCTGTCGGATAAGCGGATCGCCGAGTACAACAAGGCGGCACTGCGGCGGCAGCAGGTGCAAAGCGGCGTGACGCAGCGGGAGAACGGGACGTATACCGTGACGCTGCGGCTGCGTGACGACGTGGACAGCCTGATGGAGCTGGAGCTGATGGTGGCGGACAGGGAAAGCGGCGAGCGGCTGTCCCAGCGGTTCCAGAGGGAGCCGGAGAAGGTGTACGCCGAGGTCATCGCGCTGCTGTGCGGAAAGTAAATAGTGAGGTTTGGAGCACCCTGCGACGCTGGTTCGCAGGGTGCTTTTTCATGGGCATATTTCGGGACGAGCCGTCATACAGTGGGGTAAGAAATGCGAGGGAGGCGGCGGAATGGAGATCGGCGAGGCGGTAGGACGGTACGAGCTGGCGGCGGGGCTGCTGCCCAGCCGGTGGCAGCAGGCGGCGCGGAGAGTGCCGGAGCATCGGAAGGTCAGAACGGAGGAGTTCCGGCTGCGGGTGGGGCGTCCCATGACGCTGCTGACCTGTGAAGGAGAAGTGCTTGCCAGCGACGAGCTGCCAAGGGACACCGTGACGCAGGCGGACTTGGAGCAGCTGTGCGACGGGGTGACGGGGTATTCCCGGTACGCGGCGGCGGAGACCATGGCGAAGGGGTATCTCATCGGACGGGGAGGCTTTCGGATCGGGCTGTGCGGCACGGTGGTGGTGCGCCCGGAGGGCGGGAACGCCATGCGGGAGCTGTCCTCCGCCACGGTGCGTATCGGCAGGCAGGTGCGGGGGCTGTGGCAGGAGGTGCCGGGAGCGGCGGAGGGCGGCTTCGACAGTACGCTGATCGCCGCGCCGCCCGGTGCGGGAAAAACCACGCTGCTGCGGGACATGGTGGCGGAGCTGTCCAACGGGACGGAAAGCCGCCGCGCCATGCGCGTGGGCGTGGTGGACGAGCGGGGGGAGATCGCCGGAATGTACAGGGGCGTGGCGCAGCTGGACGTGGGGTGCCACACAGATGTGCTGGACGGGTGCCCCAAGGCGGTGGGCATCCCCATGCTGCTGCGGTGCGCCAACCCGCAGGTCATCGCCGTGGACGAGATCACGGAGGCGGAGGACATTCGCGCCATGACCGCCGCCGCCAACTGCGGTGTGAAGCTGCTTGCCACCATCCACGCGGAGAGCGGGGAGGAGCTGCGGCGGAAGCCGCTGTTTGCGGCCTTGGAGAAGGCGGGGGTGTTTCGCCGTCTGGTGTGCATCACCGTGGAGGACGGGCGGCGGCGGTACGCGGCGGAAACGCTGTGAGCGCGACGCTGTGGGGCGCGGGGCTGGTGCTGGCGTCGTCCCTGTGGGGGCTGCGGACGTACTGCGTACAGCGGCGGCGGCGACGGGAGACGGTGTGGGTCTTCGCGGCGGCACTGGGGACCATGGAGAGCGGCATACGGTGGCAGAGGACGCCGCTGCTGACGCTGCTGGAGGGCTTGCAGACCAGAGCGGGCTGCGGCGCGTGGTTCCGGGAGGTTCTGAAGGAAGTGGAAAGCGGAACATCTTTACAGGACGCGTGGAGCAGCGTGTTCGAGCGGCTTGAGGACAGGGAGACGGGGGAGATACTGGGGCACCTGACGCTGTGCGGCGACGGAGAGCGGCTGGTGAACGCGCTGGGACAGGCGAGGCAGGAGCTGGAATCGCTCCACGCCAGGCGGCGCGAGGAGGACAGGCAGAGGACGAAGGTCGCCGCCGCAGCGGCGGTGTGCGGCGCGGGCTGCGTCATTATTTTACTGATATGAGGGACGGTAATGGATGTAGATCTCATCTTTAAGATCGCTGCCATCGGGATTCTGGTGGCGGTGCTGAATCTGCTGCTGGTACGCAGCGGGAGGGAGGAACAGGCGATGATGACCACGCTGGCGGGGCTGATCGTGGTGCTGATGATGCTGGTGCAGCAGATCAGCGACCTGTTCGACATGGTGAAAACGCTGTTCGCACTGTAACGGGATGGAGACGGTATTGCGTGTGACGGCACTGTGTCTGACGGGCGCGCTGCTGGCGGTGCTGCTGCACCGAAGCGGCGGAGAAATGGCACTGCTGCTGTCGTTGGCGGTGTGCGGCGTGGCCGCCATGGTGCTGATAGAGCCGCTGGAGGAGCTGCGGGACTTCTGGGAGGACGCCGCGGCGTGGGGAGAGCTGCCGGCGGAGCTGTTCACGCCGCTCATTAAGACGGTGGGCATCGCGCTTTTGAGCAGGACAGGCTCCGATCTGTGCCGGGACGCGGGAGAGGGTGCCATCGCCTCGGTGCTGGAAACGGCGGGGGCGGTGGCGGCTATCGCGGTGTCGCTGCCACTGTTCCGCGCCGCGTGGGAGCTGTTGAGGTCGTTATTATGAGGAGGAGCATTGTGGCGGCGGCGGTGACGCTGCTGTGCGTGACGGCGGCATGGGGCGCGGAGATACCGCAGTCCGTGACGGACGCCGTGCCGCCGGAGGCGGCGGGACTTTTGCAGGACGTAGGGAATACGGCGGATCACGAGACGCTGTGGGCGGGGCTGAGCGATCTGTGGCACAGCGCGTGCGCCTACGTCCGGACGGCGTTGGAGAGCCGGGTGTCCGGGGCGGCGGTGCTGCTGGGGATCGTGCTGCTGTGCAGCATGGCGGAGAGCTTCTTCGCCTCGGCGGAGGGAGCGGCGGTGCCGAGGTTCGTGCCGGTGGCGGGAACGTTGGCGGTGACGATGGTGGCGGCGGGGGATTTCCGGCAGATGATGGGCCTGGGTGTGGAGACCATGGAGCAGCTGGACGTGTTCGCCAAGGCGTTGCTGCCCACGCTGGCGGCGGCGGTCGCCGCCGGAGGGGGCTATGTGACGGCGGGCACCAAGCAGGTCGCCACGGTTTTTTTCACCAACCTCCTGATCAGCGTCATACGGAAGGTGCTGCTGCCGCTGCTGTACGGGTGTATCGCCGCAGCGGCGGCGGACGCGCTGGTGCCGGGGCACAGCTTGCAGAAGATAGGAGAAGGGCTGCGGAAGTGCATAACGTGGGTTTTGACGGCACTGATGCTGGCGTTTACGGGGTTTTTGACGGTGGCGGGCGCAGCCGCGTCCGCCTCGGACGCACTGACGGTGCAGCTGACGCGCTCCGCTATCGCCACGGCGGTGCCGGTGGTAGGCTCGATCATCTCCGATGCCACGGGGACGGTGCTCGCCGGGGCGGGGATGCTCAAGAGCGCGGTGGGGGTGTTCGGACTGCTGGCGGTGCTCGCCATCTGCCTGACGCCGTTCATCACCATGGCGGTGCAGTATCTGCTGTACAAGCTGGCGGCGTTTCTGGCGGGGACGGTGACGGAGGAGCCCATGAGTGACCTTATCGACGCGCTGGGGTCAGCGTTCGGATTGATGTTGGGGATGACGGGCAGCTGCGCGCTGGCGTTGCTGATCTCGGTGATCTCGTCTGTATCGGTGGTGAGTGTATGATCGGAGAAGGATTGCGGACGTGGCTGCTGGGCATTATTGCGGCGGGGATGATCCTGTCGGTGCTGTATGCCCTGCTGCCGAAGGGGAGAATGAAGGCGGTCGCCCACGCGGTGGGCGGCGTGGCGTTGCTGCTGGTGATCGTGCAGCCGGTGACACGGCTGGAGTGGGAGGAGTTCACCGGGAGCTATGAGGCGTACCGGAGGGAGATCGAATCGTTGACGGAGGAGTACAGACAGGAGGGGGACGCGGAATTGGCGGGACTCATAGCGGACAAGACAGGTGCATATATTGCCAGCAAGGGAGCGGACATGGGCATCGAATGTACGCCGCAGGTGACGACGGAGCTGCGGCAGGGCGTGCCCTATCCCTGCACGGTGGTGCTGGATGTGCCGCGGGAGGAAGCGTTCAGCGCGTGGATCAGCGAGACGCTGGACATCGATGGGGCGCACCAGCTTTGGCGTGAGGACGAAGGATGATGGAGAAGCTGAGGGAGGTACTGAAGAAATACCGCTTTGCCGCGCTGGTGGCGTTGGCGGGGATCGTGCTGATGGTGCTGCCGGGAGGGAAAAAGGACGGCGGCAGCGAGGAGAGCTGCGCGCAGGACGGGGGCTTTTCCCTTGAGGAGACGGAGAAGCGCATGGCGGAGGTGCTGGGAAGCGTGGAAGGCGTGGGGAAGGTGCGGGTGATGCTGACGCTGCGGAGCGGAGAGACGCTGTCGCTGGCGGAGGACAGCAGCTCCGCGCTGGGCAGCGGCGGCGACGTGCGGCAGGACAGTCAGGTGCTGACGGTGAACCGGGGCAGCGGGAGGCAGGAGGTCGTGGTGACGAAGCGGATGTATCCCACGTACCAGGGCGCGGTGGTGGTCTGCCAGGGGGCGGGCAACAGCCGGGTGCGGCTGCAGGTGATGGAGACGGTGGCGGTGCTGACGGGGCTGAGCAGCGAGAGGATCTCGGTAGTCCAATGGAAACAGTAACAATAAATGGGAGGAAGGACAGTATGAAGCAGGTATGGAAGCGGCGCGCCGTGGCAGCGGCTGTGGTGGTACTGGTGGGGACGTCGGTGTATCTGAACTGGCGGTATGCCGGGAATGTGGAGGAAACCTCCAAGGTGCTGGGGCAGTCCACGCTGGTCAACGGACAGACCACGGAGGCACAGGCGGACACATCATCGGACGGCGGGGAGGATTATTTCTCCACGGCGCGGCTGAGCCGGAAGCAGGCACGGGACACCGCTATCAGTATGCTGGAGGACGCTAAGGGGGAGGAGAACGCCTCAGAGGAGGTGGCGAACGAGGCGTCGGAGACGCTGCAGGTGCTGGCGGGGTACACGGTGGCGGAGACGCAGATCGAGAACCTCGTGGTGGCGAAGGGGTACGCCGACTGCGTCGCCTTCATGGGGGCGGATTCCATCAGCGTGGTGGTGTCGGCTCCCGACGGGCTGGAGGCGGAGGACGTGGCGAAGATCAAGGATATTGTCATCGCGGAGACGTCGTATAACGCGGGGCAGATCAAGATCATGGAGGCCGGAACGGGCAAAGGAAAATAAGTGTTGTATTTTCGCGGGGAAAATGGTATAATTCTATACTGCAATCAAGCGACTACCAATGACAACTGTGAGGAGACTGACAGACCATGGCTGAGAATAAGGAATATATGATCCATCAGGAGGAGAGCGGCAGCATCCATATCTCCGAGGACGTGATCGCGTCCATCGCCAGCACCACCGCTTTGGAGGTGGACGGCGTGAGCGCGCTGATGAGCGCAAATGTTTCCGATTTGATGGGCGGAAAAAAGATGACCTGCAAGGGTGTGAAGGTGGATCTGGACGGCGAGCAGATCGTCGTGGGCATCTTCATCGTGGTGCGCTACGGCTGCACCATCAGCGGTGTGGCAAAGAAGGTGCAGAGCAACGTGCATACGGCTCTGGAGGGCATGACCGGCTTTAAGGTCGCGGCGGTGAACGTCCACGTGGGCGGCATCAGCTTTAACTGAGTTTTGGACGAGAGAGAAAAGGACGAACGACTATGACACGCAGCACCGCACGTGAGATCGCCATGCACTTGGCGTATCAGTTGAGCTTTACCGATCTGCCGGTGGAGGAATTTCTGGAGGAGCAGCTGGACGCGGAACGCTTTGAGGAGCTGTCCGCAGAGGACGCACTGTACGCCGACAAGCCGAACGCCAAGCAGGAGGAGTATATCCGCCGGCTGGTGGGAGGCGTGGCCGAGCACGCCGCCGAGCTGGACGCGGACATTGAGAAGTACGCGAAGGGCTGGCGGTTCGAGCGCATTTCGCTGGTGGCCTCCGCCATTATGCGGGTCGCCATGTACGAGATACTGTACATGGCGGACATTCCCCAAGGGGCTGCCATCAGTGAGGCGGTGGAGATCGCCAAGAAATACGAGACACCGGAGGTGGCGAAGTTCATTAACGGTATCTTGGGCAGCTTCGCCCGGGGCGAGGTCAAGGAAAAGGACTAACAGATAAAAGGCAGAGCCGAGGCTCTGCCTTTTCAGCATGGCGCAGCACCTCTGCGCCGGGTTTTCCGGCGGAGGGCGCGCGGCGAAGGAAGGGAGGGACGGACTTGGAAGGGAGATACGTGTTCACCGTATCGGAGCTGAACCAGTTCATTAAGGATCTGTTGGACAATGTGCCGCCTTTGCAGGAGGTGCTGCTGCGGGGAGAGGTGTCCAACTATAAGGTGTATCCCTCCGGGCACCACTATTTTACGCTGAAGGACAGCCAGTGCAGCCTGAAGTGCGTGATGTTCAAGAGCAGCGCCATGCGCCTGCGCTTCCGTCCGGAGAACGGGATGCAGGTCATCGCCGCAGGGCGCGTCAGCGTCTATCCCCGGGACGGGGCGTACCAGCTGTACTGCACGTCCCTGACGCCGGAGGGGGCGGGGGATCTGAGCGTCGCCTTCGAGCAGCTGAAGGAGAAGCTGCGGAAGGAGGGGCTTTTCGACGAGGGGCACAAAAAGCCGCTGCCGAAATACCCGCGCCGCATCGCCATCGTCACGTCCCCGGCAGGGGCGGCGGTGCACGACATGATCCGGATACTGCGGAGGCGGTATCCCATCGCGAAGGTGCTGCTTCTGCCGGTGCGGGTCCAGGGGACGGAGGCCCCGGCGGAGATCGCAGGCGCAATACGGTACGCGGATCGCCACAAGCTGGCGGACGTGCTCATTACCGGGCGCGGCGGCGGGTCGCTGGAGGATCTGTGGGCGTTCAACGACGAGCGGGTGGCGCGCGCCATCTATGAAGCGGAGGTACCGGTCATCTCGGCGGTGGGGCACGAGCCGGACGTCGCCATCAGCGACTTTGTCGCCGACCGGAGGGCGTCCACGCCGTCTAACGCGGCGGAGATCGCCGTGCCGGACATGGCGGAGCTGCTGCGGACGCTGGGAGGTATGGAGCAGCGGATGCAGCAGGGGACACAGCGGTGCATCGGCTATCGCCGGGAGCGGCTGGAAGCACTGGCGGAAAAGCGAGTGTTGACGGAGCCGACGGCGTATTTGGAGGATCGGCGGCAGGACATCGACCATCTGACCCACCGGCTGTGCGCCGGGATGCGCTCCGCGTCCGGACACGCGGCGCAGCGGTTCGGCGCACTGGCCGCCGCTCTGGACGCGCTGAGTCCCCTGAAGGTGCTGGGGCGGGGCTACGCGCTGGCACAGACGGAGGACGGGACGGTGCTGCGAAGCTCCGGGCAGGTGAATACAGGGGACAGGGTACACGTCCGGCTGAGTAATGGCGGCATCGTGTGCGAAGTGCGGGAAAAGGAGACGTAAAATGGCGGCGAAAAAGACATTTGAGGAGAATATGGCGCGGCTGGAGGAGATCGTGGCACGGCTGGAAAAGGGCGACGCTGCGCTGGGGGACAGCATGACGCTGTTTGAGGAGGGCACGAAGCTGGTGAATCTGTGCCGCAAGGAGCTGGACACCGCCGAGCAGAAGGTGGTCAAGCTGTCCAAGGGTGCGGACGGAGAGCCGGTGGAGGGCACCTTCGCCGTGGAGGAGTGAGCGGGATGGAGTACGAAAGACAGTATGAGCAGTACCGCAGTGCGGTGGAGACGTATCTGGAGGGGTTGTTCGCAGGCAGCGCGCCCTACGGGCGGCTGTACGAAGCCATGCGGTACAGCATTTTGACGGGCGGCAAGCGGATACGGCCGGTGCTGACGCTGGAATTTGCGCGGCTGGGCGGGTTGGACTGGCATTTGGCACTGCCCTTTGCCTGCGCGCTGGAGCTGGTGCACAACTATTCGCTGATCCACGATGACCTGCCCTGTATGGACGACGACGACCTGCGGCGGGGAAAGCCCACCAACCATAAGGTATACGGCGAGACGCTGGCGATACTGGCAGGCGACGCCTTGCAGCCGGAGGCGTTCCGGCTGATCGCGCAGGCTCCCGGTCTGGACGCGGAGAGACGCATCGCGGCGGTGGAGGTGCTGTCCAAGGCGGCGGGAGCCGACGGCATGGTGGGCGGTCAGGTGCTGGACACGGTATGCGACGTGTCCGACGAGGCGGGGCTGACGCAGCTGAACCGGCTCAAGACCTGCGCCATGATCTCCGCCGCGGCGGAGCTGGGCTGTGTCGCCGCCGGGATGGACGAGGAAAAGCGGCGGCAGGCGCGGCAGTTCGGCGACGGGCTGGGGCTGGCGTTCCAGCTCCGGGACGACATACTGGACGTGACCGGCAGCGTGGAGGTGTTCGGCAAGCCCATCGGCTCCGACAAGGAGGAGGGGAAGGCGACCTTCGTGGATCTCAAGGGTTTGGAGGGCTGCCAGCAGGAGGTGGAGGCGCAGACGGCGCGTGCCAAGGCGGCGATATGCCGCTGGGAGGACAACGGATTCCTGCTGGAGCTGGCAGATCGGATGGTAAAGCGTGTAAAGTGATAACGCATTACAGATATTGCAAAGCAACGCCCTGCGCCGATTGGCGCAGGGCGTTGGTACTTATTCTGCTGCGGTGCCGTAGTCGCAGAGGGGACGCAGGGGGCAGCGGTCACACGCGGGCTTTCGCGCCATGCAGAGTGCTCTGCCGTGGAGCACCATGCGGTGGCAGAAGTCGTTGGCTTCCTCCGGCGGCAGGGCGGCGCGAAGCTGCCGCTCCACCTTGAGGGGGTCCTTGCTGCCGTCGGTGATGCCGAGGCGGCCGGTGATGCGGATGCAGTGGGTGTCGCACACGTAGCCGTCCTTGCCGTAGACATCGCCGAGGATGAGGTTGGCGGTCTTGCGCCCGACGCCGGGGAGGGACAGAAGGTCGTCCATGGTGTCGGGCACCCTGCCGCCGAAGCGTTCCAGCAGCTGCTGCGCCGAGGAGACGATGTCACGCGCCTTGGCGCGCCAGAAGCCGCAGGACTGGACGTAGGTGCCTACCTCGTCCACGTCGGCGCGGGCGAAGTCCTCCAAGGTGGGGTAACGGGCGAAGAGGGCAGGGGTGACGAGGTTCACCCGTGCGTCGGTGCATTGAGCCGCCAGCCGGACGGAGAACAGCAGTTCGTAATCCTTGCCGTAGTCCAGAGAGCAGGCGGCATCGGGGTAGAGTTCTTTTAACGCCGCGATGATGGCGGCGGTCTGTGCTTTCGTTTTCATGTGGTATCACCTCGCGACTATTGTAACAGAGGTTGCAGAAAAAGGCAATCTGTGCTATACTATATCGCGAGATTTTCAACGGGAGGAGGCGGGTGACGTGCGGCCGCTGGCAGACGAGATACGACCCCAGACGCTGGACGAGGTGGCGGGGCAGAGGCACCTGCTGGGTGAGGGCGCGCTGCTGCGCCGGCTCATCGAGAATGGGGCGGACACGAACCTGATCTTCTACGGGCCCTCCGGGACGGGAAAGACCACGGTGGCGAACATCATCGCCAAACGGGCGGAGAAAACACTGTATACGCTGAACGCCACCACCGCGTCTTTGCAGGACGTGAAGAACGTGATGGCGGATGTGGGCACCATGATGGCTCCCAACGGGGTGCTGCTGTATCTGGACGAGATACAGTATTTCAACAAGAAGCAGCAGCAGAGCCTGCTGGAATTCTTGGAGAACGGGAAGATCACGCTGATCGCGTCCACCACGGAGAATCCGTATTTTTACATCTACAACGCGCTGCTGTCCCGCAGCACGGTGTTTGAGTTCAAGCCGCTTTCGGTGGAGGACACCATCCCGGCGGTGGAGCGGGCACTGCGGATCGAGCAGGAGCGGAGCACGCTGCCCTTCTCGTGGGCGGAGGACGTGCCGCGGACGGTCGCCGCCGGGTGCGGCGGAGATGTACGCAAGGCGGTCAACGCCGTGGAGCTGCTGTATCGGTCGGCAAAGCCGGTGGGCGGCGGGCTGCACGTGACAAGGGAGGACGCTTTACAGCTTAGTCAGTGCAGCGCGATGCGGTACGACAAGGAGGGGGACGACCACTTCGACCTGCTGTCCGCGCTGCATAAGTCGGTGCGGGGCTCCGACCCGGACGCGGCGGTGTACTATCTGGGCAGGCTGCTGGTGGCGGGGGATCTGATCGCGCCGTGCAGACGGCTGCTGTGCATCGCGGCGGAGGACGTGGGGCTGGCGTACCCGCAGGCGATCACGGTGGTGAAAAGCTGCGTGGACGCGGCGTTGCAGCTGGGGCTGCCGGAGGCGAGGCTGCCTCTGGCGGAGGCGGCGGTGCTGCTGGCGACCGCGCCGAAATCCAACAGCGCGCATGACGCCATTAACGCCGCCATGGAGGACATTCGGCGCGGCGCGGTGGGGGACATACCGCGGCATTTGAAGAATGTGCACGCCGACAGCGCGGGGGCGGAAAAGGCGGCGGCGTATAAGTATCCTCACAGCTACCCGGATCACTATGTGAAGCAGCGGTATCTGCCGGAGTCCCTGGGCGAGCGGACGTACTATCAGTACGGGGAGAACAAGACGGAGCAGGCCGCCAAGCGGTATTGGGACGACATTAAGGGGAAGCATTGATATGGATCTACATCTGAATGATATTCTGGAATTGAAGAAGGAGCATCCCTGCGGCAGCAAGCGTTGGCAGGTGCTGCGGGTGGGGATGGATATTAAGCTGAAGTGCTTGGGCTGCGGTCACGAGGTCATGCAGCCGAGGCGGAAAATCGAAAAAATGATACGGCGCGTGGCGTCGGGGGAGGAGATGGAATGAGACCGAAATGGACGAGATACTTTGCCATGGGGATCGCCCTGCTGCTGGCGATCGTGATGGCGGTTTCGCTGGTGCTGCCGTACATCGGACTGTGAGGCGGCGATGAAGCACTGCATTATCGCCAAGTTCACGGCAGACGCCTATGAGCGGCGGCAGGAGCTGCTGGTGCGGATCGGGGAGATATTCGCCGACGCTGTAACGATCCCCGGCGTACACGGCGCGGAGGTGCTGCCCAACTGCGTGGCGCGGAGCAACCGGTATGATGTGATGATCGTGCTGGATATGGAGAAGGACGCGCTGGCGTTGTATGACGAGTCGGAGATGCACCACCGGTGGAAGGACGAATTTTCACCGCTGTTGGAGAAAAAAGCCATTTTCGACCATGAGTGAAAAAAACAAGTCTCAGGCTTCATGCCTGAGACTTGTTTTTTATGAGTGCTGCTGCGTTGATGTCTTTTGAGAGGCTTTCCGCCTGCGGAGGCGGCGCGTCACGGGGATGGCGCAGAGTGCCAGCCCGGCGGCGGCACCGGAGGCGATCCAGACGCCGAGGGGCACGGAGGTGTCCTTCACCACGGCGAAGCTGCCGCTGCTGTCCATGGTGAAGAGCAGGTAGCTGCCGGACGCTTCGGCGGGGACGCTCTGCCAGCCGGTGCCCGTCTCGGTGTAGACCTTCAGGCGGCGGGGGGCGTTGTCCGGAAGCAGATAGCGGACGGTGTGCCGGGTGGTGCCGTCGGCGGGGATGGTCACGGCGTAGGACGCTATGGCGTTGGCGGCGTACTCCCCAGGGGCGGACGCACCGCTGACACCGAGACGGTCCCCCTCACGGAACAGACCCTCCACCAGCAGCGCGGCGCGTCCGTCCTGCGCCGTGCCCCACGAGAGCGTGGTGGTATAGGGCGAGTAGACGGCGGTGACAACGGTGTCAAACCGCAGGTCGGTGAGGGTGTCCCTGTCCCAGCGGGCATAATAGCCCTCCTTCGCCGGGGCTTCGGGGAACACGGAGTCGTCAAAGGAGTCGCCGTAGGTGAAGGCGATGCGGCGGACGGTCTTGCCGTCAGCCATGAAGGTAAGCGTCAGGCGGCGGAAGTCCTCCGGGAGACCGGAGAGCGTCAGCAGCTGCTCGTAGGAGACGGGCTCCGCCTTGCCCGCGTAGCTGACGCGATCCACGCCCGCCAGACAGGAGGAGACGAAGCGGTTGCCGCTGTACGTGCCGGTAAGCTCACCGGCGACGCCGCCGGCGTACTGGGTGGCGGCGGTGATGTCGGGCATGGCGGCGCAGTCGGTGACGTTACAGCCGGAGCCGACGATGCCGCCCACGTACTTGCCGCCGGAGAGGGTGCACTTGGCGTAGCTGCGCCGGACGGAGGTGAGGGACAATCCGGCGACGCCGCCCACGTAGTCGCCGCTTTCGATGGAGACATCGCCCCAGCCGCCGCAGCCGGAGACGGTACCCAGATCCATGCGTCCCGTTACGCTGCCGGCGCAGCTTTTCTTGGCGGTGATGGTGCCGTAGTTATGGCAGTCCAGAAGAATGGCGCGGGTCAGATAGGTATATTTCACCGTGCGGCTGCCGGAGGGGAGGAGGTCGTCCTCCCGGTCGTAGTCGTACTCGATCGCCATGGCACCGGCGACGCCGCCCACATTGCGGTCACCGTCCACGCTGCCGCGGTTGACGCAGTCCACCGCCTTGCCGCGCCGGGCACTGTACAGCGTGCTCTCGGACACGTCCTGCACCACGCCGGAGGTGTCCGTCGCCTCGTCGATGAGCGTCAGGAACAGGTTCATGGTGGAGGTGAACTGTGCATTGACGGCGCGGAGGTCGGCGTAGACGTCCTTGTTGGCGTTCACAAGTCCGCCGGTGAGCCCGGTGATCTCGTTGCTGATGCCGCTGAGATAGCCGTGGATGGTGTCGGAGCTGTCGCCCAGCTTATCCATCCACGCTCGAAGGTCGTCGTAGGTCATGTCGCGGTTCAGGTCGTCCACCAGAGCCTTGACGGTCGCCTCGGCACTGTTGGCGTAGTCGTTGATACGGTCAATGCGGGTGGTGACCATGTCGGAGGTGTCGGAGAGGTCGCGGGAGGTCTGCTCCGTCAGGTCGGACAGGGTGCCGAGGGAGGAGCGAAGCTGGGAGACGCGATCCGGCCCCTGCTGAATGGTCACGTCGGGGATCATCTGCCCCACGATGCCGCCCACGTCCTTGCGTCCCAGCACATCGCCGTAGTTGATGCAGGCGGACACGAGCCCGTCCTGACGACCCACGATGCCGCCCACGTTGTAGCCCACGTGGGGATAGCCCACGCTGCCCTTGTTGGTGCAGCCCTCGATGGTGCCGGTGGAGTAACCGGCGATACCGCCCACGTCGGTATTAGCACCCGTTTCGGTGGTCTTCTCGTCTTTAAGGAAGCTGTATACGGTGCTCTCCAGATCGGCGGTGGTGATCTCGCTTTCGCGTACCTCGGTGTTGATAGCGGCGGAATTGGTACAGCCCCGGACGGTGCCGTAGTTCTGTCCCACGATGCCGCCGGCTCCGGTGGTGGCGTGCACCACGCCCACGGCGGCGCAGTCGGCGATAACGCCGCCATCGCCGTTATAGCCGACGATCAGACCCACGGTATCCGTGCCGGTGACGGTGCCGGTGAAGGCACAGCCGGAGACGGTGCCGTAGTTCTCGCCCACCACGCCGCCCACGCGGCTCTGCGTCCCGGAGGGCGTGACCTTGCCCTCCACGGTCACGCCGCGGACGGTGGCTCCGGCGGTGATGCGGCTGAAGAAGCCGCAGCAGGAGGCACTGCCGGTGAGGGAGACGCCGGTGATGCGGTGCCCCTGCCCGTCGAAGGTGCCGAGGAAGATGGGGACGGATAGCTCCGCGCCGCCCAAGTCGATGTCGTTCAGCAAGCGGACGGTCAGCCCCTTGGAGTAGGCGTCGTAGGAGCAGTTGGCGGCGAAGGCTTTCAGCTCGTCGGCGGTGGAGAGGGAGAGGGTGCTGCCAGCTGCCAGCGCAGGCGTGCAGAGCGTCAGCGACAGGAGAAGCGTCAGCAGGAGGGAGGCGATATTACGTATTTTCAGTTTCCCCATGGGTGGTTTCCTCCTCTCCTGTATGTTCGGGTATCATTTTCTCCGCGCCGTCGTTGGTGATGTCGCCGGAGATCAGGTTCAGGTCTACGTCTCCCTCCACGGTGGCGCGCATGACGCCGGTGACCGTGCCGCGGATCTCGCCGCTGACCACGCCGTTGACCATCACGCGGCCGCTGTACTCGCGGCGGTGGAGAACCTTGGGAACCGCGAAGGAGGTGGCGTCCACCACCTTGCTGCCGATGAGCAGGATCTGGGGCAGGACGAACAGCACCAGAAGCATGGAGAGTATGGTGCCGCGTCCGAGGCTCTGTCCGATACCGGCGATGGTAGGCTCGGAGGTCATTTGACCGATGAGCGCACCCGCCACCGTCAGGATGGTGCCGGAGGTGACGATGGTGGGGAAGGCGAAGTTCAGCGTTTCGATGATGGCGCGGCGGTGCTCCATGCGGTTTTTCAGCTCCTGATAGCGGCTGGCGATAACGATGGCATAGTCGATGTTCGCGCCCATCTGGATGGAGCTGACCACCAGATAGCTCATAAAGAACAGGGGGGAGTGGGTCAGTGCCGGAAGGGAGAAGTTGATCCAGATACTGCCCTGTATCACCAAAATCAAAAGCAGGGGCATACCGGCGGAGTTGAAGGTGAACAGCAGCACCACCAGCACGATGAAGATGGAGACGATGCTGACCACGGTGTTGTCGCGGGAGAAGGATTTTTCGAAGTCGTATTCGTTGGTGGAGTCGCCCGCCACCAGCACCTTGCCGTCGGGGTAGTAGGTTTTCGCCACGTCGCGGATGGTGTCGGTGAAGGCATACGTCTCGTCGCCGCTGATGGGGAGCGTCAGGTACAGCAGCATACGGCTGTACTCCGTGCCCTGAAGCTGCGCCTTGGCACTTTCGATCTGGACGCGGGCGTCCATGAGCGTCTCCGTCTGCTCGTCGCTGAGGGTGAAGATGCCCGCGTCCACCTGGTCGCAGACGAAAAGGAACATATCCATCAGCGGCACACGGTAGGAGTTCAGGTTGCCCGCCAGCTCGCCGTAGCTGCCCTGCTCCAGTGCGTAGGCACCGTAGAGCACCTGCGCCAGCTCGTAGTCCAGATCCGCCAGCTCCGCGAATTGGCGGGGCGTCAGCTTATCCGCCAGCATATAGCCGTCCATCGCCTCCACGTTGGCAAGACCCATGGTGTAGTCGATCTCGTCGTAGGTCTCCAGCTCGCGGAGGAGCGTCGCCTCCTTTTCATAGCCGCCGGCGGGCACCACCAGTGCCACCATGTTGCTGCTGGTGAAGGTATCCTTGATCTTGTTTTCGGCGATCTGGGAATCGTTCAGCTTGGGGGTGGTCAGGCCGCTGTACCCGTAGGCATAGGGGCACTTGCCGGAGAAGTAGATGCCGCCGACTACCAGCACCACGAAGAGGACGGGGGTGATGAAGCGGGTCTTATAGTCGAAGTCGCCCACGAAGGAGATCTTGGGGACGAAGCTCTTGTGCTCCGTTTTTTCGATGAGGGGCCCGAAGAGCACCAGAAGTCCGGGCATGACGATGAACACGGACAGCAGCGCGAACAGGATGGCCTTGATGAGACAGATGCCCATGTCGGGTCCGATCTTGAACTGCATGAACAGCATCGCCGCCAGACCGCCGATGGTGGTCAGGGAGCTGGCGCAGATCTCCGGGATGGCGCGGCTGAGGGAGGCGATGGCCGCCTCGCGGACGGGCAGCGTCTGGTGCTCCTCGCGGAAATGGTTGCTGAGGATCACGGCATAGTCCAGCGACAGTGCCAGCTGCAGAATACTGGTGACGGAGTTGGAGACGAAGGAGATGGTGCCCAGCAGGAAGTTGCTGCCTTGATTGAGGATCATGGCGATCACGAAGGTCAGCAGCAGGACGGGCACCTCGCCGTAGGTCTGGCAGGTGAACAGGAGCACCACCACAACGATGACCGCCACATAGACCATGATGATACGCACCTCGGAATCTATCGTCTCCTGGAGGGTGTTGCCCAGGTCGGTGGACACGTACACGTCGTAGGCGGAGAGGGCGTCCTTCACCGCGTCCAGCGCGGTGAGGCAGTCGTCGCTGCTCTCGTCATAGTCGAAGGTGACGCTGTACAGCGCGGAGGCGGCGTTGTAGTGATCCGTCGTCTCGTCGAAGGAGACGCTCTGGACACCCTTGACGGCGGTGACCAAGTCGTAAAGCCGCCGCGCCTCGTCGTAGGTGACGTTCTCCACCATGACCTCCGCCGTGCCGTAGGTGGTGAATTGATCCCCCATCACGTCCAGAGCCTGCTTCGTCTCGGAGTCGTCGGGGAGGTAGGTGGTCAGCTGGTTCTCCACGTTGACCCAGCTGCGGGAGAAGGCAGAAAAGACCAGCATGATTATGGTGAAAAGGAAGAAAAGGTTGCGCTTATCCACGATAAGCGTCGCTATCTTCGTCATTAAGGTCGGCTTCTGCGCCGCTTTTTCTTCCATCGGTGTTCGCTCCTTTTCGTTGGGTCGCAATTCTAAAAGGTCAGTATAGCAGAGTTTTGTGACCGTGTCTATCGACAAAGTGGTTTTTTCTGTGGGAGTTTGGCAGGAGGTGCGGGGGAGGCGGCAGAGGGGCGGTAAATGCTGGGGAGGGTGCCGTTTACGACGGGTTTTGCCGCCGGGACGGCGTATACTGACAGCAGTGAGGTGATGCGGATGACGGTGGTATATCTGGACAGGGTCGTGGTGCTGAACGGGCTTGTGGACTATCTCCTGCTGCTGGGCACCGCATGGCTGTGCGGGCTTCCGCTGCGGCGGAGGCGGCTGCTGCTCTGGGCGTTTGGCGGTGGACTGTACGGTGCCGCCGTGTTCCTGCCGGGATTTGCCGTACTGGGACACCCCGCCGTTCGCTTGGGGGCGGGGGTGTTCATGGCGTGGGGCGCACTCCGGTGGCGGTGGCGTCCGGTGGGCGTGTTTCTCCTGCTGGCGGCGGGGCTGGCGGGAGCGGTACTGTCGCTGGGGCTTGCCTGCGGCTCGGTGAGAGGGCTGGCGCAGCGGCTGTATTATGCGGACATTAGCTGGCAAGGGTTAATACTTGTCAGTGTATTATCTTACGCGGGTTTGCGCCTGTTCATGGGGCAGGCGGCGCGGCACGGAGGGGGAGAGCTGTTGAACGTAACGATTGCATTAGGAGGGCGGACGCAGACCGTCACCGCCCTGTACGACACGGGGAACACGCTGCGGGATCCCGTCAGCGGGTGCCCCGCGCTGGTGCTGGAACGGCGGGAGGCGGAGACGCTGTGGTCGCCGGAGGTGGCGCGGCTACTTGCGGAGGACGCGCCGCCGGAGGAGAAGATGGCGCGGCTGCACCGAATGGGCTGCCCGGTGCGCTTCACGCTGCTGCCCTTCCGGACAGTGGGCACCGAGGCGGGGCTGCTGCTGGCGGCGCGGAGCGACTACATAGAGGTCAACGGGTATCGGTATCCCAGAACGCCGGTGGCTCTGACGGAGCAGCCGGTCAGCGACGGCGGCGGGTATCACGCCCTTTGGGGCGCATCGGAAAGGGGGGAGAAACGTGGAAAAGCTGCTGCAATGGGCGAGGCGTCTGTGGCGCAGAGTATGCAGGCGGGATAAGGTCATGTACATCGGCGGGAGCGATACGCTGCCGCCGCCGCTGCCGCGGGACGAGGAGGCCGTGCTGCTGGAGAAGCTGAACGACGGGGATTTTCAGGTGCGGCAGACGCTGATCGAGAGGAATCTGCGGCTGGTGGTGTATATCGCCCGGAGGTTCGAGAACACGGGGATACATATTGAGGATCTGATCTCCATTGGCACCATCGGGCTGATCAAGGCCATCAACACCTTCCGGATCGACAAGAATATCAAGCTGGCGACCTACGCCAGCCGGTGCATCGAGAACGAGATACTTATGTACCTGCGGAAAAACAGCGCGCAGCGGACGGAGGTCAGCTTCGACGAGCCGCTGAACACCGATTGGGACGGGAAGGAGCTGCTGCTCAGCGACGTGCTGGGCACGGACGGTGATGTGGTCATGCGTCCCATTGAGGCGGACGTGGACCGGCAGCTGCTGCGGACGGCGGTGTCCCATCTGAGCCCGCGGGAGCGGGACATTATCACCATGCGGTTCGGGCTGGGCGGCGTGAAGGAGCTGACGCAGAAGGAGGTCGCCGACCGGCTGGGCATATCGCAGAGCTATATCTCGCGGCTGGAGAAGCGGATCATCCTGCGGCTGCGGAGAGAATTGCAGAAAATGAGTTAAACAGCTGTGAAGGAGTATTCCTTCACAGCTGTTTTATAGCAGACTATTGCAGCGTCAGAGAGGCGGGACGGTTGACCACCATCATGTTATAGTAGCGCAGCAGGTGGCAGTCGTCCTTATCCAGCTTTACGGTGCCGAGGAGACGCTCGTTTTCCTCCAACGGCTCCTTGGAGATCAGTGCCTTCAGCGCGATGGGCGCGAAGAAGGGGGAGGAGCCGATGCCGGAGACAAGCCCCACCGCGGGCATACGGTTTTGCAGAGGGTTGAGCATACAGATGTACATTTTCTCCGCCTCGTTGATCTGGTTGGTGAGCACCATGTGGGTGATGGTGTCGTATGCCTTCATCTCGCCGGTGAAAAAGTGCTGGCAGCGATCCGGGTCGGAGAAGGAGGACACGCCCATGTACAGCGTGACCTCGATGCCCTCGTGGTCGGAGGCGTGGGAGAAGCGGAGGAGGGAGCGCACCATCTGGCGGATGCGTCCGTCGTAGTAGTACATATACGCCAGCGTCTGGTTGAAGTAGTTGTTCTTCGGCAGGGGGGGCTCGGCGCGGAAAATCGGCGGCTTGTAGTCGATGAAGCACTTCAGGTCGATGTCAAGTGCCTGCGCGATCTCGTAGAGCGTTTCGATGTCGATGGTGATGGCACCGTTTTCGTATTTGGAGAGCGTCGCCTTGCTTTTGTTGATCATGGCGGAAAACTGCTCGATGGTATAGCCGCGGCTTTTGCGGTATTTTTTGATGCGCTGTCCCACAAAGTAGGAGAAAGAACTCATGTGCAACACCTCCCTGCACGGTTGGGTAGAAACCTTTTTTCCTGTGAAGATAATACCAAACGTTTGGTAACATGTCAATGGTTTTTTTCCGTGTGAGAAACGTTGTTTGCGTCCTTTTTCTTTGAGGTAAACCGTTCGGCGAATCTCGACAGAAAAACACCCCGGTATCCGAGGATACCGGGGTGTTCGCAGTGCTTATAAGAGGGGGAGACAGCTTACTTGGCGGCTTCCATGCCAGCCAGCAGAGCCTTCTTGTTGCCCTCCAGGAAGCGGGCCTTCTTCTCACCCAGCTCGATGCGGATGGCTTCCATCATGCTATCCACAGAGGTGACGGGAGCCTTTGCCAGAGTGGAGCCGAGGATCGCCACGTTGGCACCCTTGGGGTTGCCGATGGACTCAGCAATACCGTTGGCGTCGCAGTAGACAACGGTGATGTCGTCGCGGACAGCCTTACGGTCGATGATGGAGCTGTTGATGACCAGCACACCACCGGGCTTCACGTGGCTCTCGAACTTGTCCAGAGAAGGACGGTTCATGGCAACGATGACGTCGGCCTTGTCCACCAGGGGGGAGGCGACGGGGTCATCGGAGACGATGACGGAGCAGTTGGCGGTACCGCCGCGCATCTCGGGACCGTAGGAGGGCAGCCAAGAAACGTGCTTGCCGTCCAGCATGCATGCCATCGCCACGAACTTACCGATCAGCAGCATACCCTGACCGCCGAAACCGGCGAAAATAAAGGTTTTTTCCATATTACTCCGCCTCCTTGTCTTTGTAAACACCCAGAGGATAGTAGGGGATCATGTTCTTCTCCAGCCAGTCCAGAGCCTCCACAGGGGACAGACCCCAGTTGGTGGGGCAGGTGGACAGGACTTCGATCATGGTGAAGCCCTTGCCCTCCATCTGCAGACGGAAAGCCTTGGCGATCGCCTTCTTTGCCTTGGCGATGTTGGCGGTGTTGTTCACAGCCACGCGCTCAATGTAGTAGGAGCTGGGGACAGCCGCCAGCATCTCGCTCATCTTGATGGGCAGACCGCTCCACTCCTCGCTGCGGCCGGCGGGGCAGGTGGTAGCCTTCTGGCCGATCAGGGTGGTGGGAGCCATCTGGCCGCCGGTCATGCCGTAGATGGCATTGTTGACGAAGATGGTGGTGATCTTCTCGCCGCGGTGGGCAGCGTGGACGATCTCAGCGGTACCGATGGACGCCAGGTCGCCGTCGCCCTGATAGGTGAACACCAGAGTGTCCTTGCCGACGGAACGCTTGATACCGGTGGCAACAGCGGGGGCGCGGCCATGGGCGGCCTCGTACATATCGCAGTTGAAGTAGTCGTAAGCGAACACGGAGCAGCCCACGGGAGCCACGCCGATCACTTTGCCGTCCAGCTTCATCTCGTCGATGACCTCGGCCACCAGACGGTGGATGATACCGTGGTTGCAGCCGGGGCAATAGTGGAACTGCTTGTCAGTCAGCAGCTTGGTCTTTTCAAACAGAACAGCCATCTTATTTACCCTCCTTCATGCTCAGGATCTTGGCAACGATCTCATCGGTAGAGGGCATCTGGCTGCCGCAATGACCGAAGAAGTCCACCGGCTTACCGCCGTTGATCGCCAGCTTCACGTCCTCCAGCATCTGGCCTTCGTTCAGCTCCACGTCCAAGACACCCTTCACGTTGGGCTGGCAGCAAGCCTCGCGCACAGCGTCATAGGGGAAGGGCCACACGGTGATGGGACGAACCAAACCGACGTTGATGCCCTGCTGCTTCAGCTCGGCGATAGCACTCTTGGCGATACGAGCCACGGTGCCGAAGGCGGTGATGATGTAGTCGGCGTTCTCGCAGTTGTAGCTCTCCCACATCTGCTCGTTGGCGACGACTTCCTTGTACATAGCCTGCAGCACGTCGTTGTGAACTGCCAGACTCTCGGTGTCGATGAAGATGGAGTTGATGATGCCGCGCTTTGCGGGATCGTCACCGGGCTTCCAGCCGGTGCAGGCCCAGGGCTTCTCCTCGGGATCGACCTTGTAGTCCACCATCTCGGGCAGCTCCACGGGCTCCATCATCTGAGCGATGATGCCGTCCGCCAGGAACAGCACGGGGATGCGGTACTTCTCCGCCTTGTCGTAGGCGATCATCATCAGGTCGATCGCCTCCTGCACGGAAGCGGGAGCGAAGGTCAGCAGGTGATAGTCACCGTTGCCGCCGCCCTTGACGCCCTGGAAGTAGTCGCCCTGAGACGCCTGAATGTTGCCCAGACCGGGGCCGCCGCGCATCACGTTGATGATGACTGCGGGAACCATGGCACCGGCGCAGTAGGAGATACCCTCCTGCTTCAAGGACACGCCGGGGCTGGAAGAGGACGTGATGACACGGGCACCGGTACCGGCGGCACCGTACACCATGTTGATCGCCGCAACCTCAGACTCGGCCTGCAGGAAGCAGCCGCCGATCTCGGGCATACGTGCGGACATATATTCGGGGATCTCCGTCTGCGGAGTGATGGGGTAACCGAAGAAAAAGCGTGCGCCAGCACGAATAGCGGCTTCCGCAATTGCTTCGCTGCCCTTCATAAGAGTCAAAGCCATATTCTTTCTGCCTCCTTAGTCTTTCTCGATTCGGATAACCACATCAGGACATGTGCGGGCACAGGACGTGCAGCCGATGCACGCTTCCATGTTCGTCACTTCTGCCGGGTGGTAGCCCTTCGCGTTGATGTGGGTCTTGGACAGTTCGATGATGTGCTTGGGACAAGCTCTTACGCACAGACCGCAGCCCTTGCAAAGATTTTCGTCGATGGTAACTCTTACCACTCTCTTTACACCTCTTTTCTTAATTTCCTTTTCCGTTGCTGTGTTTGCTGTATTACGATCCCTCTTGGGGAGGGAGGTAACCGGGGTCAATACATATCCTTATGGGGATTCTTGGTGTTCAGACCGTACTCAATGTAGGAATCCCAGTCGCGGTGCATATACACGTCGATGGCGATGGGCTTGCCCACATACTTCGGGTCCGGGTCACGGGCGAGGAAGGCGTCCAGAAACTCCTTCTTGCCGGTGGTATAGGACACGGGGATGCCCGTGAGGTCAGAGACCTCACGGAGCATCTGATAACCGTCCCATAGATCCTCGGCGGTGGTGGCGGTTGCCAGATTGGTATTGTTGATCATTCCGGTGATCTGCAGGCGCGCATGGGTCTGCATACCCTCCTGCAGACGGAGGAGCTTCTCCACCGTGCCGGCAAGGGGACGCCGGATATTCACAACGTTCAGCACCTCCAGCTCACCGGGGGCGAGGTCAACGAAATCCTGATGGTAGCGGCCTAACGCCGTGGCACCCACGTCGTCGCCGCCGACGTCGAAGATAACGGTGTCCCAATCCAAGACAAATGCGGACGACACCTCGGCAGGGAGGGAGAGCGTTTCGATACCGGAGCAGGCAAAGTTGGGGGACACCAGACGGATCTCCTTCTGCTCCACCAGCTTGCCGCGCTCGGTAAGGCGGAAGTAGGTATTCACCATATCCAGATCCAGCAGCTCCGTTCTGTCGCCGCGAGCCGCTGCCTGCATGGCGAAGTTCAGAGCCAGCTCGCTCTTACCGCTGCCATAGTTGCCGATAAGGACTTTTACGTGCTTCATGGGATACGTCGTCTCCTTGTATATGGACTGTTAGCGAAGGTTCTCGCGGATGGTCTGGCACAGTGCGGTGATGCCCTGAATGATCTTGTCCTCGGGCATGCAGCTGTAGTTCAGACGCAGGGTGTTATTGTGACCGCCGTTGGGGAAGAAGGAGCCGCCGGGAACAAAGGCAACCTTCTTCTCGAGGCACTTCATTTGCAGATCCTTGGCGTCCATGTACTCGGGCAGAACGACCCATGCGAACAGACCACCCTCGGGACGGGTGAACGTGCAGGGCTCGGGCAGCTCCTTCGCCAGCGTCTCCAGCATCACGGCGCGACGCTTCTTGTAGCACTCGCGGATGGTGTTGACGTGGGCGTCCAGATCGAACATATCGATCCACTTGGAGGTCTCCATCTGACCGATGGTGGAAGCCTGCAGGGAGGCAGCCTGCTCCATGAAGTTGTACTTGGCGAGGATCTCGTCGTCGGCGCAGACCCAGCCCAGACGGTAGCCGGGAGCCAGGATCTTGGAGAAGGTGCCCAGATAGATGACGAGACCCTTGGTGTCCAGGCTCTTCAGAGCGGGCATATACTCGCCCTCGAAGCGCAGCTCGCCGTAGGGGTTGTCCTCGACCACGGGGATCTCGTACTTGTTGACGATCTCCATGAACTTATGACGGCGATCCAGATCCCAGGTGCGGCCGGTGGGGTTCTGGAAATCGGGGATGACGTAGATCATCTTCACCCGCTCGGTGGTGGCGAGGATCTTCTCCAGCTCCTCCATGATCATGCCGCCGTCGTCGGTGGGAACCTCGATGAACTTGGGCTCGCAGGCCTTGAAGGCGTTGACGGCACCCAGATAGGAGGGGCTCTCCAGCAGCACCACGTCGCCGGGGTTCAGGAACACACGGGCGGAGAAATCCAGACCCTGCTGGGAGCCGGAGGTCACCAGAATGTGATCCTTGTCGGTGTGGATGTTGTTCTTTGCCAGCATACGCTCGGCGATCTGCTCACGCAGGCGGGGATACCCCTCGGTGGAAGAATACTGCAGTGCCACGCGGCCGTTTTCCTTCAGAACCGCCATGGACGCCTCCATCATCTGCTCCACGGGGAACAGCTCAGGGGCGGGCATACCGCCGGCGAAGGAGATAATGTCGGGCTGCGCGGTCAGCTTCAGCAGCTCACGGATCTCGGAACCCTTCAGCAGGTTCATTCTACTTGCAAACTCTACCATGTACTTTTCCTCCTCAAATTTAGTCAGGGCGCATCCGCACCCAAACGTACAGCTTTATTAAAGCACAATTCCCCTGTAAAGTAAATAAAGAGGGAGGGCGTATTTCGATACAAAATTCATTTTTGGTGAACCCGCCAAAAAATTGGGGGGTTATCCCGTCAATTCCACAAGAAAGAGGGGGAAGGAATCCCATAAAATGTGAGGGCTTCCATGAGGAAACACAATATGTTGAACCGTTCGGCGAAACAGCGGGGAACGCGCTTTACAAGAGGAGGCTCCCTGTGGTATACTGCGGAAAACGGTGCATCGCCGTATACGAAAGGGAGGCCGCGTATGAAAAAGAAACAATTCCTTCTGGGAAGTGCACTGCTGGCCGCCAGCTCGGCTCTGTGCCTGCGCCTGATGAAAAGGGTGGGCGAAAGGCTGAAGCAGCAGCAGACGAAAGCCGACGAAAAAAACAGAAAATAAAAACAAAAGTAAGAGAGGGGGCAAACCCTCTCTTACTTCAGGCTGTCGAAAAAGCCGTCGGCTTTTCTCGACAGCCTGCAATAATGCCGTTATTTTCGTGCCGCGAAGCGGCACGAAAATACTCGCTTCGCTCCACGCACGCCTTGCAGAGCAAGGCTTAGCGCGGCATTTGATCCGATTCGAGGCGGGCTTCGCCCCCTCGAGCTCCCCCTGTGAGGAGGAAAGACTGTACGCACGACAGGGGTTTATCGACACGCAAAAGTAAGAGAGGGGGCAAACCCTCTCTTACTTTTTCAATATGGGATCACAGGGCGCGGACACCGTTCATAATCATGGAGCCCGCCAGCGTCGCCATCTCCTCCGGCGTTTCCTTCATGCCGCTTGACAGCCATTCCAGCGTGAGCGTCAGGTTGCCGGAGACGATGAAGGAGCAGAAGTAGTCCAGCCGGTCACTGCTGCCGGTATAGAACCGGGAGAGGAAGTCGCGGAGGAAGTCGCTGCGGAGGATGGTGCAGATGCGCTCGGTATACCCGCGGTCGCCGTTGGGCCCCAGCAGTATCTGGCAGAGGTCGGCGTTGTCCTGCGCGAAGCGGTACAGCTCCGTCAGGTAGGGGTAGCCGCTGGTCGATGTGTCCGCATGGGCGTATTTCTTGCAGACGAGGATCAGCCGCTCCGCCATCTCGTCCTCCAGACGCTGGAGCAGGTCGCCGACATCCTTGTAGTGAATGTAAAACGTGCCGCGGTTAATGTCAGCACGATCCGCCAGCTCACGCACGGAGATGGACTTGACCGGCTTTTCCGCCATGAGGTCCATTAACGCCTTTCGGAGCTGTCTCTTTGTCTTTCTTACACGACGATCTACGGATTGCTCTTCCACGGTGATGCCCTCCACTGGTTCTAAATTTGTTTAATCTACAACTATTGCGCTCAGTTTATCATAAAAAAGCGAAGAACACAAGACTTTTTCGATATTTTACCATTTTTCTTCCGAATGTGCTCTTCTAAAGACGCCGCAGCGCACATAAATATAGGGCAACAGACAGGATTCGGAGGAAGGCTATATGAAGGAGACATCCATTTATCAGGATATGGCGCAGCGTACCGGCGGCAGCGTATATATCGGTGTGGTGGGGCCTGTGCGGACGGGGAAATCCACCTTTGTGAAGCGGTTTATGGAGACGCTGGTGCTGCCCCACATCGACAACGCGTACCGGCGGGACAGGGCGCAGGATGAGCTGCCCCAGAGCGGCTCCGGACGCACCATTATGACGGCGGAGCCGAAGTTCGTGCCGGAGGAGGCGGTGCAGCTGCAGCTGGAGGAGGGTGCTACCTTCGCCGTGCGGCTGGTGGACTGCGTGGGGTACATGGTGGATTCCGCCGTGGGGCAGTTTGAGGATCTGTCGCCGCGGATGGTGATGACGCCGTGGTTTGACCGGGAGATCCCCATGACGGAGGCGGCGGAGATCGGCACGCGGAAGGTCATCACGGATCACGCCACGGTGGGCGTGGTGGTGACCACCGACGGCACCGTGACCGACATACCGAGGGAGGACTACCGCGAGGCAGAGGAGCGGGTCATACGGGAATTGCAGGACATCGGGAAGCCGTTCCTCGTGCTGCTGAACTCCGCCCAGCCGGACAGTCCCCAGGCGGAGGCGGCAGCGGAGGAGATACGGACACGGTACGGCGCGGGGTGCCGGTGCATCAACTGCCTGACCATGACGGAGGAGGACATCGGCGGTATCCTGCGGGATCTGCTGTATCAGTTCCCCCTGCAGGAGCTGGATGTGTTCCTGCCCTCGTGGGTGGACGCGCTGCCGGGGGATCACCCCATCCGCAGCGGGCTGTATCAGGAGATCGGGGAGGCATCGTCGAAGCTGACAAGTATATGCGCCTTACAGCCGTGCCTGCATACGCTGGCACAGGGGGAGAACGTGGAGGACGCCGCCGCGCGCGCCATCGACTTGGGCAGCGGCGTGGCGCAGGTGGAAATACGGCTGCCGCGGGAGATGTTCTTCGACACGCTGAGCCAGCGGAGCGGTCTGCACGTGACGGACGACGGGGATCTTATGCAGATCATCGGGGAGCTGGCGGAGGCAAAGCGGGAGTACGACAAGGTGGCACCGGCGTTGCAGGCGGCGCGGGAGACAGGCTACGGTATCGTGATGCCGGGGGTGGAGGAGCTGAATCTGGAGGATCCGGAGATCGTGCGGCAGGGGGGACGGTACGGCGTGCGGATGCGCGCCAGCGCGCCGTCCATCCATCTGATACGGGCGGACATCGAGACGACGGTTTCCCCCATCGTGGGCAACGAGAAGCAGTCCGAGGACATGGTGAACTATCTTTTGCAGGAATTTGAGGGCGACACCGGCAAGCTGTGGCAGTCCAATATCTTCGGGCGCAGCTTCCACGAGATCGTGGGGGAGGACTTGCAGGCAAAGCTGAAGCGTATGCCCGCCGACGCACAGTCAAAGCTGCGGCAGGCATTGGAGCGCATCATCAACGAGGGCGGCGGAGGACTGATCTGCATTATCCTGTGACGCTCTGTGTTCCTCCATAGAAGCAAGACCGGGCGTCGCCCGGTCTTGTCAGTTTTCGGAAAGAAGGACAAAAGTACGCGATTTTTCCGATGAAACGGCACGTTTACAAGGTTTGAAACGTATGGAACATTTGGCTCTGATTGCAAGGTTTTTTGAATTTTTCGGCAGAAAAAGTCCAATAAAACGTCAAAAATTATGAAATATTTTTCACTTTTATAGTGACAAATTTTAGTAAGCTGTTATAATGTACTTGGAACAAATACAGCCGCCATGGGCGGGTAGATGAAGGAAGGACAATCACATGGGAATCAAGATCGGCATTAACGGCTTTGGGCGCATTGGACGCGTAGTGCTTCGTATACTGGCGGATGATCCGGAGCGTTTCGATGTGTGCGGTATCAACCTGCGGAAAGCAGACATCGACTACATGGTATACCTGCTGAAGTACGACTCCATTTTCCGTAACTTCCCCGGCACCGTGGAGCACGCCGGCGGCGATCTGGTGGTCAACGGGCGGAAGATCAAGGTTTACAGCGAGTCCGACGCCGCCATGATCAACTGGGCGGACAGCGGCGCGGAGTACATTATCGAGTCCACCGGTGCCAACACCACCACCGACAAGGCGTCCCGCCACTTCAAGGGCGGCGCAAAGAAGGTGCTGCTGACCGCGCCCGCCAAGGACGATGCCACGCCCACCTTCGTGTTCGGCGTCAACAGCGACGAGTACCGCAGCGATATGCAGGTGGTGTCCAACGCCAGCTGCACCACCAACTGCCTCGCGCCCCTCGCCTACGTCATCCACAAGGAGTTCGGCATCGAGCAGTCCCTCATGTCCACCATCCACGCCTCCACCGCCAAGCAGAAGGCGGTAGACTCCCGCGGCGGCAGCGACTGGCGCACGGGGCGTTCCATTCTGAACAACATCATCCCCACCTCTACCGGTGCCGCCAAGGCCGTGGGGCGCGTGATCCCCGAATTGAAGGGCAAGATGACCGGTATGGCGTTCCGCGTTCCCACGGCGGATGTGTCTGTGGTGGATCTGACGGCACGGCTCAGCACGACGGTGTCCTACGCCGACATCTGCTATGAGATCAAGCACGCCTCCGAGACGTACATGAAGGACATTATCGGCTATACCCGCGACCAGGTGGTGTCCACCGATCTGATCGGCAATCCCTGCCCCTGTATCTTCGACGAGACCGCCGGTATCCAGCTGGATCAGGATTTCGTGAAGCTCATTGCGTGGTACGACAATGAGTGGGGCTACAGCAACATGGTGGTGCGGATGCTGGAGCATATGCACACCGTGGACGAGGCGGACGCCTTCGTGGAGCAGAAGTAAGCCGCGTACATACGATTTTTAATCTCCCCCGGCGAAAGCCGGGGGAGATTTATCGTCCGCGCCCTTGCCAAGCCTGGGGCACCGTGGTATGATAGCAGCAGAAGAAAAGGCAGACAGGGAGGAGGACGTATTATGCTCTTGGCCATCGACATCGGCAACTCCAACATCTCCGTGGGGCTGTTCGACAGGGAGAAGGAACTGAAATTTTTGGCTTCTGTTGACACCGACAGCCGGAAAACGGCGGATCAGATCAGCATTGACCTGATGAATCTTTTCACGCTGTACGGCTGCGACATCCGCGATGTCAGCGGTGCCATCCTGTCCAGCGTGGTGCCGCCCATGAATTTTATGATGGAGAAGGCGTTGACCCGGCTGCTGGGCAAGCCGCCCATGGTGGTGGGCGCGGGCATTAAAACGGGGCTAAACATCCGCATGGAGTTCAACAGCCAGCAGCTGGGCGCGGACATTGTCGCCAACGCCGTGGCCGCGCTGGAGAAATACCCGGTGCCCATCATTATGATCGACATGGGCACCGCCACCATTATCTCCTATATCTCCGAAAAGCGCACCTATGAGGGCGGTCTGATGTTCCCCGGTGTGCGCCTGTCGCTGGACGCGCTGTCCCACCACACGGCGCAGCTGCCCAATATCTCGCTGGAGCACCCCAAGCAGCTGATCGGCAAGAACACGGAGGAGTGTATGCGGAGCGGCATTGTCTACGGCACCGCCGGGATGCTGGACGGCGTTATTGACCGGATACGGGAGACGCTGGGCGGCGCGGAGCCTACCATCGTCGCCACCGGCTCCACCGCGCCGGTCATCGCACGGTACTGCCGCAACCGCGTGGTGTACGACAAGTACCTGCTGATGGAGGGGCTGTACGCCATTTACCAGAGGAACTGCAAGTGACATAATACATAAGGTAAAAAATACTTGCATTAGAAATATATTTGTGTTAGAATAGTGTTGAGAGGAGGAAGCAGAGAAGTAAGAAAAGTCAGATATGATAGAAGCAAGATTCACGGAAAGGAGTTTATATGAAGAGACGATTGCTCACACTGCTGCTGGTCTGTCTAATGGTCTGCACCTGCATTGTCCCAGCCGCCGCATATACTCCGCAAGTCCGAGCCATTGATTCCAATGATCACAGCGGCATATCCATGACACCGGTCATGTCCTACAATGAACTGCTGGACTATATGGTCGAGGTGAAGCATTTTTCGAGGGAGGAAGCAGTACGGCTGCTTCCGAGAACGAGAGCTTCGGAGGGAAGCAGGATTCTCTCTGTCACGCTGTCAGTCGAAAACAAGCCGACATACACGCCAACGCTCGACTTTTACTGCCACGTCTCAGTGGGCGACGGCGTTTGGGGCATACAGGACATCTACCTTGTTCAGATGGATCGAAGCTCCAACGGAATCACGAAACAGTTTTCTGGTGCGGTGAATGTCTGGCTGAGAGGACCGGAACGCATTGAATATGTTGTAAATGGAGATTTTTACAATTACGGTACCACTACTGTTTCAGCTGGAGGAAAAGTGCAAATTGGCATAGGGAATGCGGCAACACTCGAGTTTTCTGCAACCGTGACAACTACTGATAACTGGTACGCCTATTGTTACAACAACGCCATCAAACGCTTTACCTGAATATAGCATAAAATGAAACAACGGCTGGAAAGTAGAAATACTTTCCAGCCGTTGTGCTATAAGGGATTTTACTTTGCCAGCACCTTTTTCAGCTTGGCAAACCGGGGCAGGGAGTCCTGCTTGGGCAGGTCAGGCTCGCCCTGAATGAGAGGCAGTGCGTACTCGATGAACTGGCGGTTCACGCCGTTGCCCTCCTCGTTGATCCACTCGCGGGGGATCTTCTTCTCCACGTTGGCGACCTCCATCAGAGGGATCAGCTTGGTGCGGCAGGCGTACTTGCCGTCCTGCACGCCGCGCTCGAAGCCGATCATGCGGCCGTTGATGCCGTTGACGGCGTTCTCCACCGCCACCTTGCCCGCCATGTAGGATTCCTCGATGTCCGTCTCGCTTGCCAGATGGGCGGCGCAGCGTTGCAGCAGGTTCAGCTCGATGCCCCGCACCTTGGCTCCCGTCTCCTCCTTCAGCACCTGCGCCAGAATCGCCGCCAGACCGCCCAGCTGGGCGTGGCCGAAGCCATCGTTGGCGGCGACCTTCGCCTCGGAGACGAAGCCGCCGTCCTCGTAGTGGATGCCCTCGGACACCGCCACGATGCAGTTGCCCTTCTCGTTGTAGATGCGCTTGACGTCCTCGATGAATTTGGGCATATTGAAGTCGATCTCCGGCAGGTAGATGAGGTCGGGACCCGCGCCGTACTCTCCAGCCAGTGCGGAGGCGGCGGTGAGCCAGCCGGCATGGCGTCCCATGATCTCCACCACCACGATCATGCCCTTATCGTACACATGAGCGTCCTGATACAGCTCCATCATGGAGGTGGCGATGTACTTGGCGGCAGAGGCGTAGCCGGGGCAGTGGTCGGTGCCGAACAGGTCGTTGTCGATGGTCTTGGGCACGCCCATGACGCGGCAGTCGTAGTCCACGGACTGCATATACTGGTTGATCTTGTTGCAGGTGTCCATGGAGTCGTTGCCGCCGTTGTAGAAGAAGTAGCGGACGTTGTGCTTCTTGAACACCTCAAGGATGCGCTTGTAGTCGGTGTCGTCCAGCTCCGGGTCGGCGATCTTGTAGCGGCAGGAGCCGAGAGCGGAGGAGGGGGTGTACTTCAGCAGGCGCAGCTCCTCGGGATCCTCCTGCCCCATGTCGAAGAGACGGTCATTCAGCACGCCCATGATGCCGTGCTCCGCGCCCAGCACCTGCGTGATGGCACCGGATTTCAGTGCCGTGTCAATGACACCGTAGGCACTGGCATTGATGACGGAAGTGGGACCACCGGACTGACCGATGATACACGCACCGCGCAGTTCATTCATATTCTTATACCTCCAGAACGGATTTTTTTGTTTACAACGGGTATTTTACCATGTAGAATTACGGTTGTAAACACTTTGTGCTTGCAAAAGCAGAAAAATATGATACAATAGGAACGTTCCATACAACAGGTGCATAATTGCAAAATTTTTCATAAAGGAGACTTTGAAATGGCACTGGTAACTTCCAAGGAAATGTTCGCCAAGGCATACGACGGCGGCTACGCCATCGGCGCGTTCAACGTCAACAACATGGAGATCGTACAGGGCATCACCGAGGCCTGCCGGGAGGAGCACGCTCCCGTGATCCTGCAGGTGAGCAAGGGTGCCCGCGCCTACGCCAACCACACCTATCTGGTGAAGCTGGTGGAGGCGGCGGTGGAGACCTGCCCCGACATCCCCATCGTGCTGCATCTGGACCACGGCCCCGACTTCGAGACGTGCAAGAGCTGCATCGACGGCGGCTTTACCTCCGTGATGATCGACGCGTCCTCCAAGCCCTTCGCTGAGAACATCGAGATCACCCGCAAGGTGGTGGAGTACGCCCACGACCACGGCGTAGTGGTGGAGGCGGAGCTGGGTACGCTTGCCGGTATTGAGGACGATGTAAAAGTGGCTGACCACGCCGCGTCCTACACCCGCCCTGAGGAGGTGGAGGAATTCGTCGCCAAGACCGGCTGTGACTCTCTCGCCATCGCCATCGGCACCAGCCACGGCGCGTATAAGTTCAAGCCGGAGCAGTGCACCGTCAATGAAAAGGGTATTCTGGTGCCGCCTCCCCTGCGCTTCGACGTGCTGGAGGAGGTCAGCAAGCGTCTGCCCGGATTCCCCATCGTGCTGCACGGCTCTTCCTCCGTGCCGCAGGACTACGTAAAGATGATCAACGACCACGGCGGTAAGATGCCCAACGCCATCGGCGTGCCGGAGGAGCAGCTGCGTCAGGCTGCCCGCCTGTCCGTGTGCAAGATCAACATCGACTCTGATCTGCGTCTCGCCATGACCGGCACCATCCGTCAGTTCATGGACGAGCATCCCGACAAGTTCGATCCCCGCGAGTATCTGAAGCCCGCCCGTGCCAACATTAAGGAGCTGGTACGCCACAAGCTGGTGGACGTGCTGGGCTGCGCCGGCAAGGCGTAAAATCGCAGTAATAAATATCCCCCGGCTAAGCCGGGGGATATTTATTACGCATTTATTGCTGCAAAGGGGATAGGCTTTACAGCGTTTCTTTGATCTTGGCGGCGATCTGATCTGCCGTCAGGCCGTACTCCCGCAGGACATCGGCAGCCTTGCCGGACTGACCGAACCGATCGTTGACGCCGATCTTCCGGAACTTGCAGCAGACCTTGCCCATGAGCACGTCCGCCACGGCGTCGCCCAGACCGCCGATGACGCTGTGCTCCTCCACCGTCACCACGTTGCCGCACTTTTGAGCATACTCGGTGACGCAGGCCGCGTCGATGGGCTTGATGGTGTGGATGTTGATGACGCTGATCTCCACGCCCTCGGCG
The DNA here is from genome assembly GCA_900551995.1 of uncultured Eubacteriales bacterium. Lineage (GTDB taxonomy): Bacteria > Bacillota > Clostridia > Oscillospirales > Oscillospiraceae > Vescimonas. The sequence continues at coordinate 54,578 of URXW01000005.1, forward strand.
GAGAGCAGCTTCGCCGCCTCCAGAGCCTCGTTGACCATGAGACCGCAGGCGAACACCGCCGCGTCCTTACCCTCCCGCAGCACGTTCGCCTTGCCGATCTCGAAGGGGTAGTCCTCCTCAAACACCGGGGTCGCCAGACGCGCCAGACGCATATAGGCGGGACCCTGGAGCTCCGCCAGCGCGAACGTCGCCTTCCGCGCCTCGTTGGCGTCGGCGGGGACGATCACCGTCATGCCGGGGATCAGACGCATAAGCCCGATGTCCTCGATCGCCTGATGGCTGCCGCCGTCCTCGCCCACGGACACGCCGGCGTGGGAGCAGCAGATCTTCACGTTGAATTTGGGGTAGGCGATGGAGTTGCGGATCTGCTCATAGGCGCGGCCTGCGCCGAACATGGCGAAGGTGGAGCAGAAGGGGACAAGCCCCATGGTGGACAGACCCGCGCCAATGTTCATCATGTTTGCCTCGGCGATGCCGCAGTCGAAGAAGCGGGCAGGATGCGCCGCCTTGAAATACTTTGTCATGGTCGCACCAGCCAGATCCGCGTCCAGCACCACGACCTTCTCGTTCTTTTCACCCAGCTCTACCAGTGCCTTGCCGTAGGCCTCGCGGGTGGCGATCTTTTCACTCATGGCTCAGTCCTCCAATTCCTTCAGTGCCTGCTGCCGCTGCTCCTCGTTAGGAGCCTTACCGTGCCAACCCACCTGATTCTCCATGAAGGAGACGCCCTTGCCCTTCACCGTGTGGGCGATGATCGCCTTGGGCTTGCCGGGGGTGGCGGGCGCGCTCAGCGCACTCTCGATGGCGTCCAGATCGTGGCCGTCGAGCTCGTACAGGTCGAAGCCGAAGGCGCGGAGCTTCGCGGACATATCGCCCAACGACATGACCTCGTTGTTGGTGCCGTCAATCTGCAGACCGTTGTTGTCCACAATGACGGTCAGGTTATCCAGCTTATAGTGGGCGGCGGACATGAGAGCCTCCCAGATCTGACCCTCCTGACACTCGCCGTCACCCAGCAGCGTGAACACCTTCGTGTCCTTGCCCTGCACCTTGGCACCCAACGCCATGCCCACGGCGATGGAGCAGCCCTGTCCCAGAGAGCCGGTGGAGGCGTCCACGCCGGGCACCTTCTTGCAGTCGGGGTGACCCTGCAGGATGCTGTGAAGCTGCCGGAAGCTCTTGAACTCGTCGCGGCTGATGAAGCCCAGCTCCGCCAGCACCGCGTAGTAGCAGGGAGCCGCGTGACCCTTGCTGAGCACGAAGCGGTCGCGTCCCTCCCAGCGGGGATTTTCCGGGTCGATACGCATATGGTTGTAGAATACGCTTGCCATCAGTTCCACGGCGGACAGGGAGCCGCCGGGATGACCGCTGCCGGCATTGGCGGTCATGTTGATGATGTCCCGGCGCATCTGACGGCACACACCGGACAATTCTGCTTTATTCATGGGAGACCTCCATTCCATGTTCTTCTAACCACATAGAATATAGCATTTTCACGGTAAAGTCAATGTACAGCGGCAAAAGTACGAAAAAAATCGAGCAGGGCAGGGGAGTGCCGCAGGCTTTCCCCGGGAAAGCGGCAGGCGGAGGTCAATCCTCCGCCTGCGTGGTATCGGTATCGTCGATTTTCCCTTTCATTTTAACGTGTGACAAGGGGTTTGCCTTTGCAGCCACACGCAACGCCTCGTTGTCGATGTGAGTGTAGATTTCCGTGGTGTTCAGGTGCTCGTGCCCCAAAACCTCCTGCACTGCCTTCACGTCCACGCCGTTTTGCAGCATCAGCGTGGCGGCGGTATGGCGCAGCTTGTGGCTGGAATACTTCTCGCTGTCCAGTCCGGCGGCGGACAGGTGCTTTTTCACCAGTGTGTGCACCATGGAGCGGCTGATGCGCTTGTTCTGACCGGAGAGGAACAGCGCGTCCCTGTCCCTGCCGGTGATGGGTCTCCGCACCGCCAGATACCGCGTCAGCGCGTCCTTACACGCCTGGTTCAGATACACCACGCGCACCTTGCTGCCCTTGCCGAGAATACGCAGGGCGTCGTCGTGGATGTCGCTGATATTCAGCCCGATCAGCTCGGAAATACGCAGTCCGCAGTTCAAAAACAGCGTCAGGATGCAGTAATCCCGCTCCCGGTTGGCACCGTCCACCGCGTCCAGAAGGGAGAGGGACTCGTTCAGCGTCAAGTAGCGGGGAAGGGACTTCATCTGCTTGGGCGTGTCCACATCCTTGCAGGGATTTTCCTCCAAAAGATGCCGTTTGTTGCAAATATAATTGAAAAATGAGCGAATCGTGGCTAATTTACGGGCGCGGGAGGCGGCGTTCAACCCTTTGATAGAATTTTCACTATTTTGGTGCTGCACACGGTCACGGCTGAGGTACGTCAGATAGCTATAAATATCCGTCAGCGTGATGTGGGAAATGAAGGTCAGATCCACGTCGCGAATGTCGATCTCATCGAGACGCTTCTGCGAAAGCGCAGGGTCGCGCTGCTGCTTCAGATAACGGAAAAAATTCCGCAGATCCAGATAGTATTCGTCCACCGTGCGCTGGGAATGCGCTTTGATGGTCTCGTGGTAGCTGAGGAAATCCAGCAGCAGCTGGGGCGAATCCTGACGGTAGTCCATAGCGTGTGCTTTGAACGCAGCAGACTGTGGAGCGCAAGCCGCGGCAACGGTGCCGCCGAAAGCTGTTCGCCACACGCCGGAACGGTCACAGGATAATGCTGCGGTCGTCCGGGCAAAGCAGCCTTGCAAACGGCGAAAAGCGGTTTTTGCCTCCACTCGATTGAACAAAATTTTTATTTTGTTCAATCGAGAGTGTCTTCTCAAAGCCCCTCCTTTCTGCGATAAATGTAACGGGAGTTCAGCTGCAGTCTTTACCCGATGATGTCAATCACTACTTTGCTGCAATGACGGCATAAATACGCCGGCACACTGGAACCTTTAATAAACGATCGCGCAGATAACACAACAGAACCTTTATGAAACTCTGCCGCGCCAATAAGCGACTTTTTTCTCTTCCAGTTGATCTCATGTGGGCTTTGAATAACGCCAGCTTCCATTTCGTTGGTACAATAAGGGCAGTTCAAGACTTAACCTCCTAAAAAACTCTATCACGCATTTTTATCTGAAAATACTATTCTTGCCTCTAATTATAACACGTTCTAACATTTCACTGCAAGCTGATTTATAAAAAACAAAGGACGGCTTGCGCCGTCCTTTTGCTTGCTTCTAATCCGATGCCATTTTACGCCTTCAGGCAGCGGAGAACCGCCATCAGAATGGAGTAATACTTGCTGTCGGGGGTATCGGCGCGGCTGGTGATGACCACGGGGCAGGATGCGCCGCAGATGGTGCTCGCCATGGTCTTGCCGGCGATATAGGTACACGCCTTATACAGCACGTTGCCGATCTCGATATACGGCACCAGCAGGATGTCCGCCTGCCCCGCCACGGGGTCATGGATCGCCTTGTGCTTCACGGATTCCATGGAGATGGCACCGTCCAGTGCCAGAGGCCCGGAGATCACGCAGCCGGGAACGCCGCGCTCGGCGATCTCCCTGGCGGACACGGTGGAGGGCATCTTCTCGGTGACGTTCTCCACGGCGGACAGAACCGCCACCTTGGGGCACTCGATCCCCAGCGCGTTGGCAACGGGCAGCGCGTTCTCCACAATGCCGATCTGGGTGTCCACGTCGGGGGCGATGTTGATGGCGGCGTCGGTGATCATCACGAAGCGACCTTCATACTCGAAAATGCCGCACTGGCTCACCAGACGCTTGCCGCTGGCGGGGATCAGTCCGGTCTCCCTATTCAGAATGGCACGGGCGAAGTTGGAGGTCTGCAAAATGCCCTTCATGGGGATGTCCGCCTTGCCCTCGCGCACCAGCTGCACGGTCAGCTTGGCGGCGTCCAGCTCCTCGCCGTCGAAGTCCACGATCTCGTAGTCGCTCTCGCTCTCGCCCATCTCGTGGAGCATGGTGATGATCTCGTCCTTCTTGCCCACCAGCGTGCCCTCGACCACGCCCTTGCGGCGGGCGTTGACCACGGCGGACAGTGCCGGCTCATCGTGGGCGTTCGCCAGCGCTATACGCTTCTTCATGCCGCAGCCCAGCACGTAGGCTTCCAATTCCTTGAAAGATGTAAACATTTTCTTTTACCTCCGTTTTTGGTTCCCATTTCCCCGGAAACCATCTTTTGACCCAAGTATTATACGCCCTGCGGAGGAAAAAGACAACCGTAATTTCCCACTTGCCCCTCCCCTGCCCCGAAACTTCTTGCAAAATCAGCGGGTTTACGGTATACTGGTAAAAAACCGCGTTCAGGAGGGCGTTGTCTATGTTCTGGAATTTTCTATTTTACGGCATCATCATCGTAAGCGCGATCTTGTTTATCGCGCTGACCGCCTACCGCATCGACTGGGCGCGCCATCCGGAGAAGTATAAGGACATCTCCGGGGAGCAGGACCCCGAAAAGGTCGCCTACCGCCAGAAGAAGGAGGCGGAAAAGAAAGCCGCCGCCCAGAAAGCGAAGGAGAAGGAAAAGCAGCTGAAGCGGCAAAAGCGCGTGGAGAAGGTCAACCACTACCGCGCTATCGGCGGCAAGGGTCCCGTGGGCATGGACGGAAAACCCATCGAAAAGAAGAAAAAGAAATAAGATCTGTACGAAACCCCCGGCGCATTTGCGCCGGGGGTCCTTTCTTATCTTCTTCCAAGCAGCAGCGGCAGAGCACCGATCAGCACCGCCACGATCAGAGAGACCGCCGCCTTAAAGGGCCAGAGGATTTTCAGTGTTTCCACAAAGACCACGGCTGGCTCCGCCTCCAATTTGATGCGAAAGCCGGGGATGGCGAAGCTCATCGTCAGATATACCGCCGCAAAGACGACGACAAGCAGGATGAGGGAAAGCGTGGTTCGTTTCGTTCTCATAGCAATACCTCCCTTATGTTCTGACTGTTGCTCGTTAGTATAAGTATACCAAAATACAATAAAATGTCAATTACAAAAGGGTTACGCGGCGATGACAAAAATCATAGAATCGCCCGCTCCCGGTCAAACTAAGGCAAAGGAGTGATGGCATGATCCCCTGTACCGACGAGTGCTACTACCAGCAGGACGGCGTCTGCACGCTGGACAGCTGCGACAACGCCGCCTGTCCCATGGGCGCAGGTCATCCCTGCGTACACTACCGCCCTACTTCCCCTGCGCCAGCAGGCGCAGCGCGCGGGAGATATTCTCCACCGGCAGCAGCTCCAGCCCCGCAGGGGCTTTCAGATCCTTGACCTTGTGGGCGGGCACCATGCACTGGGTAAAGCCCAGCCGCCGCACCTCGGACAGCCGCTGCTCCATGTGGGTGATGCTGCGGATCTCGCCGGAAAGCCCTACCTCTCCCACTGCCGCCATGGTGCCGGGCACCGGCTTATCCAGATAGCTGGAGGCGATGGCCACCACCGCCGCCAGATCGGCGGCAGGCTCATCCAGCGTCAGCCCGCCGATGATGTTCATATAGGCGTCGCACTGGCTGACCTTCAGACTGCCGCGCTTTTCCAGCACCGCCAGCAGCATGGCGGCGCGGTTGTAGTCGAAGCCGTTGCTGCTGCGGAGCGGACGCGCCCCGGCGCACGGTGCCAGCAACGCCTGCACCTCCGCCAGAACGGGACGGGCACCCTCCATCACGCAGGTGACGCAGGTGCCGGAGGCGTCGGCGGGGCGGCCGGAGAGCAGCATCTCCGAGGGGTTCTCCACCTCCCGCAGCCCCGTGTCCAGCATCTCGAACACGCCGATCTCGTTGGTGGCACCGAAGCGGTTTTTCGCCGCCCGCAGGATGCGGTACGTCATGTGCCGGTCGCCCTCGAAGTACAGCACGCAGTCCACCATGTGCTCCAAGACCTTGGGTCCGGCGATGGAGCCCTCCTTATTCACGTGACCGATGACGAACACCGTGACCCCCTGCCCTTTCGCCAGCTGCATGAGAGCCATGGTACAGTCCTTCACCTGCCCCACGCCGCCGGCGGGAGAGTCCAGCTCCTCGTTGTACAGCGTCTGGATGGAGTCCACGATGAGGATGTCGGGCTGCTCCTCCTGCACACATTCCAGCACGTCGCCCAGCCGCGTCTCCGACAGCACAAAGAGCTTCTCGCTGTCCACGTGCAGCCGCTCCGCCCGCAGCTTCAGCTGCCGGGTGGATTCCTCGCCGGATACATACAGTACCTTGGCAAATTGCCCCAGCTGCTGGCAGATCTGGAGCATCAGCGTGGACTTGCCGATACCCGGCGCGCCGCCCACCAGCACCAGAGAGCCCTTCACCGCGCCGCCGCCCAGCACCCTGTCCAATTCCCCCATGCCGGTGGCGAAGCGGATCTCCTCGTCCGTCTGCATGTCTGTAATGCGAGATACCTTTACAGGTGTTTTAGGGCGGGGCGTTTTGCTGTTTTTGTTGGGACGCTCCGCCGCCTGCTCCACCATGGAGTTCCACGCGCCGCAGACCGTGCAGCGACCCGACCACTTGGGGCTTTCGCTGCCACATTCCGTGCAGAAAAATACCGTTTTCGCTTTCATTTCCATCCCTCATTCGTACAGTATTGCCCAAAACCAGCCGCGATAGCGGCTGCCAAATGCAATTGATATTCCGGCTGCCGCAGACGTGCCGTCTCCTCCGGATTCGACAGGAAGCCGCACTCCACCAGCACCGCCGGGCAGGACGCGTGCTTCATCAGATAGATACTCGCGTCCATGCGCTTGGCGTCCTTCTCCCGGTCATTTGCCGCGCAGTTCAGCGTCTGCTGGATGCAGCGCGCCATGTCCTCCGCGTCGCCCTGCCCGTTGTAGAAGCTCTGCGCTCCGTGCACGCCGGGGTGCCCCGGCAGCGTATTCTGGTGTATGCTGATGAGCCGCCCATCGGGGCAGCCGTTCACCAACGCCACACGGTTTTGCGTGTCGGAGACCTTCTGCTGCCGCAGGGAGGCGGCGGGGTCGTCACATAGGGAGTTCTCACCGTCCCGCGTCAGCACCACGGAATGACCGCAGAAGGTCAGCACCTGTCCCAGCCGCAGAGCGATGGCGAGATTTACGCCGCTCTCCGCTACACCGTCCTGGGACACGGCTCCGCCGTCCGCGCCGCCGTGTCCCGCGTCCACGATGACCACCCGCCCCGGCGGCGTGATCGTCCCGGCGGCGGGAAGTGCCCTCCTCCCTGCCGGCACGGCAAGGGCAGTGCAGAGCACCGCGCACACAAGACCCGTCAGCAGATGTTTTTTTCGCAGCAGCACAACCATGCCATCCCGCCCTTTCGGGAAAGTGTATGTGACGCAGCTTCATTGTAGCACAGCCGAGGGAAAATGGAAATGCTTTTCTTCACCGCCCCGCCCACGCGCTCATAGTATGTAACGAGCCGCTTGTGCGGCTCCACTACCGAAAAAGGAGGAACTTCTCTTGTATACTGAGAGAACGACGGCGGCGGAGACCGCCAAGGCGGAGACACAGTCCGCCTGCGCCGAGGGCACCGGGCGTCTGCCATGCTGCGGCGCACTGGCGTATCCCTACGTGGCGATGCAGGGCGCAGATCCCGTCCGCTACGACGATCAGGAGGCTTTGCGGCAGGGCACGCTGTTTCCCGGCCTTGACCTGCCGTTCCATAAGGAGCTGCGCTCCCGCTTCCCACAGGTGGACGGCGCGCTGCTGGAGCTGATGGCACTGGATTTCGCCATCGACGAGCTGGGGCTATACCTGACCACCCACGCGGATGACCGGCAGGCACTGGAGCTGTACTGGTCGTACATCCGGCTGGGGGAGGAAGGACGGAAAAAGTACCGGGAAAAGTGCGGGCCGCTGCTGCAAACGGACATCACTCCGGGCAGCTATAAGTGGCTGAACGACCCGTGGCCGTGGGAGAAAAGGGGGAACTGAATCATGTTTGTCTATGAAAAAAAGCTGCAATATCCCGTGAAAATCAAGAACCCCAACCCCAAGCTGGCGGCGGTCATTATCAGTCAGTACGGCGGCCCCGACGGGGAACTGGGCGCGTCCCTGCGCTATCTCAGCCAGCGGTACTCCATGCCCTACGCCGAGCTGAAGGGGCTGCTTACCGACGTCGGCACAGAGGAACTGGGGCACATGGAGATGATCGGTGCCATCGTCCATCAGCTGACCCGTGACCTGTCTGATGAGGACATCCGCACCGCCGGGTTCGACGCCTATTTCGTGGATCACACCACCGGCGTCTATCCCACCGCTGCCTCTGGCTTCCCGTGGACTGCCGGCTCCATCGCCGTCACCGGCGACATGATCGCCGACTTGACGGAGGATCTGGCAGCAGAGCAGAAAGCACGGCTGACCTATGATAACATCCTGCGCCTCAGCGATGACCCGGACGTGAACGACGCCATTAAGTTCCTGCGCGCCCGCGAGATCGTCCATTTCCAGAGGTTCGGCGAGGGTCTGCGGCTCGCCAAGGATCGCCTCAGCGAAAAGAACGTCTACTTCATGAACCCCTCGTTTGATAAGTAGTCACGAACTATCCGCGAGCAAAGAGGGCGGCGGGAGTGATCCCGCCGCCCTCTGCGTGTCGATAAACCCCACTGCGCGTGCAGTCTTTCCTCCTCACAGGGGGAGCTCGAGGGGGCAAAGCCCGCCTCGA
>URXW01000006.1 GCA_900551995.1 uncultured Eubacteriales bacterium
CGGCATTATTTCAGGCTGTCGAGAAAAGCCGGCGGCTTTTTCGACAGCCTGAAGCCGCCGTCATACATAGGTATGACGGCGGCTCGTGCAGGTTAGCTTGTGACGCGCAGCAGGCATTTGACCTCCGTGCTGCCGATCTTGATGGTCAGCGTGGTCTCGCCCCGGCTGACGGCTTTTATGGTGCCGTCCGACGTGACGGTGGCGACGGAGCTGTTGCCGCCGCCCCACGTGGCGGTCATGTCGGTGCCTTTCACGGTCATGGTGCAGCTGATGCCCGCCGGCAGGGACACGTCAAAGGAGTCGTTGCTGGGCTTGATGGTGGTGCCGAACTCACTCTCCAGCGTCAGCTTGCTCACGTCCACGCTGCCGGTGCTGGGCTTGGTGGTGCTGTCGCTGGGCTTCGTGGTATCGTTGGGCTTCGTGCTGTCGCTGGGCTTCGTGGTGTCGTCAGGCTTCGTGGTGGTGCTGCCGCTGGGAGCGTCGCTCTCGTCCTTCACCGTGACGGTGCAGGTGACGGACTCGCCGTTCACCGTAGCGGTGATCACAGCGTTGCCCTTGGCGACTGCCGAGACCTCGCCGGAGGCGGTGACGCTTGCCACAGTGGGCGCGCTGCTGCTCCATGCGGCGGCGTCCTCCGTGCCGTTGACCTTCAAATCGTCCTTATCGCCCACGTTCAGCACCAGCACGGTGCGGTTCAGGGAGATGGTGGGCACCGCGGGGGTGTCGTCCGGCGTGGTGACGGTGTCGTTGGGCGTGTCCACATCGGTGATGGGGGGCTTCTCGCCGCCCACGGCGTCCTTGATGCGATCCCCAAAGATCAGCCACACCACCAGTGCCGCCAGCAGGATCAGCACCAGAACCACCACGGGGCCCACGATGCTGGGCGTTTTCCGGCGGCTGCTCTCGGCGGCGCGGCGGCCCTTGTGCTTCCGCAGCTTGCCGCTGTAATACGCCTCGTCCTCCTCGCAGAAGGGGCAGGTCTTATAGCTGTCGGAGAACATTTCTCCGCACTTGGGGCATTTGATGAGACTCATATCAGAAACCTCCATACAGGGCGTTGGATTTACATAATACATATAATACTCATTTTGCCCCGCCGCGTCAACTGCATTTCTTGGAAATTCATCCTTTTTTTACAACACGCTGCGCCGCCCCTTGCTTTTCCCCCTGTCATTTTCTATAATACAGGCAGAGAAAAACGCGGGGAGGCGCGACTATGAACACCATTTTCATCGGTATTGCCGGCGGCACCGGCAGCGGCAAGACCACGCTCACTGAGCATCTGGCGGCGCGGTTCGGCAGCGACATCAGCGTGGTGCACCACGACAACTATTACAAGCGGCAGGACAGACCCTTCGCCGAGCGGTGCCTGCAAAACTACGACCATCCCGACGCCTTCGACACCGACCTGATGGTCGCCGATCTGAAGGCGTTGAAGCGGGGCGAGACGATCCGCTGTCCCGTGTACGACTACGCCCTCCGCGACCTGCTGGACATCAAGATCTTCGTGGAGACGGACGCCGACGTGCGTATCCTGCGCCGCGCCCTCCGGGACGTGGAGGAGCGGGGACGCTCACTGGAATCGGTGGTGAACCAGTACCTGACCACCGTGAAGCCCATGCACGAGCAGTTTGTGGAGCCTACCCGCAAGTTCGCGGACATCATCGTGCTGGAGGGCGGGCACAATCTGGTGGCTCTTGACATGATCATGCAGCGCATCGCCACCCACATCCGGGAGAACTGACATGGGCAGAACGGTTCGGCGCGTTTTGACCGCGCTTTGTCTGGCGGCAGCGGCGTTTTTCCTGCTGCCCCTGTGGGCGGGCATCGTCCACTTCGGTATGCTCTGGCCGTCGTTTTTACTGCTGCTGGCGGCGGCGTGGCTCACGTGGCCGGGATTCTTCCGCCGCCTGCTGCGCCCCCGATGGCTCCGGCGGCTGGTGAACTGCGTGATCGCCGTGTGCATGACCGCCATCCTCGTGACGGTGGGGCGCATGGCTCTTGCCGCCGCTGACCGCCCCGCCCAGGGGCAGGAATGTACCGTGGTGGTGCTGGGCTGTCAGGTGTTCCCGGACGGACACCCCAGCCTCATGCTCCGGGGCCGCATACAGGCGGCGTACCGCTACCTGACCGACCACCCGGAGGCGGTGTGCATCGCCTCCGGCGGACAGAACGGCAGCGAGCCGGTCAGCGAGGCGCAGTGCATCCGCGACACGCTGGTGTCCATGGGTATCGCGCCGGAGCGCATTCTGCTGGAGGATCGCTCCCGCTCCACGGAGGAGAATCTGGCGTTCTCCGCCCGGCTTATCGCTGAGCAGGGGCTGCCCACGGCAGTGGCTGTCGCCTCCGACAACTTCCACCAGCTCCGCGCCGCCATCTGGGCGCAGCGCAGCGGACTGACGCCCTACTCCGACGGCTGCGCCAGCCCGTGGTTCCTGACGGCGGGGTACTGGGCGCGGGAGACGGCGGCACTGCTGTATATGCTGGTGACGGGCGGCTGAGAGGCTGCCGGAGGGGCGGCGGAGCGGTTAGTGTGCATTAACCAAAAACCTTGTATTTCCACGGAAAATGGACTTGATTTTTTCGCCATTCATGGTACAATGTCCTTACAATCTTAATGGAGGTACATACTATGGCTTATCAGATCGGTTCTGCTTGCGTGAGCTGCGGTGCTTGCGCTGATGCTTGCCCCGTGGGTGCTATTTCTCAGGGTGATGATCGTTACGTCATCGACGCCGGTGCTTGCCTGGACTGCGGTTCCTGCGCCGACACCTGTCCCAACGGTGCTATCAGCCCCGCTGAGTAATTAACTCAAGCAACGACAAGAGAAAGTGACCGGCAAAGCCGGTCACTTTTTTGCGTTTTGATAAAGCCGATAAACCCCGCCGCACACTTTCCTGTTGCCGAAACGGCGGTTCCGTATTACAATAGGAAAAAACGCGCAGGGAGGTGACGCTGTGGAGCGTTGGGACGAGCTGTGGCGGGGCGGCTATCGCTTCTGCTTCGGTGACGGTGCCTTCAAGCCCTCCACCGACACGTTCCTGCTGGGCGGCTTCGCCCAGGTGCGGCAGGGGGAGCGGGTGTGCGATCTGGGCGCGGGCATCGGGCTGCTGGGACTGCTGCTGCTGGCGCGGGAGGCGACGCTCCGCGTGACGAACGTGGATGTCAGCGAGCGCGCCTGCGCCATGGCGCGGCAGACCGCTGCGGTCAACGGCCTGGAGGAGCGCGTCACCGTTCTGTGCGCCGACCTGCGGCGGCGGGAGCAGCTGCCCGAGGCCAACAGCTTCGACCTCTGCACCGCCAACCCGCCCTACTTCCCCTCCGCTGCCGGCCGCGTGGCGGCGGGACAGCGGGGCGTCGCCCGTGCCGAGCTGACGTGCACCTTCGATGAGCTGTGCACTGCGGCGGCGTATCTGCTCCGCAGCGGCGGACGGTTCTCCGTGGTGCACCGGGCGGAGCGCACCGCCGAGCTGCTGGAGACGCTGCGCCGCCACCGGCTGGAGCCGAAGGAGCTGCGCTTCGTCCAAAAGAACAGTGCCGCCCCGCCCCGGCTGGTGCTGCTCACCTGCCGCCGCGACGGCGGCACGGGGCTGACGGTGCACACGCCGCTGCTGCTGCAAAGCGATGACGGCAGCGACAGTGACGAGCTGCGCCGTATTTATTTCAGAGACAGGGGGTAATCCCAATGGCAGGTATCCTATATCTCGTGGCAACGCCCATCGGCAATCTGGGGGACTTTTCGCCCCGCGCCGTGGAGACGCTGGCGCAGGCAGATTTCATCGCCGCCGAGGACACCCGTGTGTCCGTCAAGCTGCTGAATCACTTCGACATCAAAAAGCCGCTGGTCAGCTACCACGAGCACAACCGCGCCGCCGCAGGGCAGGCGATCCTGACGCGGCTGCTCTCCGGCGAGACGTGCGCGCTGGTGACGGACGCCGGCACCCCGGCGATCAGCGACCCCGGACAGGAGCTGGTGACGCTGTGCGCCGAAAACGGCGTCACCGTGCAGGCGATCCCCGGCTGCTGCGCCGCTGTCGCCGCGCTGGCGGTCTCCGGACTGGACACGCGGCGATTCACCTTCGAGGGCTTTCTGCCCTCCGGGCGGAAGGAACGCCGCGCCGCCTTGGAGGAGCTGACCGGCGAGACGCGCACCATGGTCTTTCACGAGGCACCCCACCGCCTGCGCCAGACGCTGGCGGACATGGCGGAGCTGCTGGGGGATCGCTCTGCGGCTCTCTGCCGCGAGCTGACGAAGCTCCACGAGGACACCGTCCGCACCACGCTGGCACAGGCGGCCGCCTACTACGCCGCCAACGAGCCGCGTGGTGAGTACGTGCTGGTGGTGGCGGGACGGGAAAAGCAGACCGCCCCCGCCCTGACGATGGAGGAGGGCGTGGCGCGGGTGCTTGCCCTCCGCGACGGCGGCATGAAGCTGAAGGACGCCGTCCGCCGCGTGGCGGACGACACCGCCCTGCCCCGCAACGCGCTGTACGACGCCGCGCTCCACGCATGAAAACGCAAAAACGCCGGAGAGATTCTCCGGCGTTTTTCGCGCCCTTCCGCCCCTTTCCCCCGCAAACACCCACCGCCTGGGGCGGCAATGCGAACCGTGTCGCAGCTTTTGGAAATAACCGCCGCCTCCGGCGCGTACACTGCCCCAAGGGGGTGGTCGTGTGGCGATGGGCGTCGTGTGGACGGTGATGGTGACGTCCGCGCTGCTGTGGGGCGGCGTGACGGGACGGCTGACGGCGGTGACGGCGGCGGCTCTGGAGGGCGCGGGCGCGGCGGTGGAGCTGACGCTGTCCATGGCGGGGGCGTTGTGCCTGTGGTCGGGGGTGCTGGAGCTGATGGAGCGCAGCGGCATGGCGGCCGGCTTGAGCCGCCTGCTCCGCCCCGTGCTCCGCCGCCTTCTGCCCAAGGCGGGGGCGGACGGCGAAACGCTGGACGCCCTCAGTGCCAACGTCAGTGCCAACCTGCTGGGGCTGGGCAACGCCGCCACGCCGGCGGGTATCCGTGCGGCGCGGCGCATGGCGGCGGGCTGCCGCGGCACCGCCAGCGACGAGCTGTGCCGCCTTGTGGTGCTGAATACCGCCTCGATCCAGCTGCTGCCCTCCACGGTGGCGGCGATCCGGGGCGGGCTGGGCTGCGCCGCACCGCTGGACATCCTCCCGGCGGTGTGGCTGTCCTCGGCGGTGTCGGTGGCGGCGGGACTGACGGCGGCGGGACTGCTCCGCCGCCTGTGGAGGTCGTGACATGGAACGGTTTTCCGCCTGTATCCTGCCGGGACTCCTGTGCCTTGCGGCATTGTGGGGCTGCCGCCGCCGTGTGGACGTGTACGACGCCCTCACCACCGGCGGCAGGGAAGGGCTGCGGGTGACGGCGTCCATCCTCCCCGCCCTGTGCGCGCTGCTGACGGCGGTGTATATGCTCCGCGCCTCCGGCGCGCTGGACGCGCTGGCGACACTTCTGACGCCGCTTTTGACCGCGCTGGGCGTTCCGCCGGAGACGGCGCCGCTGCTGCTGGTGCGCCCTCTGTCCGGCTCCGGGGCGTTGGCGGTGGGCAGCGAGCTGATGCGGCAGTACGGCACCGACAGCTATACCGGCAGGTGCGCCGCCGTCATGCTGGGCAGCACGGAGACGACCTTCTACACCGTCGCCGTGTACTTCGGTGCCGCCGGCATCAAGCGCAGCCGCTACACCGTTCCCGCCGCCCTGACGGCGGACGCGGCGGCGTACTTGGCGTCCGCCCTCGCCGTCCGCCTCTGCTTCGGCACTTAGCCGCCCCGCAGCCATCTGCTGTCAAAAAAAGCTCCCTCAAGTCTTGTGACTTGAGGGAGCTTTTGCGTTACATTTTCTCCGGCGCGGAGCAGCCGATGAGCGTCATGCCGTTTTTCAGCACGGCGCGGGCGGTGTCTGCCAGCTTCAGCCGGGATAGCAGCACGTTCTCCGCCTCGCCCTTGATGCGGCAGGCGTTGTAGAACTTGTGGAACGCGGCGGCCAGCTCCACCAGATAGCGGTTGATAAAGCTGGGGTCGTAGTCCCGCGCCGCCAGATACACCACGGCGGGGTACTGCGCCAGCTGCTTGATGAGGGCTTTCTCCTCGTCGGCGGTCAGCACGGACAGCTCTGCCTCCGCGGCGGCGGGCACCGTGTAGCCCTCGGCGGCGAGAGTTTTCAGCAGCGTGCAGATACGGGCGTAGGCGTACTGGACGTAGTACACCGGATTCTCGCTGTCCTCCCGGACGGCAAGACCGAGATCGAACTCCATCTGCGTCTCCGGCTTGGCGTTGAAGAACCAGCGGCAGGCGTCCACGGGGATCTCGTCCAGCAGGTCGGTAAGGCTGATCGCCTTGCCGGTGCGCTTGGACATACGGACGATCTCGCCGTCACGCACCAGCTTCACCAGCTGCATCAGCACGATGTCCAGCCGGTGCTCGCCGTCCAGCCCCAGCGCGTCCATGGCACCCTTCAGCCGCGCCACGTGGCCGTGGTGGTCGGCACCCCAGATATTGATGACCTTGTCAAAGCCCCGGACGGCGAATTTGTTCCGGTGATAGGCGATGTCGGCGGCGAAGTAGGTATAAAACCCGTTGGCGCGGCGGAGCACGTCGTCCTTCAGACCCAGCTTCTCGATCGCCTCGTCGCTCTTTCCCTCCCGGCGCAGCTGCGAAGCCAGGATCTCCGAGGTTTTCAGCCACAGCGCGCCGTCCTTTTCATAGGTGAAGCCCTTGTCCGTCAGAGCCTGCACGGACTCGGCGACGTAGCCGCTCTCGTGGAGAGAGGACTCAAAGAACCACTGGTCGTACCGGATGCCGTACCGCGCCAGATCGGACTTCATCTTGGGGATATTCACGCTGAGACCGAACTGCGCCAGCGCGTCGTGGCGCGTCTTTTCGTCGCAGTCCAGATACCTGTCGCCCTCTTTTTCATAGAACGCCTGCGCCAGCTCCCGGATGTCGTCACCGTGGTAGCCGTCCTCCGGGAACTCCACCGCGTCCTCGCCCTTGATGATCTGGAAATACCGTGCCTCCAGGCTCTTGGCGAACTTCTCGATCTGGTTGCCCGCGTCGTTGACGTAGAACTCGCGCCACACGTGGGCACCGGACTTTTGCAGCACGCTTGCCAGCGTGTCGCCCAGTACGCCGCCCCGGGCGTTGCCCATGTGCATGGGGCCGGTGGGGTTGGCGGAGACGAATTCCACCATGTACTTCTTCCCGGCGAGGGAATCGTTCTCGCCGTACTTCTCTCCCGCACTCTCGATGGCGGCAACGGTGTCGGCGAACCACTTGCCGCCCAGCCGGAAGTTCATAAAGCCGGGGCCTGCGATCTCCACGGAGGTGAAGTAGCTGCCCTCCAGCGTCATGGCGTCCGCCAGCGTCTGCGCCACCTGCCGGGGGTTCATCTTCATGGCCTTTGCCGCCGCCAGACAGAAGGTGGTGGTATAGTCGCCGTTGGCGGTGTCCTTGGGGATCTCCACCGCCGGCTCCACGGTGATACCGGCGGGCAGCAGCCCCGCCGCCGCGGCCTTTTCATACGCGGCCACCGTCAGCTGCCGCACCTGCGCCTTGGCGTTGTCGATCATGTTCATATATCCTTCTCCTCTTTCGTCAGTGTCAGCTCCAGACACAGGGCGGACAACGCCTGTGTGCCCAAAAGCAGTGTATACGTCAGTGTGATGTGCCCCTCACCCCGCCGGGGCAAGTGCCACGCGACCTCCTTGGTGTCCACGTGCAGCGTCAGCGCACCGCCGTCGCCGCCGGTGATCTGGGTCACCGTCTGCCGCTTGGGATCCAGCAGCAGCCCGTAGCCGCCGTCCTTGGATTCGGTGATGACCACCGCCCGGTGCTCCTTCGTCTCCAGCCGGATCTCCGACGCCACGCCGCTGCCGTCCGCCTCGTTCTGCGCCGTATAGCGCAGGCGGTGACCGTACTCCGTGACCTCCAGCGTGCCGGTGCCCCGGAAGGTCAGCTCATCCACGCCGCCGGCGAAATTACTGCGGCTGCGCGCCAGAACACGAACCTTTTCCATGTCAGTACCTCTCAATGTCCACGTGCTGCACTGCGTCCTCCAGAGGGCGGCGCAGGAACTGCCCCGCCAGCACGCCGAAGTCCTCCGGCCGGTCGCTGGCGTAGAGCGTCAGCTCGCCATGCGCCCGCTGGGACAGCAGACCGCGCCCGTCCAGCTCGCGGCGCAGAGCCTGCGCCGCCGCCGCGCCGGAGTCCACCAGCGTGACGCCGCTGCCCATGATGTTTGCGATGATCTCCGATAGCAGCGGATAGTGGGTGCAGCCCAGAATAAGCGTGTCGATCCCGGTGGCGCGAAGGGGCGCGAGGTATTCTGCCGCAACGGTTTCGATGACCGTATCACCGGGGCGGAACCGCCCGTTTTCCACCAGCGGCACGAACAGGGGGCACGCCTTGGCGTACACCTGAATGTCGCCGTCCAGCGCGGACAGGCACCGCTCGTAGGCACCGGAGCGGACGGAGGCGGCGGTGGCGATAAGCCCCACCTTTTTGTTCCGCGTGACCTGCGCCGCCGCGGCGCAGGCGGGCTCCACCACGCCCAGAATGGGGATGTCGCTCTCCGCCGCCAGAACCGGCAAAGCGTTGGTGGACACGGTGCCGCACGCCACCAGCAACGCCTTCACATCGAAGGTGCGGAGGAAACGGACATCCTGCCGCGCATAGCGGAGAAGTATCTCCGCAGAGCGTCCGCCGTAGGGGACACGGGACGTGTCTCCGAAGTATATAATGTTCTCAGAGGGGAGGATGCTGCGTATCTCCCGCACGGCGGTGAGCCCGCCGAGACCGGAGTCGAACACCCCGATGGGTCGCTGATCCATGAGAATTTGCCTCCCTGACTTTCGCAAAGTCCAATAGAAATCATACCTGCACAAAGGGTTGATGTTCAAGGTGTACACAGGATACGCCAGTGTAACTAATACATTGTACTATGTTTCACGCGTTGATACAAGCTAAAAATTGGCGCGTCTGCTCATTTTTTTCTGTGGCAATCGTGAGCGGAACGTGCTATAATCGTGGAAATGAAGTTTTCGGCACGACGGAGGTGGCATGATGGAACTGAAAATGACGGAGAAGCAGTTCCGGCGTCTGCTGGATCTGGTATACATCGGCAACTGGGTGCTGAACTCCACCCGGGGCGACGACCGCATCAAGGAATATGATCAGGTGGAGAGTCTGGTGTTCGCCCACTGTCTCGACCACGGCATGGCTCCGCTGACGGAGCTGTACCAGGGGGAGCTGATCCCCTCCCGCGCCTTCGCCGACGGCGGCATACACGAGGCGATCATGGCGTATGAGGACACCACGTTTTTCGAGATCTTGGCGCAGGAGCTGGCGTTGCGGGACATGGACGATCCCCCCATCACGCCGGAGAACTACGACGAGATCATGGCGCGGATGGAGACGTATCTGGGCGAATTTGAACAGCACGGCACGGACAACATCACCGTGGAGATGGAGGAATAAAAAATGACCGGCTCTGCCGGTCATTTTTGCGTAAACATTCAAAACTCGCTGCATTTTTTGCCATCTGCATAGGGACCATTCTCGTGACCGCGACAGCGTGTACACCAGCTTTGAACCCCTTCGGGATTGTTGGGGGTTACTCTCTTTTCGGTGAAGCCAAACGAACTACGAGGATAGAATATATGTTCCGTACTGTGTTGGGAACAGTGGGGACAGGATTTATACCCGCCATGTTCTTGAGCTTCATCCAAGGGCAACCCACAGTGTGCACAGTTCATGTAAAAGCTCCTTTCTCCAAAAGATATGTTTTTTCAACACTCCACGATTCCCAGCATCCAGTTAATCCATCCGCTTATCGTGGAAGCACGCCGCGCATACGTATTTGTGCTCTCGACCTTGTACAGATCGGACTCTTGCATGATTTTTACAATTTCCTCTGTCTCTGGAACAGCACCTTTTTCCATACAGCGTTCAAAAGTCAGCTTAAAGGGGCGATGCTGCAAGATTGCCTTACAGAAGGCAAGCTGTCGCTTTTTGAAGGGCAGACACATAATGCGATTGCCCCACTCACTTAGTGCATATATGGGTTTGCGCCCTTCCTCATAATGTTTTTCCACCACACCTAAATATCGTGCGGCATCGGTATAATAGTTGGTCTGCCTTATATCAAAAGCGTACTTTTCGGTAACCTGTTCGCGGCTTAACGGCTGTGAACTAAGCAGTTCACAAAGGTTGATCACTCGTTCAAAACGATTTGCTTGGGGGAAGGAGATTCTTGGTTCACGGACGATCTGGGTATGAGAAGCAACGCTCTGCAAATCGGAAAGCTCAATCATGGTATCTTCAATGGAATAGTTTTTTTGTTTTACGAGGACAAGCGAGTCGTACGAGGAGGGATCTTGAAATGCATACTCATACAAACTGAAAACGCCATTGGAATAGACAAGAAAAATGGGGCGCACTTTCTTCGTTACGCGGGAGTGCCATACTCGATAGGGATAGTACAGTTGTCGAACAAGAAAATCATCTGATAAATCCCGTTTGGCTTCAAGGAGAGAAAGGCTATGCACCCCTTCAAGAGCGGCATCTATCTCAATTTGAGAATTATTTACATGAACATTCGATACCCCTTTGGTGCGGGTGTTGTAAATGGTGAAGTCAAACTGACCGCTTCCCATGCGACCGGCGACTGTGGGGAAAAGTAGATCCTCGTTCAAAAAATCTGAAAGAATCCCAGAGGCGAGTGCACA
This sequence comes from uncultured Eubacteriales bacterium, assembly GCA_900551995.1. GTDB lineage: Bacteria > Bacillota > Clostridia > Oscillospirales > Oscillospiraceae > Vescimonas. The sequence goes on from URXW01000006.1 coordinate 10,739, forward strand.
ATTTATAGCAATGGTTTCACTGGAAATGTTGTTGGGATCGAGACTTTGCAAATTTTTGGGGAGGGAGACTTTTGCGACGGATCCATCCAATACATCAAACGGCTGATAGGCACTAAAATGTGAGATGACATAGTCCCCACGGGAGATGGGGAGAATAGTAAGATTATTTTCGGCAAAAATCCGAGGCAAATTGATGCTGTGATCAAATTTTGCCATTAACCGAGGTTCTCTGTATTTCTTGATCTGAGATGCAGAGATAATATACTCTCCGGCGGCGTTAATGCGTGACAAAATCTCGTATTCCTTAAACAGTGATTCCCATGCGAGGTCATTTTGGCTCATCATTGTGTTACTCATAATTCCTTATAATCACCTCGTCTACTTCACCACGTTTGGCTGCATCCGAATTGATTGCTCGTTTTGCCCTTACAGTTACGATGTTGTATTCCTTGTACTGCTCCTTTATGAAGCTGGTTGCTGAATTGGAAAGCATGAACTTAATTCCACGATGGTCAAGATCATCGCAGCACTTCCGCAAACGAATTTGAGCCGTTCGATCAAAACCACCTCTTGAATAGCCCGTAAAACTTGCCGTGCTGGAAACGGGGTCATAGGGAGGATCCAGATAGACGAAAGTACCTTTGGAGATGGTGGCAAGAACCTCGGCATAATCCGTACAGCTGAATGTCAACTGCGCGTTCTGAAAATAATTGCTGACGGCTTTCAGCGTTGGTGCATTCACAATATTGGGGTTTTTGTAATGCCCAAATGGAGTGTTAAACTCTCCTGCGTTATTTACCCGGAAGAGACCGTTATAGCAGGTTTTATTTAAGTAAATTAGGCGAGCGGCTTTCTGCACATCGGTCAACCGGTTATACCAGTCTTTATCTCTGTCCCAATCCCGAACGCTGTAAAAATGCTCTGCTTCATTTGGGTGTTTGCCTAACTCTTCAATGAGTTCATCAACACTGTCGCGGATAACCCGATACATAGCGATAAGGTCAGAGTTAATATCATTGATCTGTGCAGTGGAGGGCTGCAGCTTAAATAAAACTGCACCGCCGCCAAAGAACGGTTCGCAGTAAGAGGTTATGCGTTTGGGGAAAAGCGGCATCATGTCGCCAAGGAGTTGCCGCTTCCCACCGACCCACTTCACGACCGGCATAACAAGTTGATTTTTCCTCATCGATTTTGCTCCTTTTAAACCAGTCTTACCCGTATATTCTACCATAAGAATTTGCTGACGGCAACAGGAAAAACGGTTACTGTCGCGTACTTTTCCGCCTATTTACTTACGCGTTCTTCTGCGGCGGCGGGGGGTGTCAGTCTGCGGGGGTGTATTCCTCGTAGCGGAAGGTGAGCCCGTTCTCCTCCATGGGGGCGGAGCGGGTGGCGAGGTGCCAGCGGGGGTCGTCCTCCAGCGGGGGGAAAAAGGCGTCGGCACCGCCGTCGGCGGCGATGCGGGTGACAAAGACACGCCGGCACAGGGGCAGCAGCTGGCGGTAGACGCTCTCGCCGCCGATGACCCACGCGTCCTCGCCGGCGGCGCGGACGGCGTCCTCCACGGAGTGCACCACCTGCGCGTTTTCGGCGGTGAAGGCGCGCTCGGAGGTCAGGACGAGGTTGCGGCGGCCGGGAAGCCCCCTGCCGCCGGGGAGGGATTGGAGCGTTTTCCGCCCCATGAGGACGGTGTGACCGGAGGTGAGGGCCTTGAAGTGCTTCAGGTCGGCGGGCAGGTGGAACAGCAGCCGGTTATCCCTGCCGATGCCCCACCGCTCGTCCACGGCAACGATGGCGTACATACGGCTCCCTCCCTCAGATCGCCACGGGGATCTTGTCCTCGAAGGGCTGGGGATCGTAGCCCTCCAGCGAGAAGCTGTCCCGCGTGAACCGGTAGAAATCGGTAACGGACTTGTCCATCACGAAGCGGGGAGCGGGACGCTCCTCCTGCTCCAGCAGCCTTTCGATGATGGGCACGTGGCGGTCGTAGATATGGGCGTCGGCGATAACATGGACAAGCTCGCCCGCTTGCAGCCCGGACACCTGCGCCATCATGTGCACCAGCACGCTGTACTGCACCACGTTCCAGTTGTTTGCCGCCAGCATATCCTGACTGCGCTGGTTCAAAATGGCGTTGAGGGTGTTGCCGGAGACGTTGAAGGTCATGGAGTAGGCGCAGGGGTAGAGAGCCATCTCGTGAAGGTCGGCGAAGTTATAGATATTCGTCAGAATACGGCGGCTGGCGGGGTTGTGCTTCAGGTCGTACAGCACCCGATCCACCTGATCCATCTCACCCTCCGGGTACTGGTGCTTCACGGAGAGCTGGTAGCCATACGCCTTGCCGATGGAGCCGCTTTCGTCCGCCCAGCTGTCCCAGATGTGACCCCGCAGGTCGTGGATGTTGTTGGACTTCTGCTGCCAGATCCACAGCAGCTCGTCGATGCACGTCTTGAAAAACGTGCGGCGGACGGTGAGGATGGGGAACTCCTCCTGCAAATTATAGCGGTTGACGATGCCGAATTTCTTTACCGTGTGGGCGGGGGTGCCGTCGTCCCAGTGGGGACGGACGTTCTGCTCCGTGTCCCAGACGCCGTGGGTCAGGATCTCCCGGCAATTCTCCTTGAAAATACGGTCTGCGTAGCTCATGGTCGCGCCCTCCTGTGTGATTTTCTTTATTGTAGCACAGGCGGGGAGGGGGGTCAATGAAGAATGATAAGCACTGGGGAGTTTAGGGGACGGATTGCCGCGTCATTGTGAGCACTGGCTCGGAATGACAGGACAAAACCGTTTCCCCGGCAGGCAGCGGCAGCATTACCCTTGGAGATAGGAGCCATTAAGAATTAGGGGTTGAAAGTTTCAAATTCCTTAGTATAATATTTCATGGATAAATATGAGGAGGTATCTCCATGACTTATGATGTAATGATCATCGGCGCAGGCCCCGGCGGGATCTTCTCCGCCTATGAACTGATGAAGCGGAAGCCGGAGTGGAAGGTGGCGGTGCTGGAGGCGGGCAACCCGCTGGAAAAGCGGCACTGTCCCATTGACGGCGACAAGATCAAGTCCTGCATCCACTGCAAGACCTGCGCCATTATGAACGGCTTCGGCGGCGCGGGCGCGTTCTCCGACGGCAAATACAACCTGACCAACGAGTTCGGCGGCACGCTGTACGAGTACATCGGCAAGCAGAAGGCCATGGAGCTGATGCGCTACGTGGATGACATCAACGTGGCCTGCGGCGGCGCGGGCACCAAGCTGTACTCCACGGCGGACAGCGGTTTCAAGCGGCTGTGCCTGCAAAATAACCTCCACCTGCTGGACGCCTCCGTGCGCCATCTGGGCACGGACATCAACTACAAGGTGCTGGAAAATCTGTACGCCCAGCTGAAGGAGCACGTGGAGTTCCACTTCCTGACGCCGGTGAAGGCGTTGAATGTGACCGGGGACGACACCTACGAGGCGGAGACGGACAAGGGCACCTTCGTGGGGCGCAAGTGCATCATCTCCGTGGGGCGCAGCGGCAGCAAGTGGATGGAGTCCGTGTGCGACGCGCTGGACATCCCCACCAAGTCCAACCGGGTGGACATCGGCGTGCGGGTGGAGCTGCCCGCCGAGGTGTTCGCCCCCATCACCGACGAGCTGTACGAGAGCAAGATCGTCTATAAGACGGAGAAATATCAGGACAAGGTGCGGACGTTCTGCATGAACCCCCGGGGCGCGGTGGTGAACGAGAACACCAACGGCATCGTCACCGTCAACGGCCATAGCTATGAGGACCCTGCGCTGCACACGGAGAACACCAACTTCGCCCTGCTGGTGTCCAAGCACTTTACCGAGCCGTTCCGGGACAGCAACGGCTACGGCGAGAGCATCGCACGGCTCAGCAATATGCTGGGCGGCGGCGTGATGGTGCAGCGGTTCGGCGACCTGATCCGCGGACAGCGAAGCACCCCCAAGCGCATTGAAAAGGGCTTCATGTCTCCCACGCTGGCGGCGACCCCCGGCGATCTGAGTCTGGTGATGCCCAAGCGTATTCTGGACGGCATCATCGAGATGATCTACGCGCTGGATAAGATCGCCCCCGGCACCGCCAGCGACGACACGCTGCTCTACGGCGTGGAGGTGAAGTTCTACAACATGGAGGTGGCGTTGGACGAGAATCTGGAGACGCCCCACAAGGGACTGTTCGTCATCGGCGACGGCAGCGGCGTGACCCACTCCCTGTCCCACGCGTCTGCCAGCGGCGTGTACGTGGCGCGGTATCTGGCGGAAAACGAGTAAGAAGCACGAAACCGGGACGGCACTGCCGTCCCGGTTTTTCGTTTGTCTTTGCAGGGGGAGTATGGTACAATACGGGGAGAGCTTACGGCAGAGGAGGGAGAACGGATGGCGGACATGAGCACGGATGTGCGGTATATCAAGGGCGTGGGCGAGGCGCGTGCCAAGGCGATGGAAAAGCTGGGCATACGGACGCTGGGCGACCTGCTGGAATACTATCCCCGGCGGTGGGAGGATCGGTCGCGGCTGTTTGCCATCCGGGAGCTGCCGGAGGGGGAGTACGCCTGCTGTAAGGCCATGATCGCCCAGACGCCGCAGGGGTCGCGTATCCCCGGCGGGCGGACGCTGGTGCGGGTGCGGGCGGTGGACGACGGCGGCGTGCTGGACGTGGCGTTCTTCAATCAGGGGTATCGGGAGAGCAGCCTGCACACGGGGGAGACGTATATCTTCTACGGCAAGGCGGAGGGCGGCGGCGCACGGCGCAGAATGGTGAACCCGCTGCTGGAAACGGAGGGAAAGCAGCTGCTGACCGGGCGCATTATGCCGGTGTACCCGCTGACGGCGGGGCTGACGCAGGTGATGATGGCGAAGGCGGTGCGGCAGGGGCTGGACGAGTGCCGGGAGCTGCCGGAGGACGTGCTGCCCGACGAGGTGCGGCAGGCGTACCGGCTGTGCTACGCCGGGTTCGCCTATGAGAACATCCATTTCCCGGCGTCGCCGGAGGCGTTGGAGACGGCGCGGCGGCGGCTGGTGTTCGAGGAGCTGTTCACGCTGAGCTGCGGTCTGTCGCTGCTGCGGCAGCGGCGGCAGGACGTGCAGGGGCCGCAGTGCGGCGCGGCGGACATGGGGGCGTTTTACGACGCGCTGCCCTTTGCCCTGACGGGGGCGCAGAAGCGCGCCATCGGCGAGGCGGTGGGCGATATGGCGTCCGGGCGACCCATGAACCGGCTGTGTCAGGGGGACGTGGGCAGCGGCAAGACCATGGTGGCGGCGGCGTGCGCGTGGTTCGCCGCCCGGAACGGGTGGCAGTCGGCGTTGATGGCACCCACGGAGATACTGGCGCGGCAGCATTATGCGACGCTTGCGCCGCTGTTTGCGCGGTTCGGTCTGCCCTGCGCGCTGCTGACTGGCTCCACCCCCGCCAAGGAGCGGCGGACGGTGCTGGCGGGGCTGGACAGCGGGGAGATCGCGCTGTGCATCGGCACCCACGCGCTGCTGACGGAGGACGTGCAGTACCACCGGCTGGGGCTGGTCATCACCGACGAGCAGCACCGGTTCGGGGTGGATCAGCGTTCCGCGCTGGCGCAGAAGGGGCGTTCGCCCCACCTGCTGGTGCTGTCCGCCACGCCCATACCCCGGACGCTGGCACTGATCATCTACGGCGATCTGGATGTGTCCGTTATCGACGAGCTGCCGCCGGGCCGGCAGCGTGTGGAGACGTTCGCGCTGGGGGAGAGATACCGGCAGCGGCTGAACGGCTTTATCCGGAAGCAGGTGCAGGAGGGGCATCAGGTGTTCGTCGTGTGCCCGCTGGTGGGCGAGGACGGCGAGGCGGCGGACGAGCGGAAGGCGGTGACCGCCTACGCCAAGGCGTTGCAGGAGGAGACGTTCCCGGAGCTGCGCGTGGCGGTGCTCCACGGGCGGATGAAGCCCAAGGAGAAGGAGAAGGTCATGGCGTCCTTCGCCGCCGGTGAGAGCGACATTCTGGTGTCCACCACGGTGGTGGAGGTGGGCGTGGACGTGCCCAACGCCACGCTGATGGTGGTGGAGAACGCCGACCGGTTCGGCTTGAGCCAGCTGCACCAGCTGCGGGGGCGCGTAGGGCGCGGAAAGGCGCAGAGCTGGTGCGTGCTGCTCAGCGACGTGCAGAGCGAGGAGACGCGCCGGCGGCTGAAGGTGCTGACGGAGACGAACGACGGGTTCCGTATTGCGGAGGAGGATCTGAAGCTGCGGGGGCCGGGGGACTTTTTCGGCAGGCGGCAGCATGGGCTGCCTGTGCTGAAGGCCGCCGACCTCAGCTGCGACATGGAGCTGCTGCGGACGGCGCGGGACGCGGCGCAGGAGCTGCTGGCGCGGGATCCGGGGCTGCGGGAGGCGGCGCACGCGCCGCTGCGGCGTCGCATCGCGGCGTTGTTCGAGATGAAGGAGAGCACACTGAATTGAATAAGGAAACGGGAAGCCCGGAGGGGCTTCCCGTTTCCTTATTCATATAGAGGATAATGAATAGCGGAGAATCAGGCGAAGTAGGCGACGAGGAGGTCGGTGACGGTGCCGTAGCTGCGGATACCGTCCGCGTCGCCGTTGCTCTTGAGAAAGCCGTCGTACACCCGGTCGGAGGCGCGGGAGACGGCGGAGCGGAACTGCGCCCAATAGTCGTTGCTGGCGCGGAGGTCGGCGACGACGGTATCGGGGAGCGTGTCCCGGAGGGACTGCCACGCGTCCCGGTCGGCGGCATAGAGGGCGTTGGACAGATACGTAAAGCCGGTGAGATAGCCGGAGTAGCGGTAGGCGGGGTCGTCGGAGCGGATGGCGGCAAGGATGCCGATGAAATTGCACTCCTCCTCGGCGGTGAAGCCCTGCCGGTGGGACAGCTCATGGCAGACGGTGGCGGGCAGGAAGGCGGAGGGACTGTCGGTGTTGACGTTCGCCTCGCCGGTGAAGGGGAAGTAGAAGCCGGTGAACCGGAGGACGCTGAGGGCGCGGGAGCAGGCGAAGTCCTTGGCGGGGGCGGCGTCCTCCGTCAGAAAGGGGAACTCCGAGCGCAGGACGTCCAGTGCGCCGCCGCTGCGGGCGAGGACTTGGCGGCGATCCAGCGTGCAGACGCCGTGAGCGTCGCGGGGCACCTCATCGGCGCAGGCGGCCAGCTGCCGGGAGAAAAACCGGGCGGTCTTGTCCAGCGCGCCGGTGGTGACGGGCTGGGCGGTAAGCCCGCTTTTGCCCTGAAAGCCGTCGGTGTTGTAGCCGGTGCCCCACAGGAGGCAGAAGCCGGCATAGACGGTGAGCACGGCGAGGAACGCCGCCAGCAGCTGGCGCAGGGCGCAGACCCAGCGGCGGCGGGCGGCGGCGATGCGCCGGGGGACGTTGCACAGCCAGATAAGGGCGGAGAACAGGGCGGTGAGGAGCAGCACCTCCGCCACGGAGACGTCCAGACTGCCGCAGAGGGTGCCCAGCCCACGCTCCAAGGGGGAGAGGACGGCGTACCAGAGCCAGTTCATGGCGGTGCGGCTGGTACGCAGGGAAAAATACACGGCGAAAAACGCCGCCAGTGACAAACACCAGCGGCGCAGGGCGCGCGCCCTCACAGGGGCAGCGACTGACCGGTGAAGCACATGACGCAGTGGGACTGCACCAGCAGCTTGCCGGTCTGGTCGCGGATCTCTGCGGAGGCGAACGCCAGCTTGCGTCCGATGCGCTCCACCTTGCCCACGGCGGTGAGGGTGCTGCCCGCCGGGGCGAAGGACAGATAGTCGATATTGGCGTTGACCGTGACCATAGTCTCCTGCCGCAGCGTCGCAATGGACATCCCCATCGCCACGTCGCAGAGGGAGAACAGGATGCCGCCGTGGGCTCCGCCCCAGCGGTTGAGGCTTTCGGTGTGCATGGGCAGCACCACGGTGGCGGTGCCGTCGGACAGGTCGGCGGTACGCATGAAGTTATGGGTCAGAAACGGCTCGGAGTTGTTGCCGTAGGCCATCAGACGGTCATAAAGGTCTTTAGTCATGGGGGTTCCTCGATTCCGTAGAGAGTTCGCTGGCGGGGTCGTCCTTGGCGCGTCCCACGTAGGCATACGCCTCGGTGGGCATATTCCGGGCGCGGAGGCGGCGATCCATCAGATACTTCACCAGCTCCTGCACGCAGGCGAACACCGGCACGCCGATGAACATACCCAGCACGCCGCCGAAGCCGCCGCCCACCAGAATGGCGACGATGACCCAGAAGCTGGAGATACCGGTGGCGTCGCCGAGGATCTTGGGGCCGAGGATATTGCCGTCAAACTGCTGGAGAACGATGATAAACACCACAAAGATGAGGCACTGCTTGGGACTGACCAGCAGAATAAGAAACGCGGAGGGGATCGCCCCCAGGAAGGGGCCGAAGAAGGGGATCACGTTGGTGACGCCCACCACCACGCTGACCAGCGGCGTGTAGGGCAGCTTCAGCAGGGAGCAGCAGATGAAGCAGAGGATGCCGATAATGAGGGAGTCCAGCAGCTTGCCCCGGACGAAGCCGGAGAAGATGGCGTTGACGCGGCGTGTGCCCCGCATGACGGCGTCCGCCTTCTTCTCGGACAGGCAGGCATAGACCGCCTTGCAGCAGCGGGCAAGGCTCTTTTCCTTCATGCCCATCAGATAGATGGAGACGATCAGACCTACGATGAGGTCGAAGGCGAAGCCCACCGCGCCGCGGATACCGCTCCAGATGCCGTTGGTCAGGGGCACCACCGCCTTCTGCACCCACGGGAGGATCTTCTCGGTGAGGAAAGCCATGCCGTCGGAGTAGCGGTCGGTGATAAGGCTGGCGATCCAGACGGCGATCTCGTTGTCGCTGTCCAGCAGGGAGTCCGCCCAGCGGTAGACGTTGCGGTAGTAGGATTCGGCGTTGTTGATGAGGGTGGTGACGCTGTCCACCAGCTGGGGGATCAGCACGCTCATCAGCAGGTACAGCAGGAAGAGCACCGCCGCCTCGGTCAGCAGTATGCTGATCAGGCGCAGCGCGCCGGAGGGACGCTTCAGCTCCTTCTTGAAGCACCTTTTCCACAGGAGGGCGATGTTATTTTCCAGCCAGGACATCACGGGGGTCAGCAGGTAGGCGATGGCAAAGCCGTAGAGCACCGGCGAGAGAATGGACGCCAGCTGGGACAGGAAGCCCTGAAGCGTTCCGTCTTGATAGAAGGTGTCGTAAAAGACGAGGACGGCGCAGACGGTGAGAAACGCCGTCAGACCCCACTTGAAATACTGGGTACGCTTCATGGTATCTACCTCCAGAGGGTGTTTTTATTATCATACCCGCATACGAGGGATTTTGCAACATTTTTTGCGCCGGGGACAGGGGGTGAATATATTGAATTCCGGCGGGGGATATGGTATGATTACGACACAAACCGCGCCTGCGCGGTGAAGTTCAGACGGCGAGGAAGGGTGCATATATGAAGAAGCTCTTGTTTATCGTCAATCCACGGGCGGGAAAGACAAAGTCCCGCGCCCCGCTGTTCGACGCGGTGGCGCAGTTTTCCAAGGCGGGCTATCTGGTGCGGGTGTTTGTGACCGAGGCGGGCGGACAGGCCCGGGACATCGCCGCCCAATGGGGCGGGGAGTACGATGAGGTGGTGTGCGCCGGCGGCGACGGAACGCTGAACGAGACGCTGTCGGGGCTGATGGAGCTGGAGGAGCGGCCGGTGCTGGGGTATTTGCCCTGCGGCAGCACCAACGACTTTGCCGCGAGCCTGCGCCTGCGGACGCAGCTGGCGGACGCGGCGGCGGACGCCGTCTGCGGGAAGCCGTGTCCGCTGGATGTGGGGCGGCACAACGGCAGGTATTTCGCCTATGTGGCGTCCTTCGGGGCGTTCACCCGGTCGTCCTACTCCGCCACGCAGGCGGCGAAGAACGCGCTGGGGCACTTTGCGTACATTTTAGAGGGGCTGGGGGATCTGGATTCCCTGCGCCCGTACCGGTGCGCGGTGGAGGCGGACGGACAGCGGTACGAGGGGGAGTTCATCTTCGGCGCGGTGTGCAACTCCACATCCCTGGGCGGGCTGGTGAAGCTGGATCCGGCGCGTGTGCGGATGGACGACGGAAAATTCGAGCTGCTGCTGCTGCGGATGCCCAAAACCGCCCTGGACTTACAGAACCTGATCACCGCCATGACGCGGATGCAGTACGACTATCCGGGGGTGATACTGCGGCACGTGCAGCGCGTGACCGTGACCACGGAGGAGAATCTGCCGTGGTCGCTGGACGGGGAGTACTGCCCCAGCGCGCCGCGGGTGGAGATAGAGAACCTGCCGGCGGCGGTGCGTTTGATGCGAGGCTGAATAAAAAAGAAACGGCGAAAGCCGTTTCTTTTTTGTGGGAGTATAAGCACCGGCTGACCGGCAGAGGTCAGGGGTGGAGCTTGGCGTAGAGGGCTTGGGCGGCGGCGCGGGGGACGACGGCGGAAAGCTCCTCCACGGTGGCGGCCTTGACGGCGGCGACGGTGCCGAAATGCTGCAAAAGCCGCTTTTTCCGCGCCTCGCCTATGCCGGGGACGTTGTCCAGCTGGGAACGCTTGGCGGACTTGGCGTGCCGCTGGTGGTGGTAGGCGATGGCGAAGCGGTGCACCTCCTCCTGCACGGTGCCGATGAGGGCGAACAGGGCGGGGGTCTGGCGGATGCCCAGCTCCTGCCCGCGGGCGGTCACAAGGGCGCGGGTGCGGTGGCGGTCATCCTTGACCATGCCCAGCACCGGCACGTCCAGCCTGCACTCCGCCAGCACCTGCTCCGCCACGCGGGCGTGCTCCTGACCGCCGTCCATCAGCAGAAGCTCCGGCAGGGGGGCAAATTTCTCGTCGCCCTCCAGATAGCGGCGGAAGCGGCGGGTGAGCACCTCTCGCATGGCTCCGTAGTCGTCCGCGCCCTGACAGGACTCGATGCGGAAGCGGCGGTAGGCGGAGCGCAGGGGCTTGCCGTCCTGAAAGACCACCATGCCGCCCACCTGATCGCTGCCGCCGGTGTGGGAGATGTCGTAGCTCTCCATGCGGCGGGGCAGGGCGGGCAGCTGCGCCGTCTCCTGCAGGAGACGCAGCGTGCCGTTGATGCGCTGGGCGGCGTCGGTGACGCGCTCCACCTCCTCCCGGGCGTTGCGGTGGGCGATGTCCAGCAGGGCGCGCCGCTGTCCGCGCTGGGGCACGCGGAGCGTCACGGCGTACCCGGCGCGCTCCGTCAGCAGAGCGGAGAGCGCGTCCGCGTCCTCCAAGGGCGCGGGGAGGAGTATTTCCCGGGGCAGGACGCTGCGGGAGAGGTAATACTGGGGCACCACGGCGGAGAGCAGCGCGCCATCGCTGTCGGCGGCGGTGGGGAACACCTCCGTCTGCCGCCCCAGCAGGTCGCCGCCCTCGATGTGGAGAATGGCGCAGCCGGAGCGGGCGGGACTGGTGTACGCGCCCCACACGTCGGTATCGGCGCAGATGCCGGCGATGACGTTCTGATCCTTCGTCAGCACCGACAGGGCGCGGAGCCTGTCGCGGCAGGCGGCGGCAGTCTCGAAATCCAACGTTTCGGCGGCGGCGGTCATTTTCTCCGTCAGCTCCGCCGTGACGGCGCGGAGCCTGCCGTCCAGCAGGGCGGTCGCCTGCGCCGTGCGGCGGCGGTATTCCTCGCTGTCGGGGCCGTCGGGACGGCAGAAGCCGTCGCAGCGTCCCATGTGGAAGTTCAGACAGGGACGCTCCCTGCCGATGTCCCGGGGGAAGCGGCGGTTGCAGGTGGGCAGGCGCAGCGCGGTGCAGACCGCGTCCAGCGCGAGGCGCGTTTCGTGGCGGCCTCCGAAGGGGCCGAAATACTTCGCCCCATCGTCCGCGGGACGGTTCACCAGCGAGAACCGGGGGTACGCCTCGGCGGAGAGCCGCACGAAGGGGTAGCCCTTGTCGTCCTTCAGGAGAATGTTATACCGCGGCTGGTGCCGCTTGATGAGGGAGTTTTCCAGCACCAGAGCCTCGAACTCGGAGCGGACGATGATCGTGTCGAACCTGTCCACGTGGGACACCATCATTTTCGTTTTTTCGTTGTGGGAGGCGGTGTCCTGAAAATACTGGCTGACGCGGTTTTTCAGCTTCTTCGCCTTGCCCACGTAGATGACCTGACCGGTCTTGTCCATCATCAGATAGACGCCCGGCAGCAGCGGCAGCTCGTTTGCCTTGGCGCGCAGCTCGTCTCGTGTCACGGCGGACACCTCCCTTCCATGCTGGGTACAGTATAGCACTGATTTTACCGCCGTTGCAAGTCGTTGACAGATATGATATAATCCTTTTTTGGAAGATCATGTGAAAAACGAGGATACGACTATGGAAGTGACACAGGGCGCACCGTTTGAGAGCTTCGGACTGTCAGACGCCACCATGCGCGCCATACGCAATAAGCATTACGCCGTCAGCACCCCCGTACAGGCGGGGTGCATCCCGCCCATGCTGGCGGGGAAGGACGTCATCGCCAAGGCACCTACCGGCACCGGCAAGACCATGGCGTTCGGCATCCCCATTATCGAGCGCATTGACCGGGAGAGCGAGGAGGTGCAGGCGGTGATCCTGGCACCCACCCGCGAGCTTGCCATGCAGATCACCGACGAAATGCGGGACATCGCCGTTTGCCACGAGGGCGTGCGTCTGGTGTGCCTGTACGGCGGCCAGCCCATCGGCAAGCAGATCGACGCGCTGAAGCGCAGACCGCAGATCGTGGTGGCGACGCCGGGACGGCTCAGCGACCACATGAAGCGGCGCACCGTCAGCCTGAAAAGCGTGCAGACCGTGGTGCTGGACGAGGCGGATCGGATGCTGGACATGGGCTTTATCCACGATGTGACCCGTATTCTGGACAAGATCCCCAGCCGGAAGAATCTGGGGATGTTCTCCGCCACCATCTCCCGGGAGGTCATGGACATCTCGTGGGTGTACCAGCGGGATCCAGAGGAGATCACCGTGCAGGCGACGAAGGAGAACAAGCCCGACATTCTCCAGTACCGGCTGGAGGTGTCCTCCGACGGGAAGGTGGACGCCATCGCCAAGATACTGGCGCACGAGGACTATGAGCGGGTCATCTGCTTCTGCAACACCAAGGGCAGCACCGAGCGTCTGACGAAGTTTTTGCAGATGCGGGGCGTGGACGCCCAGTGCATCCACGGCGACATCCCCCAGCGGAAGCGGGAGGAGGTCATGCAGCGGTTCCGGGACGGCAAGCTCCGGGTGTTCGTGGCGACGGACGTGGCCAGCCGCGGCATCGACGTGGACGACGTGGACGCGGTGTTCAACTACGAGGTGCCGGAGGAGAACGAGTATTACATCCACCGCATCGGCAGGACGGGGCGCGCCAAGAAGCACGGCGTGGCGTACACGCTGCTCAGCGATTTCCCCAGCCGCCTGCGGCTGGACAACATCGCCCGGAACACGCGGAGCCATATCGTGCCGGCGACGCTGGGCGACGACGGCAGCGTGACCCCTACGGCGCAGTAAGCGACACGAAAAAAGAACGCCATAGGCGTTCTTTTTTTATTCCTCGCCGTTCTCCGCCACCCATCCGCGGACGTAGTCCACGAAACGCCGCGTGGCGGCGGACAGGGCCTTTTTGTCCTTGACGGCGATGCCGATGCTGCGGTAAAACCGCTCCGGGGCGCGGCAGGCGACCACCGGGTAGGGGCTGTGGCGCACCATCAGCTCCGGCAGGAGGCTGATGCCCAGCCCCTTGGACACCATGGCGAGCATGGTGCGATCCTCCCGCGCCGTGTACTTCACGTTGGGGCGTATGCCCATCTTGTCCAACGCCGCCGAGATCTCGTAGTCCTGCCCCTCCTCCAAAAAGATGAACGGCTCCGTGGACAGCGACGCGGCAGGGAAGGGGTCGCTGTCCGCCAGCGGGTGGCCGCAGGGCAGGATCACCTGCAATTCGTCGCGGTACAGGGCGTAGGTTTGCAGGTGCTTCACCGAGGGCAGCCGCAGGAAGCCGCAGTCCACCTTTCCCTGTAAGATCCAGTCCTCACTCTGCCCGTAGTAATCGCCGGTGACCACCTCGAACTCAATGTTGGGGTACCGCTCGCCGAAGCTCTTCAGAATGGAGGGCAGCCACTGGGCGGACACACTGGAAAAGGTGGCGACCCGCACGAAGCCGGCGTCCATGCCGTTCAGCTCCGCCGCCGACTGCATCAGCTCGTGGTGGGCGGCGCACAGCTTCTCGATACGGGGCAGCAGGGCGCGGCCGTCCGCCGTCAGCACCACGCCGCCGCGGTTGCGGCTCAGCAGGGTGATGTTCAGCTCGTTTTCCAACGCCTGCACCGCATGGCTCACGGCGGACTGGGTGAAGCTCATCTCCACCGCCGCCTTGGAAAAGCTGCCGCACTCCACGGTTTTCAAAAACATCTGGTACTTGTTCACGCTCATGGGTACCACCGTCCTTTCCTGCTTATTATAATACTTTTCTTCATAGTTGTATATACAATTATGCGTTTTACAACTTACAAATTCTGTGATAGTATAAGGACAACGAAAGAAAACAAATAAATGGAGGTAAAAAATTATGGCTATTGTTTCTAAGATGAACCGCTGCGCCGCTTGTGGCAGCACCGCGCTGACTTATTCCGAGGGCACCAAGCTCTACCGCTGCGCCGACTGCGGCGCGGAGCGTCCCGACACTATGCCCGCCGCCGATCTGGCGGCCATCAACAGCATCATCGCGTTGGGTGATACCGACGGCAAGCTGGAGGGTCTGCGTCACCGTTACGCCAACCTGGACATCACCAGCTGGAGCCGCGAGAACCGCGTCCAGATGGGTTGATCAAACTGCTGCTTTTTTCAATTTACCCCTCTCACAAAACGAAAAACCGGCGCCGTAAGGTGCCGGTTTTTCGTTTTGTGCCGTGAGCCGTAGGCGGTCACAGAACGCCGCGGATAGCGGCGAGGAGGTCATCGTACTCCTCGAAGCACTGGATCTGGGGATAGCTCTTCTTGATGGCTTCGGGACCCCGGAATAGGAAGCCCGCCTTGCTGTTCAGCAGCATATCCAGATCGTTGTAGCTGTCGCCGCTGGCGATGGTGTCGTAGCCGATGGATTGCAGAGCCTTCACCGTGGTCAGCTTGGAGTGGTCGCAGCGCATGACGTGGTGGGTGATGAAGCCCTCCGCGTCGGTTTTCAGCGTGTTGCACAGCAGCGTGGGATAGCCCAGCTTCTTCATCAGGGGCATGGCGAACTGCTCGAAGGTATCGCTGAGGATGAGCACCTGCGTCATGCTCCGCAGCTCGTCCAGAAACGCCTTGGCACCGGGTAGGGGGTCAATGCGGGAGATGGTGTCCTGTATCTGGGACAGCTTCAGCCCGCGGCTGCGGAGCAGGTCAATGCGCCAGCGCATGAGCTTGTTATAGTCCGGCTCGTCCCGCGTGGTGCGGCGCAGCTCGGGGATGCCGATTTCTTCGGCAAAGGCGATCCAGATCTCGGGGACGAGAACGCCCTCCATATCCAAACATACGATTTTCATAGCAATACCTCTTTTCTTATTTCAAAACGTCCGCCAGCACGTAGCTTTCCATGGCGGTCTTGTCGATCACGTCCGTGTGCAGCACCGGGCGGCCCTCCAGTCCCCGGAGATTCCGGGGGATCGGCGTGCCGGTGATGCGGTGGAGCGTCTCCATCATGGCGAACTCATTTTCGCCGCTCTTTTCCCCCAGCGCGTGAAGCACGGCGGCGGGGAACTTGTAGGGCGAGGCGGTAGACAGCACCACCATGGGCACGCCATCGCGGGAATTCTTCTCCGCCACCGCCCACGCCACGGCGGTGTGGGGGTCGCACAGGTATTTCTCCTCCCGCCACAGCTGCCCGATGACCGCCGACGCGCCCTCGTCGTTGCAGCAGCCGCAGCCAAAGACCTCCCGGAGCTGGGACAGCAGCGCGTCGCTGACCTGATACCACCCCTGGGTGTTCAGATCCCCCATAAGACCCGCCACGTAGGCGGCGTCCCGGCTCATAAGGTACAGCAGCCGCTCCAGATTGCTGGACACCAGAATGTCCATGGAGGGGGAGGTGGTCTTGTAGAAGGGGCGGCGTTTGTCGTACCGCCCGGTGGTCAGGAACTCCGTCAGCACGTCGTTGGCGTTGCTGGCGCAGATCAGACGCCCCACGGGCAGCCCCATCTCCTTGGCGAAGTACCCGGCGAGGATGTCGCCGAAGTTGCCGGTGGGCACGGTGTAGTCCACCTTGTCGCCCGGCTTGATGCGTCCCGCCTTCACCAGATCGCCGTAGGCGCGGAAGTAGTACACCACCTGGGGGGCAAGCCGCCCGATGTTGATGGAGTTGGCACTGGACAGCATGGCACCGTGGAGATCCCTGTCCCGGCAGGCGGCGAAAATATTCTTCACACCGGTCTGGGCGTCGTCGAAGTTGCCGCGCACGGCGCACACCCGGACGTTGCCGCCCTCCTGCGTCGCCATCTGCGCCTGCTGCACCGGGGACACGCCGCCGTAGGGATAGAACACGGTGATGCGGGTGCCCGGCACGTCGTGGAAGCCCTCCATCGCCGCCTTGCCGGTGTCGCCGGAGGTGGCGGTGAGGATGACCACGTCGCCCGTCATGCCCTCCGCCTTGGCGGCTGCGCCGATGAGCCGGGGCAGCACCGACAGTGCCACGTCCTTAAAGGCGGAGGTGGGGCCGTGGTACAGCTCCAGCACGTACCTGCCGCCCACCGGCACCAGCGGCGTCAGATCGGCGGTGGGGAACTTCCCCGCGTAGCTCTTGCGGACAATGTCCTCCATGTCCGGGAAGTCCGGCAGCAGCGCGTGGAGAATGTCCGCCGCCATGGTCAGCGTGTCCTTTTCCAGCGCGCCGCGCCAGTCGAAGCGCAACGCCGCCGGGTCGCAGATGTACAGCCCCCCGTCCGGGGCGATGCCCTGCAGCACCGCGTGGGTGGAGGACGCGGTGATATTCTCGTCTCTTGTGCTGTGGTAGATCATAAAAAAAGCCTCCGAAAAAACTTTTGCATTTTGCACTTGCATTTCTGACATCGCTATGATACACTGTCCCCAACAAAAAAGCAAGTGTTTTTGTCTGGCGGACAAAAATTATTTTTTTGTACCATGCGAAAAACCTTGCGTCCAATACGCACAGCAAAAAAGGAGTTTTCTATGTTGAAAGTGTTGAAATTCGGCGGCTCCTCCATGGCGGACACCCACCAGCTGGAGAAGGTGCGCTCCATCGTGGAGAGCGACCCCAGCCGCCGCGTGGTGGTGGTCAGTGCCGCCGGCAAGCGTTTTAAGGAGGATCACAAGATCACCGACCTGCTGTACCTGTGCCACGCACATTTGCAGTACGGCGTCAGCTGCGACGGGATCTTTGACATGGTTCGCAGCCGCTATCTGGAGATACGGGATCAGCTGGGGCTGTCCACGCCGCTGGAGGAGGAATTCGACGCCCTGCGCCGGAGGATGGATGAGGGCATTTCCGCCGACGAGCTGGTGAGCCGGGGCGAATACTTCGCCGCCCGCATTATGGCGGACTATCTGGGCTTCGACTTTCTGGACAGCAGCCTGTGGCTCCGCTTCCGCATGGACGGCACCGTGGACGAGGAGGCAAGCTATGAGGCGTTGCGCCGCGCCGCCGCCGGGCGGCGCGTGGTGATCCCCGGCTTCTACGGCGTGCTGCCCGACGGCTCCATCCACACCTTCTCCCGCGGCGGCAGCGACATCACCGGCGCGCTGGCGGCGGCCGCGCTGGACGCCGACGTGTACGAGAACTGGACGGACGTGTCCGGCTTCCTGATGGCGGACCCCAAGATCGTCCCCGATCCCCGCCCCATCGAGCGCATCACCTACGCCGAGCTGCGGGAGCTGAGCTACATCGGCGCGCAGGTGCTCCACGAGGGCACCGTCTCCCCGGTGCGGGAGAAGAACATCCCCCTGAATATCCGCAACACCAACCAGCCCGACCACCCCGGCACCATGATCCGGGAGAGCTTCGACGAGTCGGAGACGGAGCGTTCCTCCGGCAGCATGATCACCGGCATCGCCGGGAAAAAGGGCTTCTCCGTCATCACCCTGACGAAGAACGGTATGTCCTCCGAGCAGGGGACGGTACGCCGCACGCTGGAGATACTGGAACGCTACCACATCAACGTGGAGTATATCCCCTCCGGCATCGACTCCGTGTCGCTGGTGGTGGAGACGGCGAAGGCCGCGCCCTCGTTGTATCAGGCGTTGGGCGACATCGAAAAGGAGATCAAGCCCGACAGCCTCCACGTCACCGACGGCATGGCGGTGGTGGCGGCCGTGGGACGCAAGATGGCGTTCCAGCCCGGCTCCTCCGGAAAGATCTTCGGCAAGCTGGGCGAGAACGGCATCAACATCCGCATGATCACCCAGGGGCCGGAGGAGCTGAACATCATCGTGGGCGTGGACGGCTCGGATTTCGAGCGGGCGATCCGGGTGCTCTATAACAGTTTCGTGAAATAAGGAGGATATATCCATGAAAAAATATAAGGTTGCCATCCTCGGTGCCACCGGCGCGGTGGGTCGTGAGATGATGAAGGTGCTGGCGGAGCGGGATTTCCCCGTGGCGGAGCTGCACCTGCTGGCGTCCCAGCGTTCCATGGGGCAGGCTGTCCACTGGCGTGGGCACGACATCCCCGTGGAGCTGGCGTGCGACGAGGCGTTCGAGGGCATGGACATCGTGCTGGGCGCGGCGGAGAACGACATCGCCAAGCGGTTCGCCCCTGCCATCGTCAAGGCGGGAGCCGTGTTCGTGGACAACTCCAGCGCGTTCCGTCTGGATCCCGGCGTGCCGCTGGTCGTTCCGGAGATCAACCCGGAGGACGTGAAGAAGCACGAGGGCATCATCGCCAACCCCAACTGCACCACCATCGTCTCTCTGGTGGCGATCAACGCGCTGAATCAGGACAGCCCCATCGAGAGCATCGTTGCCTCCAGCTATCAGGCGGTGTCCGGTGCCGGAGCCGGAGGTCCCATGGAGCTGATGGACGAGGTGGAGCTGCTGCGGGAGGGCAAGAGCGTGGAGCCGAAGGTGTTCCAGTACCAGATCGCCTACAACGTCATTCCCCAGATCGGCGGCGAGGCGTTCGAGGGCTATACCTCCGAGGAGATGAAGCTGCAAAACGAGGGGCGCAAGATCATGCACCTGCCGGATCTGAAGGTCAGCTGCACCTGCGTCCGCGTCCCCGTGGTACGCAGCCATAGCGTGTCCATCGTGGTACGCACCAAGGAGAAGATCTCCGTGGAGCGCGCCCGCGAGCTGATCGCCGCCGCCCCCGGCTGCCGTCTCGTGGACGATCTCGCCGCCAAGCGGTATCCCATGCCCTTGGAGACCAGCGACCAGGATCTGGTGTTCGTGGGACGCATCCGCGACGACCTGACCTCGGACAACGGGCTGAATATCTGGTGCTGCGGCGACCAGGTACGCAAGGGCGCGGCCACCAACGCCGTCCAGATCGCCCAGCTGCTGACCGAGCAGTGACCCCATAGAAAAAGCCGCCCGGCACCATTCCGCCGGGTGGCTTTACTTTTTCCGCCGAAGCATATATAATATAGGAAAGTCTATTCCCGGAGGAACCTCTATGAGAGCTTGGAAACGAAGTGCCGCGCTGCTGCTGGCACTGTGCATGACCGCCGCGCTGCTGGTGGGCTGCGGCGAGGATCCCAACGACGAGGACAAGCTGTCCGTCGTGATGACCGGCACCGTCTCCACCGTGGATCCCGCTCTGGCGGCTACCGCCGCCGAGCGCACCGTGGTGCTGCACCTGTTTGATAATCTGTACCGCCGCACCGCCGACGGCGTGCTCCCCGCCGCCGCCCAGTCCCATCAGACGGAGGACAACGAGGACGGCACCCAGACGTATACCTTCCGTCTGCGGAGCGACGCCAAGTGGTCGGACGGCACCGCCGTGACGGCGGGGGACTTCGTCTACGCGTGGAAGCGTCTCGTCTCCCCGGACACGGGCAGCCCCAACCGCGGTATCCTGTCCATGGTGGCGGGGTATGAGGACGCCTGCGCCGGCGACGTGGACGCGCTGGCGGTGTTCGCCGAGGACGACCACACCCTCACCGTCACCCTTTCCGCCCCCTGCTCCTACTTTGTGGACGCGGTGTGCACCGCCAGTGCCACCATGCCGGTGCAGGCAGCGGCGGTGGAGAGCGGCGAGGACTGGACGGCCAGCCGCGCCGCCTTCGTGGGCAACGGTCCCTTCCGCCGCAGCGGCAACTGGAGCGACAATCAGGTATTTACGCTGATGAAGCAGGCGGAGCACTACGACAGCCGCCGCATCCAGCCCGACCGTGTGGAGATCCTGTGCGCTACCTACGCCGACGCGGAGAAGGCCGCCGGCAACGCCGACGTGGTGGTGGGCGCGACGGGGGAGAGCAGCACCTACACCGGGGACGCCTCCGTGGGCGTGGTGCTCATCAACCAGATGGCGACCAATATGGACAGGGACGGGCTGCGCCGCGCCATGAGCCTCGTGATCGACCGCGTCAGTGGTGCCCAGACGGTGGGCGCGAACTGCGTGGCGGCGGAGGGACTGGTGCCCTACGGCATCCGCACCGCCGAGGGGGAGGAGTTCCGCACCGTCAACGGCGCGCTTATCGACAACGACCCGGACACCTACGACCAGCGGTGTGAGGACGCCGCGCAGCTGAAGCGGGAGGCGGGGCTGAGCCGCCCGGAGGCGATGGCGTCGCTGGGCACCGTGACGCTGCTCTACCGCAGCACGCCGGTGCAGGATAAGCTGGCGCGGCAGCTGCAAAAGACATGGCGGGAGAAGCTGGGGCTTTCCGTGACGCTGCAGGCGGAGGAGGGCGAGACGTTCGACCAGCTGCTTGCCGCAGGGGAGTTCACGCTGGCTCTGACGGAGCTGACCGCCCTGTATAACGACGCCTCCGCCTACCTTGACCCGTGGCGCAGCGGCGACAGCCGTAACTGCGCCCTCATCCACATGAACGCCTACGACATCCTCATGCGCGTGGCGGCGGCAAGCACCTCCGCCGAGGCGCGGGATGCGTATTTGAAGGACGCGGAGGGTCTGCTGCTGGACGGAGCCAACGTGATCCCCGTGTACAGCGGCCGCCAGCCCTACCAGATCCGCGACGGCGTGCTGGGCGTCGGCAGCGACGGCATGGGCGCGTGGTACTTCGGCATGGCGCGCAAGGTGACGAAATAAGCGAAAAAAGAAAACCGCCCGTGGGCGGTTTTCTTTTCAGGTTGTCGAGAAAAGCCAGTGGCTTTTTCGACAGCCTGTTGTCGGGAGCTTAGCCCTCCACCACCTGGGTGAAGTAGAAAGCGTTATTGGCATCCTCGCCGGCCAGCATGACCATCACGACGCTGTCGTTCAGCTCAGCAAACAGGCAGGTGTAGTCGATCTGGGTACCCTCGTTCTCGATGGAGATAACGACCATGTCGTTGTTCTCGTCAGCACCGCAGGTGCCGGGAAGAACGCCGCCGCCCTGCACGAACTCAATGTTGGCTTCGTCCAGGAAGTTGATCTGCAGCGTGCCGCCGTAAGCCTTCAGAGTGGCGGTAGCCTGATCGTTGTCCATCTCCACGCCGTCCTTGAAGCCGCCGGCAAACTTCCAGCTGGTGCCCACGATGTCATCGGGAACCTTCACGAAGGTCATGGCCTCCAGAGGGGTGCCCTCACCGGCACCGGAGGCATCCTCCATCTGGGTGTCGTTGTCGCCGGTGGCGTCGTCGTCGGCGGTGGTGTCATCGCCGCAGGCCACGAGGCTCAGTGCCATAACGAGAGCCAGCAGGCATGCAAGAAACTTCTTCATTGATTTTGTCCTCCAATTTTCGTTTGCCCACCTTGTCGGCGGGCGTGATTTTATATAAGCCGCGAAGCGGTTTATACCGTTTTACTCACAGACGGTGACGGTAATATCGTCGCCGTCCACGTCAAAGGTGACGGACTGGGAAGTGCCGCTGTTGCCCTGGGCGTCCCAGAACTCGAAGAGCATCATGTACCTTCCGGCGGGCAGGGAGACCTCGCCGAAGGCGGTGTTCTCCGTGACGGTCAGCGTCTCCGCCTCGTAAGGCTCGAAGTCGTCGTCATCGTACAGGGACGCCAGATACCACACCGTGGTGATCTCGTCGCCGGGGGTCAGCTGGCGCAGCTCCTTATCCGCCATGCCGCTCTCGCCGATGCCCTGACGGGCACCGAGGATGTACCACGCTTCCGTGTCGAAGTCGTAGGCGACCTCCAGGTTGTACGGCTCCCCGTTCAGCAGGATGGGCACGGCGTACAGGTTGTAGTCCTCGCTCTCGTAGGACAGCTCCATGTACACAAGGCAGTCGTCGATGCTGCCCCAGACGCCCCGGAAGTTGTCGGTGAACACACCGTTCTCCCAGTCGGCGATGATGTCATTGTCGGTGCCCAGCAGGAGCAGCATGTCCTCCTCTTCGTCCATGTAGTAGAGGGAGAAGCCAACGCCGGCGAGTATTGTATCCGCTTTTTCTCCCAATGTCAAGACGGCAAATCCGTCGTCGGACAGAGTCAGGGGCGCGTTGTCCCACCCGGCGGAGGCGAGGGAGGGGAGTTGGGGCAGGGAGGAATAGCCCAGCTTCTCCAAATAATCCAGCCCCACGACGTCCAGCTCACCGGTCAGCTGGTAGGAATAGAGATACTTGAACGCCTCGCCCGTGCCCTGCAGGAAATAGCCGTTCAGATCGGAGATGTCGTTGCTGTACGAATAGTAGCAGGACAGCCCCGTCGCCTCACTGCGGTATGGGCCGCTGACCCGGTAGAGCACGCACTCGTCCAGCGCGTCCAGCACCTTCTGGGCGGCGGGCAGCTCCTCCACCGTGCGGCGGGCAAGACTGCCCAGATCCACCATGTTGGTGTAGCCCTGCTCACGGGTGTTGCCGCCGTAGTTCTCGCTGCGATCCGCCTCGCGGCGGAAGCGGGAGAGGAAGCCGGGGTCCTCCGCCGCGGCGGAGAGAGCCTCCACGCCGTATTTCTCATAGGCGTCCAGCAGCACGCCTATCCGGGTCAGATCGGTGACGGACAGGGTGGCGTTGCTCTCCAGTCCCAGCTCCTCGCAGCCCTCGTAATAGCTGTCGCAGATGATCCTGCCCAGCGTCGCGCCGTCCATGGAGGGATCGTCGGCAAGAGCCTGTACCCAGTGGGAGTAGAGCCATCCGGTGGCAGGCTCCGTCTCCTCGGACGCCACCAGATAGCGGCTGATGTCGCAGAAGGTGTAGGCGGTGTCCACCGTCGCCATAAGGCAGGTGTCGAAGCCCACCAGCTCCAAGGGGGGATCCTCCAGCGATATATCCCACACGGCGTTAAAGGCGGCGTACATCTCCGCCAGCGTCAGGGAGTCGTAGTCGTAAAGCTCGTCGAAGGACGCGCCCGCCACAGAGCCGCCGCCGTGGTTCCAGAACACCACCGCCGTTTTGTCGGCGGGGTAGTTGTCCTTGGCGAAGCGCAGGAAATCCTCCAGCGTCTCGCTGTCGCCCATGCTGGCGGAGGGCTGCTCCTCCACCAGATACAGCCCGTCGCTGTCGTAGACGTACCGCTGCAAAACGGAGCTTTCCACGAAATCGTTCTGCCACTCCTCCGCGCCGCCCGTCTGAATGACCACGGTGACATTCTCCGGCAGGTCTGTCTCCAGCAGCTCAAAGAGGTCGCAGGAGGCGAACCCGCCGCCGCTCTCCAGATCGCTGCCGCAGAGATACCAGTAGACCGCCCATGTGGTGCCGTCGTCGGTGGAAAGGTCCGTCTCCTCATCGCAGGCGGTGAGGGACAGAGCTGCCGCCAGCGACAGCAGCAGGGCGGCGATGCGCTTCCATATCTTCATCATGCAGCCCTCACCGTTCAGATGCCCAAAAGCTGCTTTTTCTTGGCAGCGAACTCTTTGCGCAGGGGCATACCCTCCACCTTGGTGGACAGCAGCCGGGGCGTGGGTGCGCCGCAGAGGGGGCAGAGCTTCTTGTTGTTACTGAACAGTCCCATAGTGATAACCTCCCGGAAACGGTGTCCGCGCAGCGGACAAAATTTTTCTTACGGCACAACAGAGCCGGTCAGTCCAACGGAGCCTCTGTGAAGCCCATCAGATGACCGGGGATGCCGAGCAGCGGATTCCGCAGCACGGCGTTGTAGTTTTCGGCGGCTTGCCGGTAGATGCTGCGGCAGCGGCGCAGCACCGCCGTTACGTCCCTGTCCCCCGTGGCGGCGGCAGCAGCTCGTCTCTCAAAGGTCTCCATTTGCCCGCGGGCACTGACCACCACACTGTAATGCACCCGCAGCTTGCGGCGCACCTCCCAAAACCACAGGGCGATCAGCGCAGTGGTGCTGACGACAGCCAAAAAACAAATGACTAAGCTCAACACGCACACTCCCCTTTCTTCAAGCGTGAAATGCCCATTGGTGGTTTCATCATACCAGAAAGCGCGGTATTTGTATAGCGGATGTCGCGAAATGCCAAAACTGCCGCGTGAAATGCAAAAACCGCCCCGGGAAACGCAATTTACCCGGTGACAAATCGGAATTCCCATGGTACAATATCTTTATCTTTACAAGGATCCGTACAGCGGGAAGACAGGAGGCGGCTATGTATATCGCCGTATGCGACGACCAGATCGAAGAACTTGAAAAGGTAAAGGAGCTGCTGGACACGTGGAGGGTCGAGCGCGGCTCCTCCATGCACTACAAGACGTACCGCAGCGCGGCGGAGATGCTGGACGCGGCGCGGCGGGAGCGGTTCACCCTGTACCTGCTGGACGTGCTCATGCCGGGCATGACCGGTATGGACGCGGTGCGGGAGATCCGCACCTTCGACGCGGCGGCGGAGATCGTGTTTCTCACCACCTCCCCCGGCTTTGCCTACGAGAGCTACGGCGTCCGAGCCATCGAGTACCTGCTCAAGCCCCTGAACAGCAAGCTGCTCTACCCGGTGCTGGACAGGCTGCACCGCCGGGAGCAGAAGCCCCAGGACGGCTTGACCGTCAAGTCAGAAGGCGTGCTGCTGCGGCTGCCCTTCGCCCAGCTGACCTATGTGGAGGTCAACGGCAAGCACCTGTACTTCAACATGGCGGACGGCAGCGTGCACGAGGTCTCCGCCAGTCTGAAGGAGTATTCCGGCGCGCTGCTGGCGCGTCCGGAGTTTATGCGGGTGCACCGCTCCTATATCGTAAATATGTACCAGGTGGAGAAGCTGTCGCAGACCGGCGCGGTCACCTTCTCCGGAAAGACGGTGCCGGTGTCGCGGCTGCTGTACGGCCAGCTGCAAAAGGATTATTTGGAGCTGCTGTTTTCCGGGAGGGACGCATGAGCGATTCGATAATGGGGCTGACGCCCAGCCAGGCCCTGCAAATGTTCAATTATGCGCTGGTGCTGATCTACGGTCTGCTGCTGACCGTGGGCGTCGCCGGCGGCTGCGCCACCAGCCGCGAAAAGCGGATGGTGGGGCTGATGTGCCCTGTGTTTCTGGTGCTGCAATCCACGGCGGGTCTGCTGCTGGGCGTGAGTGCTGTGGAGAAGCTCTACCCGCTGCTGGTGCACCTGCCGCTGGTGCTGCTGCTGGTGATCGTGCTGAAAAAGCCCGTGGGCGTGTCCGTCGTCAGCACCTGCACGGCGTACCTGTGCTGCCAGCCTCTGAAATGGGGCAAAAACGCCGTGGAGGCGATCACCGGCAGCGAAGTTGTCGGCAGCCTTGCGTATGTGCTGCTGCTGGTGGGACTGTTCTACCTGTTCAACCGCTTTCTGGTGCGCTCCGCCTACACCACCATGACCTACTCCAAGCAGTCGTTGGTGCTGTTCGGCAGCCTGCCGGTGACCTACTACATCTTCGACTACGCCACCACGGTGTACTCCAACGCCCTGTACGCCGGCATCCAGGCGGTGAATGAATTTGTGCCCACGCTGCTGGTGACGTTCTACATCCTGTTCCTGCCCGCCTTCCACGACCAGATGCAGCACCGCTCTGACGCGGAAATGCGGCGTTCCATGCTGGAAGCGGAGCTGGAGCAGTCCCGCCGCGACATGGACGCCCTCCGCCAGATGGAGGCGCAGACCGCCATCTACCAGCACGATATGCGCCACCACCTGAATATGCTGGACGGACTTCTCGCCGCCGGCAAGCCGGAGCAGGCGGAGGAGTACATCAAGAGGGTACGCACGGACATCGAGGCGATCACGCCCCGCCGCTTCTGCGAAAACGAGCTGGTGAACCTGCTGTGCTCGTCCTTCACGGACAAGGCGCAGAAGACGAAGACCCAGCTGTCGGTGGAGGCAAAGCTGCCCAACCGGCTGGCGATCTCCGACACGGAGCTGTGCTCCCTCCTGAGCAACGCGCTGGAAAACGCGCTGCGGGCGGTGTCGGAGCTGCCGGAGGGACAGCGTCACGTGTCCCTGTACTGCGGTGTGCGGCAGAACAAGCTGCTCATCGAGGTGCGGAACCCCTACGCCGGGACGGTCTATATGAAGAACGGCGTCCCCGCCAGCGTCCGGGGCGAGGGGCACGGCTACGGCTGCCGCAGCATCCAGACCATCGCCGAGCGCAACGGCGGCCTGTGCGTGTTCACGGCGCAGGACAAGGAGTTCTGTATGCAGGCGGTGCTGCCGGTGCTGGAGAGGTAAGAAAAGCTTTCGAAAGAGCCGCCTTGGGCGGCTCTCTCTTTTTCGCCCGGTATTCTCGACGTACTATCACGCCTTGGACAAAATGCGGCGGTTCTCACCTTGTTTTTCCGTCGTCCCCGTGCTATAATTTCTGCAAATACCAGAGATAAGCCCGGCCGGGCGTAAAGGAGAGATACACAATGGCGACATTTACCGTAAACGGTCGCACCGTCACCGTGGAGAAGAACCAGAAGCTCCTCCGCTACCTCCGTGACGAGCTGCACCTCACGTCCGTGAAGGACGGATGCAGCGAGGGTGCCTGCGGCACCTGCCACGTGCTCATCGACGGCAAGCCCACCAAGGCGTGCATCCCCCAGACCGACAAGCTGGAGGGCAAGACCATCGTGACGGTGGAGGGACTCAGCGACTGGGAAAAGCAGGTCTTTACCTTCGCCTTCGGCGAGGCGGGAGCCGTCCAGTGCGGCTTCTGCATCCCCGGCATGGTCATCTCCGCCAAGGCTCTGCTGGACGTGAACCCCGACCCCACCCGTGAGGAGGCGGCGTTCGCCATCCGCAACAATATCTGCCGCTGCACCGGCTATGTGAAGATCATCGACGGCATCCTGCTGGCGGCGAAGATCTTCCGCGAGGGCGCGATCCCCGTCCCCTCTGCCGACGACTGGCGCATGGGCAGCCGTGTCCACCGTCTGGACGTGGAGGAGAAGGTGCTGGGCTATGGGCAGTACCCCGACGACGTGTACGTGGACGGTATGTGCTACGGCGGCGCAGTACGCAGCCAATACGCCCGCGCCCGTGTGCTGTCCATCGACACCGCGGCGGCGGAGGCTCTGCCCGGCGTCCTCTGCGTGGCGACGCAGAAGGACATCCCCGGCAAGGTCAACGTGGGACATCTGAAGAAGGATCAGCCCACCCTCATCGGCGTGGGGGAGATCACCCACTATTTAGGCGACAGCGTGGCACTGATCTGCGCCGTGGATCAGGAGACGGTGGAGGCTGCCAAAAAGCTGGTGAAGGTGGAGTACGAGGAGCTGCCCGCCGTCCATAACCCCGCCGAGGCGGCAGCACCCGGCGCGCCGCTGGTGTTCGAGGAGGACGAGAACAACCTGCAAGCCTACAAGCACGTCTCCCGCGGCGACGCCGCAGGGGCTATCGCCAGGTCGAAATACGTGCTGACGGAGAAATTCCATACCCCGTGGACGGAGCACGCCTTCTTGGAGCCGGAGTGCTGCGTGGCTCTGCCGCTGGACAACGGCGGCGTGCAGCTGCTCTCCAGCGACCAGAGTGCCCACACCACCATGCACGAGTGCGCGGCTATGCTGGGGGTGGACTACGACCACTGCCGTGTGCAGAACTGTCTGGTGGGCGGCGGCTTCGGCGGCAAGGAGGATATGTCCGTCCAGCACCACGCCGCGCTGCTGTGCTATCTGACCCGCAAGCCCGTGAAATTCAAGCTCAGCCGTCAGGAGTCCATCCTCGTCCATCCCAAGCGGCACAGTATGGACATGGAGTTCACCATGGGCTGTGACGAAAACGGCATCATTCAGGGCGTGAAGGCCAGCGTGGTGTCCGACACCGGCGCGTTCGCCTCTCTGGGCGGGCCCGTGCTGGAGCGCGCCTGCACCCACGCGGCGGGACCCTATGCCTACGAGAACTTCGAGATCGAGGGCCGTGCCTACTACACCAACAATCCCCCCGCCGGTGCCTTCCGGGGCTTCGGCGTGACCCAGACCTGCTTCTGCACGGAGACGCTGCTGAACCAGATGGCGGATCTGGTGGGCATCAGCCCATGGGAGATCCGCTACCGCAACGCCATCCGCCCCGGCGGCGTGCTGCCCAACGGTCAGATCGTGGACAACTCCACCGGTCTGGTGGAGACGCTGGAGGCGATCAAGCCCGCCTATGACGAGGCGGTGGCGCACGGCGACCCGGTGGGTATCGCCTGCGCCATGAAGAACGCCGGCGTGGGCGTGGGTATCCCCGACTGGGGACGCTGCAAGCTGATCGTGGAGGACGACGGCAAGGTGCACATCTACACGGGAGCCAGCTGCATCGGGCAGGGTCTCGGCACCGTGCTGGTGCAGGTGGTGGTGACCAACACGGGGCTGCACCGTGACGACATTGTGTACGAGCGCAGCAACACGTGGATCGCGCCGGACTCCGGCGACACCTCCGGCAGCCGCCAGACGCTGGTGACGGGCGAGGCTACCCGCCGCGCCTGCGAAAAGCTGAAGGCGGAGCTGGACGGCGGGAAAACGCTGGCGCAGCTGAAGGGGCAGGAGTTCTACGGCGAATATCTGGCAAAGACCGACCCCTTGGGCGCGGATGTGCCCAACCCGGTGAGCCACGTGGCATACGGCTACGCCACCCAGATGTGTATTCTGGACAGAGAGACCCGGCGCGTGAAGAAGCTGGTGGCTGCCCACGACGTGGGCAAGGCGGTGAACCCCCTGAGCATCGAGGGGCAGATCGAGGGCGGCGTGGTCATGTCCATGGGCTACGCCCTGACGGAGAAATACCCCATCGACGAAAACTGCAAGCCCACCGCCAAGTACGGTATGCTGGGGCTGTTCCGCGCCAACCAGATCCCGCCGGAGATCAAGGCGATCGTGGTGGAAAAGCCGGGCTTGAACGTGGCGGGCGGAGCCATCGGCATCGGCGAGATCACGTCCATCCCCACGGCACCCGCCATCGCCGACGCCTACTACCGCCTGACCGGCCAGCGGGAGTACAGCCTGCCCCTGCAAAACACCCCCTACGCCCCGCCGAAGAAGTGACCCGGTATGTACAGATGTATATAGCCCTATAGCAAAAAAGCACCCGCAAGGGTGCTTTTTTCGCCGGGAATTGACAGCATACCGCCCCGGTGCTACAATATCCGCGTGGGAGAGATACTGCACCACAAACAAGACAGGCGGTTATGGCTTACACCACCCGGAAGGGAGGTGACAGTATGCCATTGACGATCACATTCCATGTATTTGGATATGTTTTCACCATTCGCGTAAAACGCGAAAACCGCCACTCGGCAAAGTGACGGTTTTCTGGAGTTTCTAAAATTCAAGTAACCGGAGCCTAACCGCTTGTCGCAGTATCTCTCCTGCTTTTATTATACCCGTCTGCCTGCATTTGTCAAGCAGCGGTTTTCTTATTTCTCCGGGCTTTCCCCCAGCCGCGCCAACGCCTCCGCCGTGTCCACGTCGTACAGCTCCGCGGCAGGGGCCTCCACCAGCAGCAGACACTCCGGGTGGGCGCGGATGACGGCGTTGCCGCCGTTGTCGCCTGTGAGAGCCATCAGTTCCGGGAAAAACCGCCGGGGGAACACGCAGGGATTGCCCCGCACCCCGTCGTGGGACAGCCCCACGATGCACTCCGGCCGCGCCCGGAACGCCGCCACCACGCGGCGGACGGTGTCCCTCTCCAGCAGCGGCTGGTCGGCCACCTGATACAGTATGGCGTCGCAGTCCGCCATCGCCTCCGTGCCGAGACGGACGGTGCGGCTCAGCCCCTCCTCCGGACGGTCGTTGCATACTGCGTCGAAGCCGAACTCCGATGCCAGCGCGCCGCCGTGCTGCGTCACCACGGTGACCCGGTGGAATTCCTCCGCCGGGACGGCCTCCAGTGCCCGGCGCAGCAGCGTTTTGCCGCCCACCTCTGCCGACAGCTTGTCCCGCCCGAAGCGGCGGGAGCTGCCCGCCGCCATGACGAGACAGCCGATATGCAGTTCTGCCATGGCGCACCCCTCCTTTACCGTTTCAGTGTACCAGCTTTCCCCCTGCGCCGTCAAGGGCTTCCCGCGCCGTTATCCGCAAAATAAAATCACGCCCGCGCTGTACTTTCCCTATAGTCTGTGCTATAATTTTCAATGAATACACAGCGATAGCGGCAAGGATCGACAACACACCAAGTTTAGCAACAGGAGGCTGCCTACTATGAGCAAGGTGGGAAAGAGCGAGATCCGCGTGGACGCCTTTGACAAGGCGACCGGGCGGACGAAATACTATGAAGATCGGATGCCCGCGGGCGCGCTGTACGCCCGCATCAAGCACTCCACCATCGCCCACGGCTACGTCAAGTCCATTGACACATCCGCGGCGGAGGCCATCGACGGCGTGGTGAAGGTGCTGACGTGCTTCGACGTTCCGGAGCACTGCTTCCCCACGGCGGGACACCCCTGGTCCATGGACCCCGGTCATCAGGACGTGGCGGATCGCAACCTGCTGAACCGCCACGTGCGGTACTACGGCGACGATGTCGCCGTGGTTATTGCGGAGGACGAGGTCTCCGCCATGCAGGGCGTCCGGGCTCTGCGGGTGGAGTACGAGGAGCTGCCCTTTGTGCTGGACGTGCAGAAGGCGATGGAGCCCTCCGCGCCCCAGCTCCACGAGGCGTTCCCCGGCAACATCCTCAAGCATACCGACATCCGCAAGGGCGACTACCAGGCCGCCATTCAGGAGCCGGGACTCATCAAGGTGGAGGGCTGGTACGACACCCCCACCGTGCAGCACAGCCACATCGAAAACCACGGCTGCTTCGCCTACGAGGAGAACGGGCGCATCGTGGTGGTAACGTCCACCCAGATCCCCCACATCATCCGCCGTATCGTGGGGCAGGCGTTGGGTCGCCCGTGGGCGGACGTGCAGATCATCAAGCCCTACATCGGCGGCGGCTTCGGCAACAAGCAGGACGCCCTGTACGAGCCGCTGTGCGCGTGGTGCACCACGCAGGTGGGCGGCCGCTGCGTCCGCGTGGACTGCTCCCGTGAGGAGACGTTCGTCTCCAACCGCGTCCGCCACGCCATCCGCTTCCACATCATCACGTGGCTCCGCAAGGACGGCTCCATCGCCGCCCGTAAGGTGGAGTGCTTCTCCAATCAGGGCGGCTACGCCTCCCACGGCCACTCCATCGTGGCGAAGGCGATGGGCTCCTTCCCCCAGATCTACCCCTGCGACAACTTCGAGGGCGACGCGTGGACGGTCTACACCAACCGCCCCGTGGCGGGAGCCATGCGCGGCTACGGTATGCCTCAGGCGTCCTTCGCCGACGACGCCAACATCGACGAGTGCGCCAAGGCGGTGGGCATGGACCCGCTGGAATACCGCATGAAGTACATCATGCCCAAGGGCTTCCACGACGGCTTCAGCGGCAACACCAACTACTACGACTCCTTCCGCGACTGTCTGGAAAAGGGCAAGGCGTACATTGAATACGACAGGAAGAAGGCGGAATACGCCAAGGACACCGGCAACATCCGCCGCGGCATCGGCGTGGCGGCGTTCTGGTACAACACCGCCGTCTACCCCATCTCGCTGGAAACGTCCTCCAACCGTATGCTGCTGAATCTGGACGGCACCGTCACCATGCAGTGCGGCGAAACGGAGATCGGACAGGGCGCGGACACCGCCTACGCCCAGATGACCGCCGAGGCGGTGGGGCTGAGGAGCTATAAGGATGTCCGCGTTGTCTCCTGTCAGGACACGGACGTTACCCCCACCGGGCTGGGAGCCTACGCCAGCCGCCAGACGTACACGGCGGGCTTCTCCATCCGCCAGACGGCGACGCTCCTGCGGCAGAAGATTTTGGCATACGCCACGAAGCTGACCCGGCAGGCGGTGGACAACATGGACATCGTGGAGGGCAATATCGTCCGCAAGCAGGACGGCGCGGTGCTCCTCTCCCTCAGCGAGCTGGCGATGACCGCCCAGTACAACGCCGCCGACAGCGAGCACATCACCGCCGAATCCACCTACACCATCCGCAACAACGCCTACTCCTTCGGCTGCACCTTTGCCGACGTGGAGGTGGATATTGCTCTCTGCAAGGTGAAGGTGAACAACATCATCAACGTCCACGACTGCGGCAGCCTCATCAACCCCGCTCTGGCGGCGGCGCAGGTACACGGCGGTATGTCCATGGCGATCGGCTTCGGGCTCAGCGAGCAGCTGCTGTTCGATGAAAAGACCGGCAAGCCTCTGAACAACAACCTGCTGGACTACAAGCTGTCCACCTTTATGGATCACCCCCATCTGGAGGCGCAGTTCGTGGAGAACGCCGAGCCCACCTCCCCCTTCGGCACCAAGGCTCTGGGCGAGCCGCCGGCGTGCTCCGGCGCACCCGCCATCCGCAACGCCATCTACAACGCCACCGGCGTGGCGGTGGACACCATCCCCATCACGCCCCACGTGCTGTTTGCGGAGTTCACCAAGGCGGGCTTGATCCACGACAGCTGGAACGAAAAGGAGGGCAAGTAAGCCATGTACGATATGAAAGCCTTATACGAGGCCGCCAGCGTGGAAAACGCGGTGGCACTGCGGCTGGAGCACCCGGAGGCGCAGATCATCGCCGGCGGCAGCGACGTGCTGGTGCAGATGCGCGAGGGTAAGCGCGCCGGCGCGGAGCTGATCTCCATCTACGGTCTGGACGAGCTGCGGGGCGTGACACTCGACGACGAGGAGAACATCCGCATCGGCAGCCTGACCAGCTTCTCCCACATCACCCGCGACCCCATCATCCAGCGGTATATCAACGTGTTGGGCGAGGCGGTGGACATGGTGGGCGGGCCCCAGATCCGCAACATCGGCACCATCGGCGGCAACACCTGCAACGGCGTGACCTCCGCCGACTCCGCCTCCACTCTCCACGCGTGGGACGCCATTGTGGAGCTGACCGGCAAGAACGGCGTCCGCCGCCTGCCCATCCACGATTTCTACATCAAGGCGGGCACGGTGGACATCCGCGCCGAGGAGGGCGAAATACAGACCGCCATCCTCATTCCCAAGGCGAGCTATGACCGCTGCTTCGGGCACTATATCAAGTACGCCATGCGTAACGCCATGGATATTGCCACGCTGGGCTGTAGCGTCAACGTCCGCCTCAGCGCGGATAAAAAGACCGTTGACCGCGCCCGTATCGCCTACGGCGTGGCGGGGCCCGTGCCTCTGCGCTGTGCCTGCGCGGAGGCGGCGGCACAGGGCAAGCCTCTCACCGAGGAGACGGTGGAGACGTTCGCCCACGCCATTCTGGACGACATCAACCCCCGCGACAGCTGGCGCGCCAGCAAGGCGTTCCGTCAGCATATCGCCGTGGAGATCGCCAAACGCTGCTTCGTGAAATCCATTGAACTGGCAGGAGGTGAGCTGGTATGAGCAAGCAGTATAAGCTGATCCGCTGTAATATCAACGGCAAGGACGTGGAGAAGATGGTGGATGTCCGCGCCAGCCTGACGGATATGCTCCGCAACGACTATCACATGACCTCCGTGAAAAAGGGCTGCGAGGTGGGCGAGTGCGGTGCCTGCACCGTGCTCATCGACGGCGAGACGTTCAACTCCTGCATCTATCTGGCGGTGTGGGCGGACGGCAAGCACATCCGCACTCTGGAGGGACTTCTCAGCCCCGACGGCGAGCCCAGCGACATCCAGCAGGCGTTCATGGAGGAGGCGGCGATCCAGTGCGGCTTCTGCACCCCCGGCTTCCTCATGTCCGCGGTGGAGATCCTCGACAGCGGCAAGCTGTACTCCGACGAGGAGCTGCGTAAGCTCCTCAGCGGTCACCTGTGCCGCTGCACCGGGTACGAGAACATCCTCAAGGCGGTGAAAAAGACCATGTACCGCCGCCTCGGCATGGAGGTGCCCACCCTCTGAGGGGAAAAGCGAATAAAAAAAGACCGGCGTGAAGCCGGTCTTTTTTATTCGCCCTTGGCGCAGAAGGGAAACAGCTCCCGGAACAGCTCCCCGCTGTACGCCTCCAGCCTCTCGCAGTAGATGTCGTAGGCATCCATGATCTGCCGCGCCTCCTCCGTCAGCGACGCGCCGCCGCCGCCCGCCCCGCCGATGGTGGAGTGCAGCAGCTTGCAGCCGAAGCCCTGCTCCGCACTGCGGATAATGCTCCACGCCTTGGAGTACGCCATGTTCATGGACGCGGCGGCGGAGCGCAGGGAGTGCAGCTCCTCCACCGCCCGCAGCAGCCGCGCCACGCCGGGGCCGAAGCACTTCTCCTCCGCGAACAGCCGCGCAGTGATACGAACGGTGATGTTGTGGTTCATGGCTGCGCCCTCCTTCGTTTCTTACCGCCATTGTAGCAAACCACGCCTTTGTTGACAAGGCTTTTTCGTTGTGCTATTGTGGGAACAACGAAATTGAGGTGAGACTATGCTGATTCTCATTCGCGGGGCGGGCGACATCGCCACCGGTATCGCCCTGCGCCTGCACCGCGCCGGTATGCAGGTGGTAATGACCGACCTGCCCCATCCCACGGCGATCCGCCGCACCGTCTGCTTTTCCCCCGCCATCGCCCTCGGCGCGGCGGAGGTGGAGGGCGTCCGCGCCGTCTGCGCGAGGGACGTTCTCCATGCGCGGGTCCTGCTGGCGGCGGGCGCGGTGCCGGTGCTGGCAGACCCGGACTGCCTCTGCCGCCGGGAGCTGCGCCCCGACGCGCTGGTGGACGCCATTCTGGCGAAGCGCAATCTGGGCACCGCCCTGACCGACGCGCCGGTGGTCATCGGCGTGGGACCCGGCTTCACCGCCGGGACGGACTGCCACGCGGTGGTGGAGACCATGCGCGGCCACACGCTGGGGCGCGTGATCTACGAGGGCTCCGCCCTGCCCAACACCAATATCCCCGGACTCATCGGCGGCTACGCTGGCGAGCGCGTCCTCCGCGCACCGGCGGACGGCGTCTTTCACCGCCTGCTGGACATCGGCGCGGAGGTGCAGCCGGGCGACGTGGCGGGGGAGGTGGACGGCAAGACCATGGCGTGTACCATCGGCGGCGTGCTCCGCGGCATCCTGCCCGACGGAACGCCGGTGCACAAGGGCATGAAATCCGGTGACGTGGACCCCCGCTGCCGCCCGGAGTATTGCACCACCGCCTCGGACAAGGCTCTGGCGGTGGGCGGCGGCGTGCTGGAGGCGATCCTCTGTCTCACGGGCGTACTGCAATAACAGGAGGGTATCATGGACGAGCAGAACATCAAGCTGACAAAGCTGACAAAATGCGCCGGCTGCGGCGCGAAGGTGGGCGCGGGCGTGCTGTCCCAGCTGCTGGAGGGCATCCGCGTGCACCGCGACCCCAATTTGCTGGTGGGCTTCGACAAGAGCGACGACGCCTCGGTCTATAAGCTCAGCGACGAGCTGGCACTGGTGCAGACGGTGGACTTCTTCCCGCCCATCGCCGACGACCCCTACCTCTTCGGTCAGATCGCCGCCACCAACGCCCTCAGCGACGTGTACGCCATGGGCGGCGAGCCGAAGCTGTGCCTCAACATCATGGCGGTGCCGGAGACCATGCCCCGTGAGGCGGTGCACGACATCCTGCGGGGCGGCTACGACAAGGTCTACGAGGCGGGTGCGCTGATCACCGGCGGCCACAGTATTCTGGACGACGAGCCCAAGTACGGCCTTGCCGTCACGGGCTTTGTCCACCCGGAGAAAATGCTCACCAACGCCGCCGCCCGCCCCGGCGATGTGCTGGTGCTGACGAAGCCCCTCGGCATCGGCGTTCTCACCAGCGCGGGGAAGGCGGGGCTTCTGACGGAGGAGACGGTGGCGCACATGAACCGCCTGATGACCACCCTGAACAAGTCCGCCCGCGACGTGATGGTGCGCCACCGCGTCCATGCCTGCACGGACGTGACGGGCTTCGGATTGCTGGGACACGGCTTCGAGATGGCGCAGGGCAGCGATGTGGAGCTGCACATCTCCGTGGGAAGCGTGGATCTTCTCCCGGAGGCACTGGAGTTCGCCCGCATGGGCGTTCTCCCGGCGGGTATGTACCGCAACCGCACCTTCGCCGAGCCTGCGGTGGACGCAGGCACCGTGGAGACGGCGGTGCAGGATATCCTCTTCGATCCCCAGACCTCCGGCGGGCTGCTGATGGCGGTGGCGCCGGAGGACGCGGACGCGCTGCTTGCGGAGCTTGCGCCGGTGGTGCCCAGTGCCCAGCGCATCGGCACCGTGTCGCCCTACGGCGGCGGCAAGCGCATCTTCCTCCACTGAAAAAAAGAGCCCGGACGGCACCACCGTCCGGGTTTTCCTTATGCCAATTCGCGTATGGCCGCCACCGCCGCGTCCACATCCGCCTCCGTGTTCGCCCACCCCAGGGAGAACCGCACGGTGCCCTGGGGGAACGTCCCCAGCGTCCGGTGCGCCGACGGCGCACAGTGCAGCCCGCAGCGCGTGAGGATACCGTACCGGCTCTCCAGCGCGAAGGCGGCCTCGGCGTTGTCCCGCCGCAGGAGATCCACGGAGATCACCCCCACCCGGCGCGCCATGTCCCGCGTGCCGCACAGATGCACGTGGGGTATCTCCTCCAGCCCCCCAATGAACCGCTGGCACAGGCGCATTTCGTGCTGCCGCAGGCTGTCCACGCCCCGCTCCGCCACGAAGCGCACCGCCGCCTCCCAGCCGTAGCATCCGGGCAGGTTGGCGGTGCCGGACTCGAACTTGTCCGGCAGATAGTCGGGCAGATACTCGCTGTCGGAGGCACTGCCCGTCCCTCCGGCGATGAGCGGCGTCATGCGCCGCGCCAGCTCGTCCGTCACCAGCAGCGCGCCGATACCGCCTGGACCCAGCAGTCCCTTGTGTCCGGGCACCGCCAGCGCGCTCAGGTGCATAGCTTGGAAATCCACGGGAAAGTGCCCCGCCGTCTGTGCGCCGTCCAACGCGAAGGGCACGCCCCGCGCCGCGCAGATCCGCCCGATGGTCTCCGCGTCCTGCACCGTGCCGCTGACGTTGGAGCCGTGGGCGATGAGCACCAGCCTCGTGTTCTCGCGGAACAGCCCCTCCAGCGCGTCCAATTCCGCAAAGCCCTCTCTGTCGCAGGGGATACGGCTGACCTCCACTCCCGGCAGACGCAGCAGCGGCCGCATAACGGCGTTGTGCTCCATGCTGCTGACGATGCAGTGATCCCCCGGCCGCAGCAGCCCCGCCACCAGCATATTCAGCGACGCGGTGGCACCGGGCGTAAGGATCACGTGGCTGGGGCTCTCCGGAAAACGGAACAGTTCCGATAGACGCTGCCGCAGCGACAGCGTCACCAGCCCCGCCTCCTGCGCGGCGGTATAGACCGAACGGTTCACGTTTGCGCCCACGCAGTCCAGATAGTATTTCATGCGGTCGCTGACGCCCTCCGGCTTGGGGAAGGACGTGGCGGCGTTGTCCAGATAAATGGCGTCCATGGCGGCACCTCCTGCTTTTTCCCCACTATGATACCACAGAAAACACGTCTTGTCACCGCCTTGACTTTTCCTCCATGCTGTCGTATAATTTATACCGCTATTCTTGCAGAAAAATAACGAGAAGGAGAATCACCCCCTATGAAAAAAGTAAGTTGGATCGTGGTCATCGCCGGTGCGGTGGTGGGTCTGGCTGCCGTGGTGCTGACGCAGCTGGGCAACCCCGCCAACATGGGCTTCTGTATCGCCTGCTTCCTGCGTGACATCGCCGGAGCCGTGGGTATGCACAGCGCGGCGAAGGTGCAGTACGTCCGCCCGGAGATCATCGGGCTGGTGCTGGGCGCGTTCATCATGTCCGTGGCAACGAAGGAGTTCCGCGCCAAGGCAGGATCCTCTCCCGCCACCCGCTTCGTATTGGGCGCGTTCGTGATGATCGGCGCGCTGGCGTTTCTGGGCTGCCCCCTCCGTATGGTGCTCCGCATGGGCGGCGGCGATCTGAACGCGGTGGTGGGTCTGGCGGGCTTCACCGCCGGTATCCTCATCGGCGTGCAGTTCCTCAAGCGCGGCTTCTCCCTGAAGCGCGCCTACCCCGTGGGCAAGGGCGAGGGCGGCGTGCTGCCCATCGTTATGACCGGTCTGCTGCTCCTCTTTATCGCCGTGCCCACCCTCTTCAAGTTCAGCGAGGCGGGTCCCGGCAGCAAGCACGCCCCGGTGCTGGCATCGCTGCTGATCGCCGCGGTGGTGGGTGCGCTGGCGCAGCGCACCCGGCTGTGCATGGTGGGCGGCATCCGTGACGCCATGCTCTTCCGCGACTTCAAGCTGCTCTACGGCTTCGTCGCCATCTTCCTTGTGGTGCTGGCGGGCAACCTCATCACCGGCGGCTTCCAGCTGGGCTTCACCTTACAGCCCATCGCCCACAGCAGCCACCTGTGGAACGCGCTGGGCATGGTGCTGGTGGGCTGGGGCAGCGTGCTGCTGGGCGGCTGCCCTCTGCGCCAGCTGATCCTGGCGGGCGAGGGCAACGGCGACAGTGCCGTGACCGTGTTCGGCATGATCGTGGGCGCGGCGTTCGCCCATAACTTCGCGCTGGCGGGCAACCCCGACGCGCTGAACGACGCCAAGGAGCTGGTGGTGGGCGGCATCTCCACCAACGGCAAGGTCGCCGTCTGCCTCGGCATCGTGCTGATGCTGGTCATCTCCCTGTGGAATATGCCCAAGACCGCCGCGCCGGACGCGGCAGCCGCCAAATGAAAGGAGCAAAGCCATGACAGTTGACGCAAGAGGATATTCCTGCCCCATGCCCGTGGTGATGGTGCAGAAGGCGGTGAAGGGCTCCGCCCCCGATACGCTGGAGGTGCTGGTGGATAACCGGTGCTCCGTGGAGAACGTGACCCGCTTCGCCGAGAACAGCGGCTACAAGGTGTCCGCCGCGCCGGAGGGGGAGGACTTCCGCCTGACCCTCTCCAAATGACCCGCTATATCGCCACGTTCCACACCCACCTCTCCGCACTTCTCACGTGCCGCGCCCTGACGTCATCGGGTGTCGCCGCCCGGATGATGCCGGTGCCCCGGAGGCTCAGTGCCTCCTGCGGCACCTGCGTATCATACGAGTCCCCGGAGCCGCTGCTGGAGAAGATGGACGCGGACGTGGAGCGCGTGTTCGCCATGGAGGGGGAGGCGTACACGCTGCTGCTGGAAAACGAGTAAAAAAGAATGACCGGCGAGAGCCGGTCATTTTTTTTATGTACTGTTACTTGCTCAGATACTCGTCGATGGACTTTGCGCCCAGCTTGCCCGCGCCCATGGCGAGAATGACGGTGGCTGCGCCGGTCACGGCGTCGCCGCCGGCGTACACCGCCTGCCGGGAGGTAAGCCCCTCCTCGTTGACGATGATGCCGCCCTTCCTGTTGACCTCCAGACCCTTGGTGGTGGACTTGATAAGGGGGTTGGGGCTGGTGCCCAGGGACATGATCACCGCGTCCACGTTTAGATCGAACTCGCTGCCCTTCTTCTCCACGGGGCGGCGGCGGCCGGAGGCGTCCGGCTCACCCAGCTCCATCTCGATGCACGTCATGGACTTCACGCAGTCCTGTTCGTCGCCGTTGATCTTCACGGGGTTGTTCAGCGTCTTGAAGATGACGCCCTCCTCAATGGCGTGCTCCACCTCCTCGTGACGGGCGGGCAGCTCCTCCATGCCGCGGCGGTACACCACGTACACCTCCGCGCCCAGCCGCTTGGAGCAGCGGGCGGCGTCCATGGCCACGTTGCCGCCGCCGACCACGGCGACGGTCTTGCCCTTCAGATCCATAATGGGCGTGTCGCTGTCGGGGCGGTACGCCTTCATCAGATTGATGCGGGTCAGGAACTCGTTGGCAGAGTAAACGCCCTTCAGGTTCTCGCCAGGGATGTTCATAAACATGGGCAGACCGGCGCCGGAGCCGATAAACACGGCCTCGAACCCGTTCTCCTCCATCAGCTCGTCAATGGTGATGGTGCGTCCCACCACGATGTTCGTCTCCACCTTCACGCCCATGGCCTTCAGCCCGTCCACTTCCTTCTGGACGATGGCCTTAGGCAGACGGAACTCGGGAATACCGTACACCAGCACGCCGCCGGCAAGGTGCAGAGCCTCAAACACCGTCACCTCATAGCCCTTCTTGGCGAGGTCGCCGGCGCAGGTCAGTCCGGCAGGGCCGGAGCCGATGATCGCTACCTTGTGCCCGTTGGGCGCGGGGACGGACGCCGCCTCGGTGCTGTGGGCGTTGTGCCAGTCGGCAACGAACCGCTCCAGCCGTCCGATACCCACGGGGTCGCCCTTCTTGCCCCGGACACAGTGCATCTCGCACTGGCTCTCCTGGGGACACACGCGGCCGCACACGGCGGGCAGGGAGCTGGTCTGGTGGATCACCTGATACGCGCCCTCGTAGTCCTTCTCCACGATTTTCTGGATAAATTCGGGGATACGCACGTTGACGGGACAGCCGTCCACGCAGGGATGGTTCTTGCAGTTGAGACAGCGGGCGGCCTCGTCCAGTGCCTGCTCCTCGGTGTAGCCCAGAGCCACCTCAAGGAAATTCTTATTGCGGACGTTGGGGTCCTGAGAGGGCATCTCGTTCTTGTCCAGACGCATATTGATCTTTGCAGCCATCTTACTTTACCTCCTGCTTGAACAGATTGCAGACTTCCTCGTGCTTGTGCACCTCGAAATCATGGTACATCTGGTTGCGCTTCACCGCCAGATCCCAGTCCACCTTCTGACCGTCGAAGTCGGGGCCGTCCACGCAGGCGAACTTCGTCTCGCCGCCCACGGTCAGGCGGCAGCCGCCGCACATACCGGTGCCGTCGATCATAATGGGGCTCATGGACACGGTGGTGGGCATATTGTACGGCGCGGTGGTCTTGCAGACGAACTTCATCATGACCATGGGGCCGATGGCGAAGATCTCGTCATACACGTTGCCCGCGTCCAGCAGCTCCTTCAGAGCCTCGGTGACCATGCCCTTCTGCCCGTAAGAGCCGTCGTCGGTGCAGACCTTCAGTACGGAGGAAACGGCCTTGAACTTATCCTCCAGAATGACCACGTCCTTGTTCTTGAAGCCCACCACCGCGTGCACCTCGGCACCGCAGTCGTGGAATTTCTTCAGCACGGGATAGGCGATGGCGCAGCCCACGCCGCCGCCGACGACGCAGACCTTCTTCTTGCCCTCCGTCTCGGTGGGACGGCCCAGGGGGCCCACAAAGTCATGCAGACATTCGCCCTGCTGCTTGTGGCTCAGCTTCTCGGTGGTGGCTCCCACCGTCTGGACGATGATGGTCACAGTGCCCTTTTCCCTGTCGTAGTCATGGATGGTGATGGGGATACGCTCGCCGTTCTCATCCACGCGCAGGATGATGAACTGCCCCGGCTCCGCCTTCTTCGCCACCATGGGGGCTTCGATCTCATAGAGGATCACAGTGGGCTTCAGTGCCTCTTTTTTGACGATACGGTACATACATCACGGCTCCTTCGTTTTTGTATTTTGCGGCGGAACGTCCGCCGTCGGGTTCCGTCTCCCTATTGTATCATTAACCATGCCCACCGTCAATTATCAGTTGTTATAAACCTCACAAAGAAAGCCGCCTTTAAGCGAAAGCCGCCGTAAATTGACAAAAACTCGTGCGGGTGCTACAATATCGGACGTGGGAGAGATACTGCATCCCAACAACGGCAGGCGGCTTAGCTTACACCACCCGGAAGGGAGGTGATTTGATGCCTATGACGATTACATTCCATATCTTCGGATATGTTGTAACCATTCGTATCAAATGCGAAAGCCGCCACTCTGGCAAGTGACGGCTTTCTGATTATTTCTTAAAACCAAGCTTGAGGAGCTAAACCGCTTGTCGCAGTATCTCTCCTGCCTTTATTATACGCTATTTCTCCTCTTTGTCAAGCACCGCGTCCCCGCGACCCAGCCGCTTATCCCGCCGCCGCCCCACAATGACGTACACGAACACGTAGGCGATGGCACCCACCATCAGCCCGGAGAGCACATCCACCACGGCGTGCTGCTTGACGAACACGGTGGACACTATGATCAGCGCGCCGTACAGTGCGGAGCCCCACCGCCACGCGCCCTTTTGCAGCCGCGGCGTGTTCCACACGGCGGCGACCGCCGCCACGACCCCTAAAATATGCACGCTGGGGAACACGTTGGTGTTGGTGTCGATGGAATAGGTGTACTCCACC
Organism: uncultured Eubacteriales bacterium; assembly: GCA_900551995.1. GTDB lineage: Bacteria > Bacillota > Clostridia > Oscillospirales > Oscillospiraceae > Vescimonas. The sequence goes on from URXW01000006.1 coordinate 53,215, forward strand.
AGCCACGTGGCGGCGTTGTGGTGCTCCATCACGGCGGGACGCAGATCCTGCCCGTTGGGCACCAGTATGCAGAACACCACCGCCGTGGTGAACGTCACCATAATGAACCACATATACCGGCGGAAGCTCTCGCCATCCTTGAGAATAAGATAAATGCCCAGTGCCACCAGCAGCGGGCTCCACGAGACGTAGGGGAAGATGAACCACTCGCAGAAGGGCACATAGCTGTCCAGCACGGTCTGGGTCGCCCAATAGTTGTCGGTGATAAAGTGCTCGATGGCGAAAAACATGGCAAGATAAACCGGCAGATACGCACCCCACCATGCGTGGGGATGGGTGCGGAAAAAGTCCTTGATGCGTTCCATTAGCCCCTCCCGAAGCGAAAAAATCAATATGGCGTATTGTAGCAAACGGCGGCGGCAATAGCAACCCCCACCGCCGAAAAATCACAAAATATTAACAACCCCGTCACATGACCGCATCTGTCGGACGGGGTGGACAAACCGGCAGGAGATATAGTATACTTAGACCAATATGAACAGCAGGAGGAATTACTATGCAGGTCATTATGCGGCAGGACGTCCCCGAAAAGCGGCAGGTGCGTCTGGCGATCTCCGTGGATCGGGAGACGTGGCAGCAGTCGCTGGCGCGCTGCTACGAGGGCGTGAAGTCCGTCTTTCCCGTGGAGGGGGAGAGCACGCGGGAGAATATCGAGAAGAAGTACGGCGCGGAGTTTCTGTATCAGGACGCCGTGAACGACACCTACCCCCAGGCACTGGTGGAGGCGATCGGGCAGAGCGACATCCAGATCGCCGGCACCCCCACACTGACGGTGGAGAAGATCAGCGGCGACGGCTACACCTTCACCGCCGTCATCGACCTGTATCCGGAGGTGCAGCTGGGGCAGTATAAGGGGCTCACCGCCGTCTACCCGGAGGTGGAGCTGAGCAGCGACGACACGGAGAGCGCACTGGCGGAGTACGCCCGTACCCACCCCGTGGTGGAGCACCCGGATCGGGCGGCGATGGGCGACGAGGTGACGCTGGACTTCGAGGGCTTCGTGGACGGCTTCCCCTTCGAGGGAGGCAAGGGGGAGCAGTACCCTCTGCTGCTGGGCAGCGGCTACTTCGTCCCCGGCTTCGAGGAGCAGGTGGCGGGTGCCGCCGTGGGGGAGGAGCGCGATGTCAAGGTGACGTTCCCCACGGAGTACGTGCCGGAGCTGGCGGGCAAGGACGCGGTGTTCCGCATCAAGGTGCACCAGATCACCCGCCGCACCACCCCGGAGTGGAACGATGATTTCGCCCGTCAGCAGGGCTTTGCGGATGTCTCGTCCCTGCGCCGCGCCGTCATGGAGTCCGCCGTGCAGAAGAAGCAGGCGCAGGCGGCGGAGCAGTTCGCCAACGCCCTTATCCGGCAGGTGACGGAGGGCATGACCGTCACCATCCCCGATGCCATGGTGGAAAACCAGCTGGACGGGATCATCAACGAGCTGCGGAGCCACATGCAATCCCAGGGCTACGACCTGGAGCCGTATCTGGAGACGTGCGGCATGACTCTGGAGCAGCTGCGCGACCACACCCGTGAGCAGGCGGCGGCCGCCGCCCGCTATGAGCTGGCGATGACGGAGATCGCCCGCCGGGAGGGCATCGACGTGACGGAGGCCGATGTGGACGCCAAGTACGAGGAGCTTTCCCGCCAGTACGGCCTGTCCGTGGAGCTGCTGCGCCAGCAGCTGCCCCCTCTGCGCCTGCGCCACGATCTGAAGCTGGCGGCGGCGCAGGCGGTGGTGGTGAACGGTGCCAAGCGGAAATAACGCACCGCAGCAAACGCAAAAAAGAACCGCCGGAGGGCGGTTCTTTTTTGCGTATTTCCTTACTCGTCCTCCCCGTCGGGGGACTCCTTCGGCAGCAGCCATACCTCCGCCGCGTTTACCTGGTGGTCGAGGATGGAGGTCACGTGTATCCGCATTCCCTCCGCCTCCAGCGTGATGTCCTGCTCGCCGTCGTCGGGGATCATTCCCAGCGCGTCGAACACCAGCCCCGTCAGGGTGTCGTGCTCCTCCTGGTCCAGCTCGATCCCCAGCGCGTCCTCCAGATCGTCCAGCTCCACGTTGCCCGTGACCGTCAGGGAGCCGTCCTCCCGCCTCTCGATGCGTGGCTCGTCGTCGTCCGGGATGTTGCTGTCGTCGCTGCCCAGATCGCCCACCAGCTCCTCCACCAGATCGTTCAGCGTCACGATACCCACCATGCCGCCGTACTCGTCCAGCACCACCGCCAGCGGGTTCCCGGTGCGCTTCATGTTGCGGAACAGCGCGTCCGCCTTGATAGTCTCCGGCACGAAGTAGGGCGTCCGCACCGCCCCCGCCATAACGCTCTCCCGGCTCTTGTCCGCCAGACGGAAATACTCCTTGGCGTTCAGTATGCCCACCACGTTGTCCGCGCTGTCCTCGCACACGGGATAGCGGGTGTGCCGCGTGTTGTGTATCGTCTCCGCCCACTCGTCCATGGTGTCGTCCAGCCACAGCAGATCCACGTCGGTGCGGTGGGTGGCGATCTCCTCGGCGGTCAGGTCGTCAAACTCGAAGACGTTCTGGATGAACTCCTTCTCCTCGTGGTCGATGCCGCCGTGCTCACTGCTGGCGTCCACCATCATGCGGATGTCCTCCTCGCCCACCTGCTCCTCCGCCTCGTTGGGGTCGATCCGCAGCAGCCGCAGTATCCCGTTGGTGGAGACAGTCAGCAGCCACACGAGGGGCGCGAACAACTTGGAGATGACCAGCACCAGCCCGGACACGCCCATCGCCACCCTCTCCGCCTTCTTCATGGCGATGCGCTTGGGCACCAGCTCACCGAACACCAGCGTAAAGAACGACAGCACCAGCGTGATGAGAATGACCATCAGCGTGTTCAGCGTGGCGGTGGGCAGCGTCACGCCCAGCCCCTTGAGCCAGTCCACCAGCGGGGAAGCGAAGTTGTCCGCGGCGAAGGCACTGCCCAGAAAGCCCGCCAGTGTGATAGCTACCTGAATGGTGGCGAGGAATTTCGCCGGCTGCGCCGTCAGCTTGCTGAGCCGCTTGGCTCTCCGATTCCCGTCGGCGACCATCTTGTTCAGCTTCACGTCGTTCACCGACAGCACGGCGATCTCCGCGCAGGCGAACACCGCGTTCAGCGCGATCAGCACCGCCTGTAAAAGCAATAACCAGCCTATTGAGGTATCCAAAATGTTTCTCCTTTCCTGCGTCCCGCCGTCATTTTGCGGAACGCCTCCCTGTTTAACTCCTCTTCAAAAGCGCAAAAGACACGGCCTGTGTGCGCCGCGCACAGGTCATGTCTCAATTCCTATCCATATTTTTATTTCGCGTTCGCCCAGGGCAAGAGTCGCTGCTGCCTGTGTCCATCCTGTGACAGAACCTCCCCATTCCGTTAAAAGTATACCCCCATTATACAGACTGCCGCCCCATCTGTCAACCTATTCATACACCCAAGGCGTGAAAGCCCCCCGCGCCCCCTGTAAATCCCCCTTGTGCTGCCGCGCCGATTCCCGTATAATGGCATAAAAGCGACCTCGAAGAAAGGAGCGCGGCACCATGAAAAAGCGGAAAAGACGCATACTCCTCCTGCTTCTCCCCGTACTGGCGGTATTTCTCCTCTGGTTCGACTTCCACACGTATCGCCCCCACTCCAGAACGCTCCCCGCCGCGGACAGCGGCATTATCCTCTCCATCACCACCTACGACGGCGACGGCGAATCCACGCCCTTCGTCAAATGCTTCGGGCACACGTGGCTGTCCATCGACAACCGCTCCGGCAGCCCGGTGTATATCAAGGACTACGAGCTCCGGCACGGCGAACAGCTGACGTTCTCCGTGTGGGCGGTCACCCGCCTGCCGGGGCTGCTCTTCAATCTGGAGCCGACCTACATTTCCGCCCATGACCGCTACGTCGGCAGAAGATCCCTCAGCGTCCCCATCGAGAGCACCCAGCTAAAGACCCTCGAGGAATACATGGACCGGCGGGACGGCTGGACGCTGGGCAAGAACTGCAGCTACTGGTCCGTCCACCTGTGGAACGCGCTGGTGGACGACGCGTATAAGCTCAAGACCCAGACGCTTTTCTACACCCCGAAGCGGCTGGAAAGAGCCTTCCTTGAATTTGACCGCGTCGAAGTGGATAAAGATTTCTCCCGGGCGGGGCACATTTTTGCCTACCGCCGCGGCGTCAGAACGGAGCTGCAATTATGTCCATGAATAATAAAACCATGTGCGTGCTCGTGTGCGCCGCCTTGACCGCCCTCTGCCTCTATAACGGCGCCGCCTGCCTTGCCACCCTGCATAAAGCCCTCCGCCAGCCCTGCCTCCTGTCCGCAGCGGAGAGGTTCGACTTCTTGGGCTACTATATGCTCTCCGCCCTGCACGCCGTCCTCTGCCTCGCCGCCCTCGTCCTCCTCATCCGCCTGTTCCTCCGCAAACGGAAGTGAACCCCATCACCCCGTCCCATTCTCCCCGTCCCCGCGCCCGCAGGCGCGTCACCCCCTTTTTTTACGTGTTGCCTCCGGCGGGGTACTTTTGTCTCCAGCGACAAAAGTACCCAAAAACGCCACTTGAAACTACGTTTCAAGACTTCCTTGGCGCGCTATGCCCTGCGCCAAACTTGCTTCATGTTCCTCGCGCAATCGAATTTTCCGTGTACCGTTGTCGGTCAAAAGGACTGTGCCACCACAGCTTTCCGCTGTCGCTTCGCTGCCGCTGCCTGTTGCCACGGTAGGAGCTTTCCCCTTTACCGCCGTAACTTAGAGAGAATATCGCCGTTCCGTCATGCTGCTCCCGTTAGAGCCTGTCATTCCGAGCCAGTCCGCAGGCTGGCGTGGGAATCCGTTCCCTTAAAGCCCCCTCCGGGGCTTTATATATTCTCGCGGCGCAACGCGCCGCACCTACCCCAGCCGCCGCTCCTGCGGCGGCTGGGGCGCGATTTGATAATCGCCCACCCCACAGGGAGAGAGTTTCCAAAGGGAGAGGGCGCGCACGCCCTTTCCCTTTGGACGCTTCAAGGGGATGGGATTTTTAAGGGAAGGGGGAAATTCGGAATCCCCCTTCCCTTAAACGGCGTTTTTGGTTACTTTTGCCGCTGCTGGCAAAAGTAACCCCGCCGGGAGGCAAAACAAACGGAGCCCCGCCGGGAGGCAGCAAATACAAAACGAAGCCCCGCCGATTTCCCGGCGGGGCTTCAACGAATATTACAACGAAAATTCCAGCGTGCGGTCACCGCAGCCCGCCCGTTCAGACGATGGGTCTGCCGAGAAGCTGCTCGAAGCGGGGCAGCATACCCTCGTCCACGTGCCCGGCGTTCTGGCACATATCGTAGCCGGGCAGGTTGTTGCCCTCCACCAGCACAGGGCCGTCGGGGGTGATCGCCACGTCCCAGCCGATGTATTTCAGATGCTCCTCCACGCGGCGGGAGGCGGTGCGGCACAGCTCCAGCGCGTCCTCAAACATCGGGATCTGGAACCCCACGATGTCCGTGCCGGTGACGGGATGGCGTTCATAGTATTTGCCGGTTTTGTCGCAGAAGGCGGGGCGGTGCAGCTGACCGTGCTCGTTGACGGGTGCGTACATACCGCCGGAGGACACGTTGTCCACGCAGACGCCGCCCATGCCCATGCGTACCAGCGCGTAGACCATCTCCGCGCCCTTGTCCGTCACCAGCGTGACGATACGGACGGTGTTCACGGAGTCGGGACAGAGACGGCTCATCTCCGGATGCTGGCGGATAGGCTCCTCAATGAGCAGCTGCCCCCCCTGCACCAGCTGGTCGTACAGCGCGGTGTAGTCGTCGATCTCCGCCGTGACGATACGGCGTATGCCCTCGCCGCCGCAAAGCCCTGCGGGCTTGCAGAAGATGGCGTCCGTCCCGGCGCAGAAATCCCGGAAGCCGGCGGCGTCGGTCTTACGCAGGTCGAGGAACCGCCGCTTCAGCAGGTCGGAAAAAATGGTGTCGAACTCGATCTTGTCGTTGAGCTGGTAGAAATACGCCGGGTCGTTCATCTGGCGGGTCAACGCCTGATTCTGCACGGCGGTCATATAGGTCTTGCGTACCGCGCCGTGGCGGTCGGCGAAGCCGAACACGTGGTAATCCAGATAGCCGATGCCGTAGCGCACCTCGCACCACGCCATGTCACAGAAGATGGCGGCGCGGTTTTTGCCCGTCTCCTCGTGGACGGCGTTGACGTGCAGCTTCAGCCGCGCAAGGCTGAGATGCTTCAGCTGGCGGAAAAAGGTAGCGATCTTTCTTCCCATAAGTGAGTACCTCCGTTCAAGGTTTTACCGATGCAGGATGCGGCGCAGCGGCGCGGTGACAAGCCCGCGCTCGTACCGGTTCAAGCCAAAGAGCCACATACTGACGCCGTACACCGCCACGAACAGCAGCCCCGGCGGGATCAGCTGCCAATAGCTGGCGGGATGGACAAAAACCGCCAGCAGCACCGCCGTGACGGCGGGCAGCACCATCGCCGGGAACAGGTGGCGGATGTGCCGCCAGAAGGCGGGGATATTCAAGCCGATGTGCTTGTAATAGTAGCGGTTCATCAGGAACACGTTGCCCACCAGTGTGGCTATCGCCGTGCCGATCGCCGCGCCGAACCCCTCCCACTTCATGCAGAGGGGGATAGAGATAAGGATATTCCCTATCAGCACCCCCAGATAGACGAGAGAGCGGTATTTGTGCATATTCTTGGCGCGTTGGATCTCGATGCCCACGGTCTGGATATTCGCCCAGAGGCAGGCGAAGAACAGGAGCAGAGCCGTCCAGTAGTCCACGCGGAACTGCTCGCCGCCGCCCCAGAGCACCACAAAGGGCTGCCCGATCGCCACGAAGCCGAGGAAGATACCGCCCAGCAGGATAAATTGCAGCCGTCCCACCTTGGTGAACAGGGCGTCCAGCGTCCGCATGGGGGCGTTTTCCGCCACCAGACGGTGGACGCGGGGCGTCATCACGCTGGAGATGGCGTTGCCGAACAGCAGGAAATAGTTGTTCAGCTGGGCGGCGATAACGTAGACCGTCACGGCGGCGGAGCCGCTGAACCACGTCAGCAGCGTGCGGTCAATGGACCAGTTCACATTGTCCACCACGATGCCGATGAACACATACAGGGTGAAGCCAAACATCTCCCGCAGCAGCGCGAAGTCGTACCGATGGAAGGCGAAGGGCATTTTCAGCTTCGTCAGACAGTAGGTGATGTTGACCACGCCGCTGACTATGGTAAAGAGCAGAGAGACGATGGTCAGCGTCACGCTGCGGTAGCCCATCAGCAGCAGGGGGATCATAATGAGCGGGTTGAGCACCTGCTTTCCCATTGCCACGATCTTCTGGAACAGGTACTGCTCGTTGATGGTCACATGGCTTTCAAAGACGCTGATGGGGAACGTCAGCGCGGCGTTCACCGTCAGAATACGCAGAAGCCGCTGGGCGAGGTCGATCTCCTCCGCCGTCAGCTTTTTGCCGAACACCACGTCACAGTAGGACAGGATGAAGCCGATCGCCAGCACCGCCGCACCCAGCAGGAGATACGTGATGAGGAACATACCGTTGAGCTTGGCGCAGCCCTTTTTGTCACCGGCGGCGCGGAAGCGGGAGTAGTAGCGCACGTAGGCACTGCCAAGTCCGAAGCTCAGCAGGTTCAGATAGGAGATAATGGGCAGTACCGCCTGGTACACGCCAAATTCGCTGTCGCCCAGCTGCCGGAGCATGATGGGGGTATAGACCAGCGAGATTACGGTGCTCAGTGCCATGGAGACATAGCTCAACGCGGCGCCGGCACGCACTTGATTCACTTGCAACAGTCCGCCCCCTCTCAGGTCAACAGCATAGCACTTTATTATAGCCCAAAAGCTGCCGGATGTAAAGTCAGCGCAGGGAAAAAGTGGTTTCTTTTCTCTTCCGCTTCTGGTACAATGGACGCAGCGAGGGAGGTGTGCCCATGGCAAACAAAAAGCTGAAGCTGCTGTATCTGGCGCGGTATTTGCAGGAGGAGACAGACGAGCGGCACCCCAAAACCGTGCAGGAGATGATCGCCTATTTAGAACGCTGCGGCATCAGTGCCGAGCGCAAGAGCATCTACGACGACCTGGAGCTGCTGGAGCTGTACGGCATGGACGTGCAGTCCGTCCGCGGCAAAAGCTACGGGTATTTTCTGGGGGAGCGGGCGTTCCAGCTGCCGGAGTTAAAGCTGCTCATCGACGTGGTGCAGGCGTCCCCTTTCCTGACCCAGAGCAAGAGCATGGAGCTGATCGCGAAGCTGGAAAAGCTCACCAGCCGCCCTAACGGGCGGCAGCTGCGGCGGCAGGTGTACGTGATGGATCGCGTCCGCACCCACAACGAACGGCTGTACTATGCCATCGACGGGCTGCACACCGCTATCAACGATGACCGAAAGGTGACGTTCCGATACTTCGACTGGACGCCGGAGGGCGGCAAGGCGTACCGGCGTGACGGCGCGCTGTACGAGGCCGACCCGGTGGCTCTCTGCGTGGACAGGCACTATTATCTCGTCGCTTACGACCCGAGCATCAGCGATTACCGCCACTACCGGGTGGATCGCATGGAATCCCTCACCGTCACCGACACGCCCCGCGACCCGCTGCCGGAACATTTCGATCTGGGGAAGTATGTCCGGACGATCTTCGATATGTACAGCGGGCGCACGGAGACGGTACAGCTGCGCTTTGACCGGCAGCTGATCAACGTGGTCATGGATCGCTTCGGCGCGGACGCCCACATCCGTGACGACGGGGGACGTATCGCCGTCACCGCGCCGGTGGAGCTGGGTCCCACGTTCTTCGGCTGGCTGGCGCAGTTCGGCGGACAGGCAGAGCTGACCTCCCCCCTCTCCGCCCGGCGCGCCTTTGCCGCCCACTGCCGGCAGGCGTTGTCACTGTATGCAGACTGCGCTGCGGAATAATACAGCAGAAACAGCAGAAAAGGCGGTGCCCCGGTGGGCACCGCCTTCTGCTTGTCGATAAATCCCCCGGCGTGTGCAGTCCTTCCGCATTACAGGGG
>URXW01000007.1 GCA_900551995.1 uncultured Eubacteriales bacterium
CTTGCATGTGTTAAGCACGCCGCCAGCGTTCGTCCTGAGCCAGGATCAAACTCTCTATAAATCGTATCAACACGGCGTTCCCGCCGAGCTAATCTTTACAGAGCTATTTGTCATAGCTTAAAACTTTTTATACTTAGCTTCGCCGGTAATTGACTTAACCCGGCTCCACCAAGTCTTTTCAGTTGCGTTCCAGACCGCTCTCGCAGTCCTTCCCGCTCCCGTCTGGTGCTTTTCGTTTCGTTCGTTGTTTAATTTACAAGGTACACGTCCCACAACCGCGGAACAGTTGATATAATACTACGTCCCGCCCCGTTTGTCAACTATATTTTTTCGATTTTTTCAACTTTTTTCCACAGCCCCTCGGGATGACATTTTTCGCGCCCTGTGCTATAATCTTCTTACTATATTAAAGGAGGAAAACTCCGTGGATATTCTGCACCTGACCGGCACCTTTGGCCGTCTGGATCACGACGAGCTGACGCTCTCGCCGGGGCTGAACCTGCTGTATGCACCCAACGAATCCGGCAAGTCCACGTGGGGCGCGTTCATCCGCACCATGCTGTACGGTCTGTCCACCCGTGAGCGCGGTCCGCTGGCGGACAAAAACCGCTACGCTCCGTGGAACGGCGCGCCGCTGCAAGGGCGCATGGATGTCTCCGCCAATGGGGAGAGCTACACGCTGCTGCGGGAGACGCGCCGCGCCGCCTCCCCCATGGGCGAGTTCACCTGCACCTATACCGGCACCGCTACGCCCGTCCCCAACATCACCGGACAGAACGCCGGAGAGACGCTGCTGGGCGTACCCCGCGAGGTCTTTGAGCGCAGTGCGTTCATCGGGCAGAATGCCCTGACGGTGGAGCAGGACGCGGAGCTGGAACGCCGCATCGCCGCGCTGATCACCACCGGCGAGGAGGACACGTCCTACACCGAGTCCTGTGACCGGCTGAAAAAGCAGCTGAACCGCCGCCGCCACAACAAGACCGGGCTTATCCCCGCGCTGGAGCGGGACATCGACCAGCTGCACGGTGCCCTGCGGGAGCTGGACGCCTTGAACGAGCAGGCGCACCAGTCCCGGCAGGAGCTGGACGCGCTGGAACACCGTGCCGCCGACCTGCGCCGGCAGACCGCCCAGTGGCAAACGCTGGCGCAGCAGGAGCGCGTTGCCGCCTACCGCCAAGCAGAGCAAGCCGCCCTCGCGGCGCAGGCGCAGGCGGACGCCTTGACCTCCGGCGGCGACCCCTTACCCGACGACGCCACCCTATCGCTGCTGGAGGGGCAGGCAGCAGCCCTGCCCTCGGAGCTGTCCGCGCTGACGGAAAAACGCCGCGCCGCCGAGGACGCCGGTGCCGCCGCACAGCAGGCACGGGAGCGTTGGCAGCAGCACCCCCTCTACCCCGCCGCCGAGCCGGAGCTGCGCCAGCGCGCCGCCGCCATCGTGCCGGAGAAAGCCCCCTCCCTTTTCGTGCCGCTTTTCACCGGCTCACTGGTGGTCGCCGCCACGGTGCTGGCGTTCCTCCTCCGCAGCCGCGGGCCGCTCCCCTTCTGTCTCTACCTCGTCACGGCGGGTCTGGGCGTGATCTCCACGCTTCTCGCCGTGAAATTCCGCCGTCAGGCCATCGTCGAGCGGCAGAGGTTTGCCGCTCGCCAGCGCGACGCGCTGGAGGCGCAGATCGCAGAATACCTCCCCCTGTGCCAACAGGCGGCGGACGATGCCGAGACCGCCCGCCGCGCCCAAGCCCTTGCCGACGATGCGGAGGATGCCTGCCGCCGCCGTCTGCGGGAGCTGCTGACGCAGCTGCGCGTCTACGCCCCCGCCGTCACCGACCTATCCGGTGCCCAGCTGTCCCTGTCCGCCCTGCGCCGCCGCAAGACGGAGTTGGCAGACAGCCAGCGCAAGGCGCGGGAGGCGGCTCTTTACCGGGACGCCCTCCGCCGCCAGCTGACGGAGCAGGAGCTGTCCGCGCCCCCTGTGCCGGACGCACCCCTTCCCACCCAGCCCTATGAGCAGGCCGCCGCGGAGCTTGCACAGGTGCAGTCACTGCTGACGCAGGAGCGCACCCGCTTCGATATGCTGACCGGGCGCATCCGCTCGCTGGATCGCAGCAGCGATCTGGAATCCCAGCTGACCCAGAAGCAGGAGCAGCTCCAAGCCCTTCAGGATGAATACGACGCCATCGCGCTGGCGATGGACGCGTTGACGCAGGCAAACACCGTGCTGCAAAACCGCTTCTCCCCCGCCTTAGGGGCGCGGGCGGCGGAGATATTCTCCGCCATCACCGGCGGGCGGTACGACAAGGTGCTGTTGAGCCGGGATTTCTCCCTGTCCGCCGAGATGGCGGGCGACCCGGTGAGCCGCAGCGTCCGGCTGCTGAGTCAGGGCGCGGCGGATCAGCTGTACCTCGCCGTGCGCCTTGCCATCTGCGACATGGTGCTGCCCGGTGACAAGCGGGTGCCGCTGATCCTCGACGACGCACTGGTGACCTTCGACGACGACCGGCTCCGCGCCGCGCTGGACTATCTCCTTGCGGAGAGCCACCGCCGTCAGATCCTGCTGTTCACCTGCCAGAAGCGGGAGGGAGACTACCTGGAAGGCAGGGAAAATGTCACCGTCACCCGCCTGTGACCTTGCAAAACCCGCAGGAACGTGGTATACCATATAATAGATTGCGTGAAAGGAGCCGCCTATGCCCGATTTTAACTGTCTTCGCTGCGGCACGCCTATGCGCTTCGCCGGACAGAACAAGCTTCAGTTGGGAAAAACCAGCTGGCTTTTCGGCGACCTGCCCAATCTGATGGCAGGAGCACTGGAGGTGTCCATCATGGCTTGTCCCGCCTGCGGAAAGCTGGAATTTTTCACCGGCGGCGCAGTGCGCCACGACGGTAATGACCCCGATCTGCACCAGCGGACGTGCCCCGACTGTGGCTTCCGCCACGACTTCGACTACCCCAAATGCCCCCTCTGCGGTCACACCTATACCGGGGCGGATGAATTGTAAAATTGTAAGTTATATATAACGCAAAAGGAGAACCAACTATGAGCGAATGTACCCATGATTGCAGCAGCTGCGGCGAAAGCTGCAGCGAGCGCAAGGAAGCCAGCGTATTCGAGAAAAAGCCCCTCCGCCCCGGCTGCCGCGTCGGCAAGGTCTACGGCGTGGTGTCCGGCAAGGGCGGCGTGGGCAAGTCCATGGTCACGTGCCAGCTGGCGGTTTCGCTGCGGCGCGAGGGCTACCGCACCGCCATTCTGGACGCGGACGTCACCGGCCCCTCCATCCCCAAGGCGTTCGGCATCCACGGCCGCGCCGTGGCGCAGGGCGACGCCATCGTTCCCGTCACCACCGCCACCGGCATCCAGCTGATGTCCGTGAACCTGCTGCTGGAGCACGAGACGGATCCCGTTATCTGGCGTGGCCCCGTTATCGGCGGCGTGGTGCAGCAGTTCTGGGGTGACACCCTGTGGAACGACGTGGACTATATGTTCGTGGATATGCCCCCCGGCACCGGCGACGTGGCGTTGAATGTGTTCCAGTCCCTGCCGGTGGACGGCGTCATCATCGTGGCGTCCCCGCAGGAGCTGGTGTCCATGGTGGTGCAGAAGGCGGTAAAGATGGCGCAGATGATGAACATTCCCATCGTCGGTCTCGTGGAGAACATGAGCTACGTCCAGTGCCCCGACTGCGGCAAAAAGCTCTACATCTTCGGCGAGGGCAAGACCGAGGACGCCGCTAAGGAGTACCACATCCCCCTGCTGGCGAAAATGCCCATCGACCCGGCACTGGCAAAGCTGGTGGACGACGGCTGCATCGAGCAGTTTGACGGTCACTGGCTGGACGGCGTAACGGAGACGCTCCTCCGGAAATAAGCAAAAAAGAAACGGCTTGCGCCGTTTCTTTTTTGCTTATTTCAGCAGCTCCTGCACCAGCGTCACCAATCCGCTGGCTCCCACGCCGATATACACCACCCGGCGCGCCACATCTCCGGACATCCTCCGGCTGAGCAGCGTACCCAGCCACAGCCCCACCATAATGCACACCACGCCGACGCCCGCCACCGGCAGCAGCTCCGCGGAGAAATACCCCCGCACCACCCGCATGGTGAAGTTGATAAGGTTCGTGGTCAGAAACAGAAACTGCATATTCCCCACGTAGGCGTTTTTGTCCCGGGCGATCTCCACGAAGTACAACGCCATCATGGGGCCGCCGATGGTGAATGCCCCGGCGCAGCACCCGGAGAACGCGCTGCACACCAGCCCCGCGCCCAAGCCGGGCTTCTCCAGCCGCACTCTCCGCGCAAAGAACAGAAAATACACCGCCAGAGCCATCAAAAACGCCCCGAACAACGCCGTCAGCACGTGCAAATCGAACCGTCCCAGCAGATTGATGATCACAAGGCTGCACACGGTATACAGCCCGATGGGCAGGGCGACCTGCTTCAAGTCAATGTGCTTGCGGTACATCCACGCCATGGTGGCGGACTGCGCCATGCAGACCAACGCCACCACCGTGGGCGCGACGGTCATGTCGTAAAACGCGCTGGCAGCCACCATCATCACCACCGCCGCGCCGAAGCCCGTCAGCGGCTGGATGATACCGCCTGCCAGCGACGCCAGCCCCATCATCACATATTCCACCGCGCCCACCGCCTTTTTTCGTCAATTCACAGGGCATTATAACAGGCTTCGCCGGAAAAGGCAACGAAAAAAGAACCGCCATCGGCGGTTCTTTTTTATTCAGCCTTTCCGCTTGCCCAGATACGCTTCCTTGATGGACTCATCCGCCAGCAGCTCCGCACCGGTACCGCTCTTGGTGATGTTGCCCGTCTCCAAAACGTAGGCGTAGTCCGCGATCTTCAACGCCATGTTGGCGTTCTGCTCAATGAGAAGCACGGTCACCCCCTGCTCGTTGACGGTGCGGATAATGTCGAAAATGCCCTGCACCACCAGCGGGGCCAGACCCAGCGACGGCTCATCCAGCATCAACAGCTTGGGGCGGCTCATCAGTGCGCGGCCCACCGCCAGCATCTGCTGCTCACCGCCGGACAGCGTACCGGCAAGCTGCCAGTCCCGCTCCTCCAGCCGGGGGAACAGCTCATACACCCACCGGAGATCCTTCTCGATCTCCGCCTTGTCTTTCCGCAGGTACGCGCCCGCCTTCAGATTTTCCAGCACCGTCAGATTGGCGAACACCCGCCGCCCCTCCGGGGACTGGGCGATACCCGCCTCCAGCACCTTGTTGATGGGCTTGCCCAGCAGCTCCTCGCCGTCGTAGGTGATGGAGCCGCTGTCCGCCTTCACCAGGCCGGAGATAGTCCGCAGCGTGGTGGACTTACCAGCGCCGTTGGCACCGATCAGCGTGACGATCTTCCCATCGGGCACCTCTAAGCTGACGCCCCGGAGGGCTTTGATGCCGCCGTAAGAGACACACAAATTCTCGATCTTAAGCATCCTCTGCCACCCCCAAATAAGCGTCGATGACGCGCTCGTTGTTCTGTATCTCCTCCGGTGTGCCCTGTGCAATGAGCTTGCCGAAATCCAGCACGTAAATGCGGTCGGCGATGCCCATGACCAGATCCATGTGGTGCTCAATGAGCAGTATGGTCTTGTGGAACTGATCCCGGATCTCCTTGATGAACTCCGCCAGCTCCAGCGTCTCCTGGGGGTTCATACCGGCGGCAGGCTCATCCAGCAGCAGCAGCGACGGGTCGGTGGCAAGGGCGCGTGCGATCTCCAGCCGCCGCTGCTTGCCGTAGGGCAGGCTGGTGGCAAGCTCATTCTGCACGTCCTCCAGACCCACCACCCGCAGCAGCTCCAGCACCTCCGCCCTCTGCCGCGCCTCCTCCTTGCTGTTAGCGTGGAACGCGGCGGAGAACATATTGCTGGTGCGCCTCATGTGCTTGGCGATGAGCACGTTGTCGAACACCGTCTGTGTTTTCCACAGCCGGATGTTCTGGAACGTCCGCGCCATGCCCAACGCCGTGATCTTGTCCGGCGTCGGTGCCAGCACGTGCTCATGGCTGTACATCTCGGCGTTTTCGCCCTTGTACATCTTCCTCATCTTCCCGGTGGGGTGATTCCGCACGATGCACTCCTCACCGAAGGACACCCGCCCGTTGGTGGGTGCATATACGCCGGTAATGACGTTGAACGCCGTGGTCTTTCCCGCGCCGTTGGGTCCGATGAGAGCCACGATCTCGCCCTCGTTGACCGCCAGACTCAGATTGTCCACGGCCACCACGCCGCCGAACTGCATGGTGACATTCTCAACGGAAAGAACACTCTTACTCATGGGACGTCACCTCCTGCTTCGCGGCTTTTCTGGCCTGTATCTTCCGTTTCCAGCCGCCTATCACCTGCGGCAGCTCTCTGTCGCCCATGATACCCTTCCGGAAGAACAGCACCACCACCATGATAACGATGGAGAACACCACCAGCCGGAAGCCGTTCCGGAACACGCCGGGAGCATCGATACCGAGGAACGTACCGGAGTCCAGACCGCGCAGCCACCACTCGGACGTTGCTACGAACAGCAACGAGCCGATAACGGAGCCGGAGATGGAGCCGATACCGCCCAGCACCACCATCAGCAGGATCTCATACGTCATGGCGACCTTATAGTTGTTCGCCTGGGCGATAGACAGCACCATCGCCATGGTGGCGCCGGACACGCCGGCGAAGAACGAGCTGACCACGAAGGAGATCATCTTGTGCTTCGCCAGATTGATGCCCATGGCCTCCGCCGCCACCTCGTCGTCGCGGATGGCCTTGAACGCCCGCCCGTAGGTGGAGTTCACCAGCATGACGATCAGAATAATGGATACCGTGGCGATCAGCACCGGCACAAAGGTGGACAGGCTGAACGTCCCGATCTTGAAGTTGCTGATACGGGTAAAGCTCTTGAGCATATTAGAGCCGTTGGTCACGGGGCCCAGCTTGCCCCACTGGAGGATGGAACGGATGATCTCCGCGAAGCCCAGCGTGGCGATGGCGAGATAGTCGCTCTTCAGCCGCAGCACCGGCAGACCGATGAGATAGGCAAAAAGCGATGCCATCAGTCCCGCCAAGATCACGCAGATGATCACGCCCAGCACCGTGCCGAAGCCGCCCATGGCGTTGCCCAGCACCTCCGGGAAGGAGATACGCACCGCCGCGTCATAGTATTGATACACCGTGTCGCGGGCGGCGGCGGGAATGGAGAATATGGCGTATGTATACGCGCCGATCACCATAAACCCGGCGTGTCCCAGAGAGAACAGCCCGGTAAAGCCGTTCAGCAGGTTCATGGACACCGCCGCCAGTGCGTACACAGAGCCCTTCTGCAGCACCGTCAGCAGCATGTACATCTTATTGCTGGGCTTGATGACCTGATCCAGCACCATGACCAGTCCCAGAAACAGCACCACCGCCACCAGCGAAATAAACGTCCCGCGGACGTCCTTCTTCTTTTCCAACATCATGTCCGCACCCCCTTACACCTTATCGGTGGTCTTTTCACCGAACAGGCCGGTGGGCTTGAACACCAGAATAACGATCAGCAGCACGAAGGTAAAAGCATCGGAGAACGTGGCGAAGCCCACCTGCTCCGTAATGGCGCCGTTCGCCATCAGGATGGTATCCAGACCCTTGATAATGGACTCGCAGATACCGATGATGAACGCGCCCACCACCGCGCCGGGCACGGAGCCGATACCGCCGAACACCGCCGCCACGAACGCCTTCAGTCCGGGCATTGCGCCGGACGTGGGCACCACACCGGGGAAGTTGGTGAAAAACAGCACCGAGCCGATAGCCGCCAGAAACGTACCGATGATAAACGTGGCGGAGATAACGTTGTTGATCTTAATGCCCATGAGCTGCGCCGTCTCAAAATCCACGGACACGGCGCGCATCGCCATACCGATCTTGGTGTGGTTAATGAGCATCACCAGCGCGATCACCAGCGCGATGGTCAAAAACGGCGTGATGACCGTCACGCGGGACGTCTCCATGCCGAACAGCCGCACCGGATCGGAGATCCACGGGATCGCGGGATAGTTCTTATTCAGACCGCCGGTCACATACAACGCCAGATTCTGGATCAGATAGCTGACGCCGATGGCGGAGATCATTACCGACATGCGGGGCGCGGTACGCAGGGGCTTGTACGCCACCCGCTCGATCAAAAAGCCCAGCAGCACCGTCAGCGCGATCATCAGCGGTATTGCCAGATACAGCGGCATCCACGTGGAAAAATAGACCATCATCAGTCCTGCCACCATGAACACATCGCCGTGGGCGAAGTTGATGAGCCGCAGTATGCCGTACACCATGGTGTAGCCAATGGCGATCAGCGCATATTGCCCGCCCACCGATATGCCGGATATTACATACGGCAGCGCGGTTTTCAAAACTTCCATGCGGGGTTCCTCCCTATTTCATTCTTTCTTCCTTTGCAGACAGCCGTCCCACCGGCCGCCGCGAGACCGTCCCGCCTCAGCGGGGCACCCTCGCCGCCTCCGGTATAGTACAGCAGCTGGCGGGAGCCTCCGCTCCCGCCAGCCCTGTGTACCTCACTTGGCTGTGGTATGTATTCCCTTTTCTCAGTCCACCTTGGCGACGGTGACGAAGTCCCAGTCACCGGTCTCGGTGTTGCACTTCTTGACCACGGCACTGTCGCGGTTAGCGTCGCCGATGTCGTTGAAGGAGATGGCGCCGGTGATGCCCTCAAAGGTCACGCCGGGCAGCGCAGCCAGCACAGCGGCGGGATCGGCGGAGTCGGCAGCCTTGATCGCCTCCAGAGCCACGCAGTAGACGTCATAGCCCATGACGGTCACGGCGGACAGCTTGTTGTCGCCGCCGTTGTTGGTCTTGGCGGTAGCGTCGCTGTCGATCCACTCCTTGATGGCGGCGTCGAACTCAGCGTTCACGCCCTCCTGATAGAAGGTGGTCACGCAGATGTCCAGCTTCGTGCCCTTAGCGGCCTCCAGCACCACGTTGGAGTCCCAGGTGTCGCCCGCCAGGATGGGCATACCCAGATTCTGGGTCTCCGCCTTGGCAATGATCTGGGCGGCAGCCTCCAGAGACACGGGGGAGAAGAACACGTCGCAGCCCTGCTGCTGGGCGTTGGTGATGTAGGTGGAGAAGTCAGAGGTGCCCTCGGGGAACTGCTCGTACACACAGTTCTCCTCGCCGAACGCCTTGATGAAGTAGTTGGCAAGACCGCCGGAGTAGTCGTCACCCTGCTTGGCAAGGCAGTACGCCTTGGTGGCCTTCAGCTCGCTCTTGGCATAGTTCGCCAGAACGGTGCCCTGGAAGGGATCCAGGAAGCAGATGCGGAAGTACACGTCGCAGTCGGAAGTCACCTGGGGGTTGGTGCAGGTCACGCCGATGGCGGGCACCTGCGCGGCGGAGAACGTGTCACCGGCAGCGATGGACACGCCGGAGCCGTAGGAGCCCAGCACCACGGACACACCCTGAGAAATCAAGGTCTGGGCGGCGGTGGGAGCCTTGTCGTTGGAAGAGGCGTTGTCGGCATAGACCAGCTCTACCTGATACTCCTCGCCGCCGACGGTGACGGTGGGGAACATCTTGTTGGCGTACTGCATACCCAGGAGCTCCTGCTTACCGCCGGCACCGTTATCGCCGGACTGAGGCTCAAAAACGCCGATTTTGATAACTTTTTTGCCGGAATTGTCGCCGCTCTGATTGCCGCCCTGCTCACCGCAGGCCACCAGAGAGAGTGCCATGACCAATGCCAGCACCATTGCTAAGAACTTTTTCATGGTATTTCCTCCTAAATTTCCCTTGCAGCGATCCGGTGGATCGCTTACAGAATATTCATATTTTACCGGAAAGATGCAGCAAAAACAATTGTAACTACCTCTAAAAATGAGGGCTTCGCGGGCGCGCGAAAATCCTGCCGCGGGACGGTTTTTGCAACTTTTGTCCCCCGGCGGCGGACAGTCGCTTTATGTGTACGCACTTTTGCCCGGTATTGTCTTTCAGCGGCGGACGCGTGTATTCGTCATTGTGCATAAAACACCGGGGCTTTCCTACACAAAAAACCGACAGCCGCGTGTGCGGCTGCCGGTTTTTTTGAGGGGTTGACGGGGGGTCAATGTCCACTATATGTCCAGTTGAAATCATTATTGTACAAACAGGGGGTATACGGTCAAGTGTCACTGTTCCCGCCGGGAGCGAAGTAGCTGTTGAACGTCTCCGCGTCCATTGTCTCGTTTTCCAGAAGATATTCCGCTACTTCTGTAAGTTGTTTCTTATATTTCGCCAGTATCTCCCGGCACTTCCCATACGCCTCGTCGATGATGGCGCGGATCTCCGCGTCCATCTCCGCCGCCGTCTGCTCGGAGTAGGGGCGGGTGTGTCCCATGGACTTGCCGATGAACACCTCGTCCGTGCCCGCGTCGAAGGCGACGCTGCCCAGCTTGGCGGACATACCGTAGGTGCCCACCATCTTGCGGGCGATGGCGGTGGCGCGCTTGATGTCGCTGGAGGCACCGGTGGAGATGTCGCCCAGCATCAGCTCCTCGGCGGCGCGGCCGCCCAGCAGCCCCGCCACCTGCTCCAGCATATAGGTGCGGGACAGGTAGGAGCGATCCTCCTCCGGGAGATAGATGGTCATGCCGCCTGCCTGTCCCCGGGGGACAATGGTGATCTGGTGCACCGGGTCCAGATCGGGCAGGGAGTGGATGACCACGGCGTGTCCCGCCTCGTGATAGGCGGTGAGCCTGCGCTCCGACTCCGGCACCACGCGGCTGTGCTTTTCGGGGCCGGCGATGACCTTGATAACGGACTGGTGGATGGATTCCTCGGTGATGAGCTTCCGCCCCAGCCGCCCGGTGAGGAGCGCCGCCTCGTTCAGCAGGTTCTCCAGATCGGCACCGGTGAAGCCGGAGGTGGCACGCGCCACACGCGCCAGATCCACATCCTCCGCCAGCGGCTTGCCGCGGGCGTGGATCTTCAAAATTTCCTCACGCCCCTTGATGTCGGGCAGACCCACGAACACCTGACGGTCAAACCGTCCGGGACGGAGGAGGGCGGGGTCGAGAATATCCACGCGGTTGGTGGCCGCCAGCACCACCACGCCCTCGTTGGCGGCAAAGCCGTCCATCTCCACCAGCAGCTGGTTCAGCGTCTGCTCGCGCTCGTCATGGCCGCCGCCCAGACCGCTGCCGCGCTGCCGTCCCACCGCGTCGATCTCGTCGATAAAGACGATGGCGGGGGACTGCTTCTTCGCCTGCTCGAACAGGTCGCGGACGCGGCTGGCACCCACACCCACGTACATCTCCACAAAGTCGGAGCCGGAGATGGAGAGGAAGGCGGTGTCCGCCTCGCCCGCCACCGCCTTTGCCAGCAGCGTTTTACCGGTGCCCGGAGGCCCCACCAGAAGGACGCCCTTGGGGATGTGCGCGCCCAGCTCCGTGTACCGCTGGGGATCACGGAGGAACTGGACGATCTCCTCCAGCTCCTCCTTCTCCTCGTCGGCTCCCGCCACGTCCTTGAAGGTGACCTTCTTCCCCTGATCGGGGATGTCCTGAATACGCGCCTCGCCGAAGCGCGCCATCTTGTCGTTGACGCCACTGTTCATGCCGCCGGTGCGGGCAATAAGGTTCATCAGCAGGATGAACGCCATCGCCGCCAGCACGTAGGGCAGCAGCGCGGAGAGCCAGTTGGTGCGCCCCTCGGCGGCGTAGTTATAGTCGGTGATGATGCCCTTTTCACTCTGGGACACCACCAGGTCGTTCAAGTCGTTATAGAATGTGTTGAAGCTTTGCAGCGGGCAGCTGACGGCGGTATCGTCCGCCAGCTTCGCCGTCAGCCGCCTGTCGGTGGCGGTGAAGCTCCGCACCTTTTCTTCCGTGAAGTATTCCCGCATTTCCCCGTAGCTGACATCGCTGCTGCGGGTCATGTTTCCGGCAAGCTGCGCTACCAGCACCACTGCCAGCAGGAGAAAGATAAATACTGCGCCGGTTCTTTTTTTCTCACCCAATCGTTACGCCTCCCTTTCAACCGATCCAGCGGACACCCTGCCAGCTCTGCTCTCTGCCGACGGAGATCGCCACCAGCATACGTCCCTGCACGTTATGGACAGGGATATACGGCTCGCTGAGAAACCGGCTGTCGTTGGAGCCGGTGCGGTTGTCGCCCATGACGAAAATGCAGCCCTCCGGCACCTCAAAGACCCGCTCGGCGGTGGTGATGCCCTGGGCGGGCAGGTAGCTCTCGTCCAGCTTCTCCCCATTGATATAGGTGTAGCCGCCCTTGAAGGTGATCTTCTCGCCGGGCAGACCCACCACGCGCTTCACCAGCACCTTCTCCAGCTCACCGTCCCAGAAGGTAACGATGTCGCCGCGCTGGGGCACCGGGTCATCAACGACATAGGGCAGCCGCCAGCCGATCAGCAGCGTTTTGGTGGGGATGGTGGTCTCCATGGAGCCGCTGGGGACATACGCCAGCTGCAAAATAACCTTGAAGAGCACGAACACCGCCGCCAGCGTGATCAGCAGGTAGCCGTAGTCGTTCCACAGCTTACGTCCGCGGGAGACGGGCTTCTCCGCCGGGGCGGCGGCATTCTCCGGGGCGGCACCCTCCGGGGCGGAGGGAGGCACGGTCGTTACCGGCGGCTTTTGTGCCCCGCCGGTGGGGGCAAGGCGTTTTCCGCCTTTCTTTTCCATTCTGCTTCACTTCCTATTCTCAGACGCTTAGATAGTGCTTGCGGGGGGCGGGGGTCACTTGGTGTAGACCTCGGGCTTGAGGACGCCGATGTAGGGGATGTTCCGGTACTGCTGGGCGTAGTCAAGACCGTAGCCCACCACGAACTCGTCGGGCACCTCGAAGCCGGCATAGTCCGCCTTGATGGGCTTTTCGCGGCGGGCGGGCTTATCCAGCAGGGTGGCGATGGTCACGGAGGCGGCTCCCTTGGTTTTCAGATATTCAGTGAGGAAGTACAGCGTGTTGCCGGAGTCCAGAATGTCCTCCACCACGATAATGTCGCGCCCGCTGATGTCGCGCTGGAGGTCCCGGGTGATCTGCACCACGCCGGAGGACTTGGTGGCGTTGTTGTAGGACGAGACGCCGATGAACTCCAGCTCGCTTTTCAGCTGGGTGGCGCGGACCAGATCCGCCATGAAGATGAAGCAGCCGTTCAAAACGCCCACGAACATGGGGTTCTTGTTCTGAAAGGCGTCGTAGAGCTGGTCGCCCATCTCCTGTACACGCGCCTTGATCTGCTCCTCGGTCAGAAGTACCTTCAGGATGTCCTGATCCATATTGCTCTTAGACATACGCTTTTGTTCCTCCGTTATCTGTCATTTTTATGGTGATATATATGGTGCTGCCGGGTTCCTCCGGCATGGCTTTCCGGTCAATGCCTACGCCGAAAACGGCGGCAGCGGTGCCGCCGAGACATAGGACGGGGAGGGCGTCCCGCTGCTCCGGGGCGACGCCCCGGTCGGCGAAAAGACGCTTGAGGCTGCGGCTGCCGCGGCTGTGCGGCAGGGTGAGCCGGTCGTCCCGGTGCCAGCTGCGGACGGTGTACGCGCCGTCCCGCAGGGACAGTGCGCCGGGGGCGGGGGTGCGGGAGAGGGTGATGTGCCATGTGCCCACGGTGTTCTCCCCCATGCGGAGGGGCGTTTCCTCCGGGGCGGAGGCGGGGACGGTCAGGGAAAGGGTGCCGCTGCGGCAGACCGCCAGCACGCCGCCGGGCAGGGACAGGGTGCCGCCGGTGCGGCAGAGCGTCTCCAGCGATTGATAGTGGGCGGCGGTGAAGTCCTTTTTCCCGGTGGGGAGACGATCCGTCAGAAGGCGGAGCATACGGGGACGGAGAGGCTCCGGCGCGGCAAGGAGCACGGCGCAGGAGAGGGTGGTGCCGTGGGGCGGCAGGAGCGCGGCGGCTTCGCCGTCCAGATAGTCGTTCTCCCGGCGGAGGATGTCCGCCGTGCGGGCGATATGCTCGGCGGCGGCGGGGTTGATGGCGAGAAGCCGGGGCATGATGTCGATGCGGAGACGGTTGCGGGCGTAGTGGGTGTCCAGATTCGTCTCGTCGGTGACGTAGGGGAGGGCGTTCTCCGCGATGTACGCGTCGATGGCGGCGCGGGGCGTGTCCAGCAGGGGGCGGATGACCGTATCCCGCACGGGGGGGATGCCGGTAAGACCCTGCATCCCCGTGCCGCGGAGCAGCTGCAGGAGCACCGTCTCCGCCTGATCCTCCCGGTGGTGGGCGGTGGCGATGAAGTCCGCGCCGGTGCGCTCCGCCGTGCGGCGGAGGAAGTCGTAGCGGGCGCGGCGGCCCGTCTCCTCCACGGTGAGGCGCCAAGCGGCGGCGAGGGCGTAGACCTCCACCCGCTCGGTGTGGAGGGGGATATTGCGGGCGGCGCAGAGGGCGCGGACAAGCTCCTCGTCGCGCTGCGCCGTGGGGCGCATACCGTGGTTCAGGTGCGCCGCCGCCACGCGGAAGTCCCGCTGCTGTCCCAGACGCCAGAGACAGTCCAGAAGGCAGACGGAGTCCCTGCCGCCGGAGACGGCGCAGAGGATCAGCCCGCCGGGAGGCGGGAACATCTGCCAGCGGGTCATCCACGCCGTTACGTCAAGCATCGTAGTCCTCCTCGTCGTAGCGGGTCTCCAGCGTGCCGAAGGCGGTGTATTCCGGCATCCAGCGAAGCTCCACCTTGCCCGTTTCGCCGTGGCGGTTCTTCGCCACGATGCACTCCGCCACGTTGCG
Source organism: uncultured Eubacteriales bacterium (assembly GCA_900551995.1). Classification (GTDB taxonomy): domain Bacteria; phylum Bacillota; class Clostridia; order Oscillospirales; family Oscillospiraceae; genus Vescimonas. The sequence goes on from URXW01000007.1 coordinate 14,712, forward strand.
CTTCTCCGTGTCGGCGTTGTAGTAGTCGTCACGGTAGAGGAACATGACGATGTCCGCGTCCTGCTCGATGGCTCCGGATTCGCGGAGGTCGGAGAGCATGGGGCGTTTGTCCTCGCGCTTTTCGTTGGCACGGCTCAGCTGGCTGAGGCAGAGGACGGGAACTTGCAGCTCCTTCGCCATGATCTTCAGCATACGGCTGATGTCGGAGACCGCCTGCTGGCGGTTCTCGCCGGAGTAGCCCTTGCCGCCGGAGGAAGTCATCAGCTGCAAGTAGTCGATGACCACCAGACCGAGATTGTCAAGGCGGCGGCACTTGGCGTTCATATCCGCCACGGTCAGCAGCGGGTTGTCGTCAATGCGGATGTCCATGTGGCTGAGGGAGGACGCCGCCTCGGCAATACGCTGCCAGTCGCTCTCCCGGAGGTTGCCGGTGATAAGACGCTGGTTCTCCACCAGTCCCTCGCTGGCGATGAGGCGGGTGACAAGCTGCTCCTTGGACATTTCCAGAGAGAAGATCGCCACGGTCTTGCCGCTTTCCCGGGCGGCGGACAGTGCCACGTTCAGTGCCATACTGGTTTTGCCCATGCCGGGGCGGGCTGCCAGCAGCAGAAGGTCGGATTTGTTCATGCCGTTGATCTTCATATCCACGGCGGAAAGCCCGGTGGACAGGCCGGGCACGGTCTTGCCGCCGTTGGCGGTCAGCTCCGACAGCTGGCTCATAACGTCGCCCAGCACCATGCTGACGGGCACCATGCCCTGCGCGCTGCGGCCGCGGCGGATGGCGTAAATGCGCTGCTCCGCCGCCTCCAGCATATCGCCGGCACTGCCGCTGCCCTCCTGCACCATGGCGGTGATGCTGCCCGCCGCCGTCGCCACCTGACGCATGAGTGCCTTGTCCTGCACGATGCGGACGTACTCCATGACGTTGGCACTGGTGGGCGTGACCTCCATCAGCTGTAGAAGGTAGGCGCGGGTGTTGTCGTTGGAAAGGCCGCTTTTCTCCAGCTCGCCCGCCACGGTGACGCCGTCGATGGGGCGGGAGTAGACGAACATCTGGTAGATGGTCTCGAAGATCTCGCGGTTGGTACGCAGGTAGAAGTCCTGCGCCTGGAGCTTATCCATGACATCCTTGACGCAGTCCGCGTCGATGAGCATGGAGCCGAGCACCGCCTGCTCCGCTTCCGGCGAATGGGGCATCTGGTTGGTCAAGAGGGCATCGGAAACAGACATGAAACGGCCTCCTTTCCCGATGGTGTGTAGTGATTCAGGGGGTTCCGCGCCTGCGGCGCGGGGGACGGATCGCCGCACCGGTGTGAGCACCGGTGCGCTGCGGCAGGGGCGGCGCGTTACTTTTCCTCGATGACGTGGACGTAGACGGTGCCGGAGACCTCGTAGCCCAGCTTCGCCTTGACCTCGTAGGTGCCGAAGCTCTTGATGGGCTGCTCCAGCACCAGCTTCTTGCCGTCGATGTCCATGCCGAACTGCTCCTTCAGCGCGCCGGAGATCTCCTTGCCGGTGACGGCACCGAACAGCTTGCCGCCCTCGCCGCCCTTGGCGGTGAGCTTCACCTGACTTGCCTTCAGCTTCTCCGCCACAGCCAGAGCCTCCGCCTTCGCCTCGGCGTCCGCCTTTGCCTTCGCCTTGGCCTGTAGGTTCATCGTATTGACGGCATCGGGGGTGGCCTCCACCGCCAGACCCTTGGGGATCAGAAAGTTGCGGGCGTAGCCCTCGGCAGCCTCGATCATCTGCCCCTTCTTGCCCTTGCCCTTTACGTCCTGTTTAAGAATAATTTTCATGGTCATATATCTCCTTTTCGTGGGTTTTCAGTTTTCAAAATAGCGGTCGATGGCCTCCAGCAGCTTCGCTCTTGCCTCCTCCACGGTGATGTTCTCCGCCTGTCCGCCGGCGGTGGTGGAGTTGCCGCCGCCGCCCAGAGCCTCCAAAATCACCTGCACGTTCACCTCGCCCAGAGAGCGGGCGGACATATACACGCCGGTGCCCTTCTTGTAGAGCACGAAGCTGGCGCGGATGCCCTTGAGGGTCAGCAGCTCGTCGGCGGCCTTTGCCGCCGTGACACGGTCACATTCCTCCTCCAGAGCCACCACAGCGATGTCGTCGCGGTACAGCTCCGCCTGCCGGATGATGGCGTAGCGGGCGATCATGGATTGGAGGTCGCCCTGGAACATACGCTGCACGTCCTGGGTGTCGGCTCCCAGACGGCGGAGGTACGCCGCCGCCTCGAAGGTGCGTCCGCCGGTGCGGTTGACAAAGTTCTTCGTATCCAGCACGATGCCGGAGAGGAGTGCCTCCGCCTCGCATTTCAGCACGTCGGACGGCTCCACCAGATACTGCATCAGCTCCGCCACCAGCTCGCTGGCGGAGGAGGCGTAGGGCTCGTGGTAGTTGAGAGCCATTTTCTCGATATAGCTGCTGCCACGGCGGTGGTGGTCAATGACCGCCACCCGGTTGCACGTCTCCAGCATCTCCTCGGACTCCACGCTCTCGGGGCGGTTGGTATCCACCACCACCAGCAGCGCGCCGGGCTGGCACTTGATGAAGGCATCGCCGCCGGAGATGGTGCAGTTGGCGTATTCCGGCTGCTCCCCAAGGCGGCGGAGGATGGGGTGGGCGGCGTTATTCTCGGTGTCAATGACGATCTGGCAGGGCTTGCCCCGCTTGCGGGCGATGCAGCACACGCCCACCGCCGCGCCGAGAGAGTCCATGTCGGCGTACTTGTGACCCATGACGTAGACCTGCTTGGCATCGTCGATCAGCTCGCCCAGCGCGTTCGCCATGACGCGGGATTTGACCTTGGTGCGTTTCTCCGTGGACTTGCTGCGCCCGCCGTAGAACTCGAAGTTCACGCGATCCTTGACCACCGCCTGATCGCCGCCGCGGGAGAGTGCCATTTCCAGAGCCAGTGAGGCGTTCTTGAACAGCTGCTCGAAGCTGTCGCCGTCGCGCCCCACGCCGATGGACAGCGTGGCGGAGACGCCCTCGCCCGCCTGCACGTGGCGTACCTTTTCCAGCACGTCGAATTTGCTCTCGGTGAAGCCGGTATAGTCCTTTTCTTCGAAGAGGAACAGATAGCGGTCACGGTCGTAGCTCAGCAGCAGGCCGCCGGTGTCCGCCGCCCATGTGTTCATCTGCTCCTCCAGAGCCGCCAGCAGCGCGGAACGCTTATTCTCCGGGCAGACCTTCATCAGCTCCTCGTAGTTGTCCACCATGAGGATCGCCAGCAGGGGGCGCGTCAGCTCCAGCGTCTGGCGCATCTGCTCCGGCTCGGTGACGTCCATCCAGTAGGTGGTCGCCAGCGTGGGCTGCTCGCCGCCGTCCGGCTCCGGGCGGCTCAGCGCGCCGAACACACGGTAGATGCGGTCGTTCCAGCGGAGCAGCTCCGGGTACTCGCGCTTGCCCTCCATGAGCCAGCGGGAGGAGAAGTCGGGGATCACCGCGTCCACCGCCGTTTCGAATACCTTCTCCTTCTGGGCGGTGAGCTGCATGAACATATCGTTGCACCACAGGATCTCGCCGGTGGTCACGTCGAACACCAGCATGGGCAGCGGTGCGTAGAGCATATTGCTGGAGCGGGCGGAGTCCATGCCGCCGGAGACGCGGTCCATGTACTGGCGGACGGACGCCTGCGCCATCTTCGTGCGGCGGCGGCCCACCAGAATGACAAGGATCGCCACCAAGCCCTCCGCCGCCGCCAGCAGTGGCTCGAAGGGCACCGTCACCGCCACAAAGACCACAAGGCACAGGCTGTACAGCGTCATATTGGTGCGGAATCCGTGGATGATCTTCTTACTCAAGTAGTGCGCCTCCCTCCGGTGACAGGAATATGTGTCCACAATAATAGTAGTTTATTATAGCACGAAAGGGCGGCGGGGACAATACGCTTTTCGTGAAATCGAAGGGGAATTTTGGGCGGGTGTCGAGGCGCGGCGAGGGCTGTCGGTAAGTTGGGGGTGTACAAACAGAGAGTTTTGTGGTATACTTTGTGAAAAGTGCCGGGTTCGGCACGTGTTTTTTGGTTGTTTCGCGGTGCGTGGACGCCGCGGTCAATATAACAAAAGGGAGGGCGTGCCCTCCTCCATCGAGTGCTGACGTCGGGCGACTGACTGTTCCCTCCCCCTGCGATGCAGGGCAGGCGGGCGGGACAGACCGCCTATGCTTTGCTGCGGTCTTTTTCCCCCGGCGGACGCGCTCTATCCTGTATGATAGAAGGAGTAGTTATTTTTTTATGGCAGAAAAACTGAAAATCATTCCTCTTGGCGGTCTGAATGAGATCGGCAAGAACATGACCGCCTACGAGTACGGCGGCGAGATCATCGTGGTGGACTGCGGTATGGCGTTCCCCGGTGATGATATGTACGGCATCGACTGCGTGATACCGGATGTGTCGTATCTGGTGAAGAATCGCTCCCGGCTGCGGGGGCTGTTCATCACCCACGGGCACGAGGACCACATCGGCGCCATCCCCTATGTGCTCAAGCAGATCAACCTGCCCATCTACTGCACGAAATTCACGGCGGGGCTGATCAAGCTGAAGCTGCAGGAGCACGGTCTGGTGGGCTCCACGAAGCTCATCACCGTGGAGCCGGGACAGACCGTGCGGGCGGGCAAGTTCCAGGTGGAGTTCATCCACGTGAACCACTCCATCGCGGACTCCGTCGCCTTCGCCATCCACACGCGGATGGGCACCGTCGTCCACACCGGCGACTTTAAGATCGACTCCACGCCCATCGACGGCGAGGTCATCGATCTGGCGCGGTTCGGCGAGCTGGGCAAGCAGGGCGTGCTGGCTCTGCTGGCGGATTCCACCAACGTGGAGCGTCCCGGCTATACGATGAGCGAGCGGGCGGTGGGTGCCACGTTCAAGCGGCAGTTCACCGGCTGCGACAAGCGGATCATCGTCACCACCTTCGCCAGCAACGTGCACCGCATCCAGCAGGTGCTGGACGCTGCCGCCGCCTGCGGGCGGAAGGTCGCCGTCACCGGGCGGAGCATGGAAAACATTATGAAGGTGTCCACGGAGCTGGGGTACATGAAGGTGCCCAAAAACACGCTGATGGACATTAACCGCATTAAGGGGCTGCCCTTGAGCCAGCAGGTCATTGTCACCACCGGCTCACAGGGCGAGGAGATGAGCGCGCTGTACCGCATGGCGTTCTCCACCCACAAGCAGGTGGACATCGGCGCGGGGGACAAGGTCATTATCTCCGCCAGTGCCATCCCCGGCAACGAGGTGACGGTGGGGCGGGTCATCAATGAGCTGTTCCGCAAGGGCGCGGACGTGGTGTACGACAAGGCGGATATGCTCCACGTGTCCGGTCACGCCTGCCAGGAGGAGCTGAAGATCATCCACGCGCTGACGAAGCCGAAGTTCTTTATCCCGCTACACGGCGAGCAGCGTATGCTCCAGATCCACAAACGGGTGGCGGAGAGCATGGGGATGCACCCCAACAACGTGGTGGTCGCCGACAACGGCAGCGTCATTGAGCTGACCACCAAGCACATCAAGTGCGAGATGACCGTCCCCGCCGGAGAGGTGTTCGTGGACGGCGGCGGCGTGGGCGAAGTGGGCGCGGTAGTGCTCAACGACCGGAAGCTGCTGGCCGAGGACGGCATGGTGGTGGTCGTGCTGCCCATGTCCAGCCACGACCATCAGCTGCTGTGCCCGCCGGAGATCGTGACCCGCGGATTCGTGTACGTGAAGGAGTCCGAGGGACTGTTGGAGGATATGCGCCGGGTGGCGACGGAGACGGTGGACGGGATGTCCGCCAAGAAGCGGCGGGACGAGGGCGACGTGTGCCGCGCCGTTCGCTCCGCCGTGAGCAGCTATCTGTATAAGCACACGAAGCGCAGTCCCATGATCATTCCCATGGTGACGAAGCTGTGAGATGAGGGAAAAAGACCCCCTGCCGAAAATTCGGCAGGGGGTCTTTGCACGATGAATGATGAGGAGTTTTGCCGGGGTGGGGACGGGGGAACGGATTGCCACGCCAGCCTACGGGCTGGCTCGGAATGACAATAGTGGGGCAGTACGAAGTGCGGGGGCGGGGCAGGGCAAAGATCGCAGAGAGACAGGGTGGGTCGAAGTGCGGGGGCGGGGGCGTTGGCAGGATTTTAGATAGCCCTTGTGGGCAAAGACATTGACAATTCGACAAAATGTGCTATAATCACTCCTGTCTGGAAAAATATAAAGTTGTAGCACAGAGGTGTCTGCTCAAAAGCAGATGAAAAGGGAATCCGGTGGGAATCCGGAGCGATGCAGTCACTGTGTACGGGAGCGGTTTGCGAGCCACTGGGAAACCGGGAAGGGCAACACCGCGATGAACGAAGTCAGGAGACCTGCCTCTGTGTGGAATCTCAAACCCGCTGCCAACAGGTTGGTGTTCCTACGAACTTATGACCCAAGCGCGTCTGCGCGAGGATCTGCCAGTAGTAAGAAGCACAGAGGTCGGCTGCGGAAAACCGCAGCTGCTTTTATATTCTTTCAGAACATTTTTTGAAACGAGGTAGTTCCCCATGAAGAAAGCACTTGCATTTCTCATGGCGGCAGTGATGCTCATGAGCATGCTGACCGCCTGCGGCAACAAGGACGTTGCCGACGACACCAAGGACAACAACGATGTGTCCACCGCCGAGGCTGACAAGGCCGCCGCCGACAAGGTCGCCGCGCTGATCGACGCCATCTACGTCCAGGAGCGCACCGATGAGACCGACGCCCAGTGCGAGGCCGCCAAGGCCGCTTGGGACGCTCTGACCGACGCCCAGAAGGCACTGGTGGAGGGCGAGGAGGCCAGCCCCGACTATTTCGGTCTGGACACCGGTGACGCGTCCAAGGACGATCCCCGCAACCAGGACGAGATCGGCGAGAAGGAGCTGCTGGTGGTGTCCTTCGGCACCTCCTTCAACGACAGCCGCGTAGCCGACATCAAGAGCATTGAGGACGCTTTGCAGGCAGCCAACCCCGATTGGTCCGTGCGCCGCGCCTTCACCGCTCAGATCATCATTAACCACATCCAGGCCCGTGACGGCGAGAAGATCGACAACATGGAGCAGGCTCTGGAGCGCGCTATCGCCAACGGCGTGAAGCAGCTGGTGGTGCAGCCCACCCATCTGATGCACGGTGCTGAGTACGACGAGATGTGCGCCGCCATCGACAAGGTCCGCGACAAGTTCGAGTCCGTTGAGATCGCCGAGCCCATGCTGGGTGAGGTGGGCAGCGACGCCACCGTCATCAACGCCGACAAGGAAGCCGTTGCCAAGGCCGTTGTCGCCGCTGCTCTGAGCGAGAGCGGCTACGAGTCCACCGCCGCCGCCAAGGAGGCCGGTGTGGCTTACGTGCTGATGGGTCACGGTACGGCTCATGTGGCGAAGGTCACTTACAGCCAGATGGCCGCCCAGATGGACAAGCTGGGCTATGAGAACGTGTTCATCGGCACCGTGGAGGGTGAGCCCGAGGATACCTCCTGCGAGGCCGTGATCGCGGCTGTCAAGGAAGCCGGCTACACCACCGTGGTGCTGCGTCCCCTGATGGTCGTGGCGGGCGACCACGCCAACAACGACATGGCCGGTGCGGACGAGGATTCCTGGAAGACCATGTTCGAGGCCGCCGGCTTCACCGTGAACTGCCAGATCTCCGGTCTGGGCCGTATCGCGGACGTGCAGGCTCTCTACGTGGCACACACCAAGGCTGCCATCGACGCTATCGCGTAACAAGGACTGACTTGGCTCCGGGGCGGTATACTATCGCCTCGGAGCCTTTTTCAGAGCAAGGAGGATACATAAGATGAAGAAGTTTCTTTCCTGTCTGCTGGCACTGCTGATGGCGGCATCGCTGCTGGCGGGCTGCGGACAGCAGAAAGCAGACGACAACAACGGCGGCGGTGCCGAGCCCGCGCTGGCGGACGGCGTGTACACCGCGGATTTCAACACCGACAGCAGTATGTTCCACGCCAACGAGACCTGCGGCGGCAAGGGCGTGCTGACCGTGAAGGACGGGCAGATGACCATTCACGTCAGCCTCGCCTCCACCAGCATCGTCAATCTGTTCCCCGGCTTGAAGGAGGACGCACAGAAGGACGGCGCCGTGCTTCTCCAGCCCACCAAGGACACCGTCACCTATCCCGACGGTCTGTCCGAGGAGGTCAACGGCTTTGACATCCCCGTGCCCGCCCTGGACACGGAGTTCGACGTGGCCCTCATCGGCAAGAAGGGCGTGTGGTACGACCACAAGGTCTCCGTCTCCAACCCCGTGCTGAAGGAGGAGGACGGCAATGACGCTGCCGCCATCGCCCTGGCGGACGGCACCTACACCATCGAGGTGGGCTTTGCCGGAGGCTCCGGGAAGTCCCACGTGCTGACCCCCTGCACTCTGAAGGTGGAGAACGGCACTGCCACCGCCACCATCGTGTGGAGCAGCGAGAAGTACGACTATATGGTGGTGGACGGGCAGCGGTATGACGTGATCACCACCGAGGGCGGCTCTACCTTTGAGATCCCCGTCCGCGCACTGGACACGGAGCTGAAGGTCATCGGCGACACCACCGCCATGAGCACGCCCCACGAGATCGAGTACACCCTGACCTTTGATTCCGCCACGGCGGTGGAGGCGGCGCAGTGAGGAGACTGACCGCTGCGCTTCTGTCGCTGGTGCTGGTGCTGTCCCTCTGCGCCTGCGGAGGGAAGTCCGGCGACGAGGGAGCGGGACAGGGCGCGGAGGCAGCATGGGAGGAGCTGGAATTTGACCGCACCATGCCCCTGCGCTACGCCCAGAAATTCACCGTGGAATACGCCGGGGAGAGCTACAAGCGCATCACCATCAACGGCGACCGGGTGTACCTGCTGGTGGCGGAGGGCGCGGCGGTGCCCGACGGCGTTCCCGACGGCGTGACCGTTTTGCAGCAGCCGCTGGATCAGATCTATCTGGTGGCGGCAGCCGCCATGGACTTCTTCGACAAGCTGAACGCCATCGACCGTATCACCCTGAGCGGCAAGAAGGAGGCGGACTGGTACATCACGTCCGCCAAGGACGCCATGCAGAAGGGCTCCATGCTGTACGCGGGGAAGTATTCCGAGCCGGACTATGAGCTGATCCTGTCGGAAGGGTGCGACATCGCGGTGGAGAACACCATGATCTATCACTCTCCGGCGGTGCTGGAGCAGCTGGAGCGGCTGGGGATCCCCGTGCTGGTGGAGACCTCCAGCTATGAGCCGCAGCCCCTGGGGCGGATGGAATGGATCAAGCTGTACGGCGCGCTGCTGGACAAGGAGGACGAGGCGGAAGCCCTCTTCGATGCGAAGATGGACAGCCTGTCCGGCGTTCTTGAGCAGGAGCCGGCGGGCAAGACCGTGGCGTTCTTCTACATCACCAGCAACGGCGCGGTGAACGTCCGGAAGTCCACGGACTACGTGGCAAAATCAATCACCATGGCGGGCGGCGAGTACGTCTCCTTCGACGATTCGGCGGAGGACAACGCACAGTCCACCGTCAACATTCAAATGGAATCCTTCTATCACGGTGCGGTGGACGCCGACGTGCTGATCTATAACAGCATCGTTGACGGCGAGCTGCACTCCATAGACGAATTGGTGGCACTGGATCCCCTGCTTGCCGACTTCAAGGCGGTGAAGAACGGGAACGTGTGGTGCCTGACGAAAAACTTCTACCAGGAGTCGCTGGAGCTGAGCGACCTTATCCTGGATGTCCACGGCGCGCTGAACGATTCTCCCGACGGGGAGTTCCGTTTCCTGGCGCGGCTGAAGTGAGCATTTTTTTGAAAAGAACAAGGAGGAGCGGCATGAAGAACACCCGAACACTTCGCATCTGGGGAGGCTTTTGGCTGCTCCTCCTGCTTTTGTTTGTATTTATACTCTGGAACATATTCGCGGGAAGCGTCTCTCTTTCCGCGTCTGATATATGGCGGATACTGCTGGGCGGCGATGTGGGCTTTACACAGAGCCAGATCATCGTAAAGATACGGCTGCCCCGGCTACTGTCGGCACTGATCCTGGGCGGGGCGTTGTCGCTGTCCGGGTATCTGCTGCAAACCTTCTTCCACAACCCCATCGCGGGCCCCTTCGTGCTGGGTATCTCCTCCGGCGCGAAGCTGACGGTGTGCATGGCGTTGCTGCTGCTTCTGCGCCAGGGACGAACCACGTCCTCGGCGGTGTTGATCGCGGCGGCGTTCGTGGGCGCGATGCTGTCCATGGGCTTCGTGCTGCTGATCTCACAGCGGGTCAAGCGCATGAGCCTGCTGGTGGTCTGCGGCGTGATGATCGGCTATATCTGCTCGGCACTGACGGATTTCCTCGTGACGTTCGCCGACGATTCCAGCATCGTGAACCTGCACAACTGGTCGCTGGGCTCCTTCTCCGGCATGAGCTGGGAGAACGTAAAGACCATGGCCGCTGTCTGCGGCGTCACGTTGCTGCTGACATTTTTGCTGTCCAAGCCCATCCGGGCGTACCAGCTGGGGGAGGTCTACGCCCAGAACATGGGCGTGCCCCTGCGGGCGTTCCGGACGGCGTTGATACTGCTCTCCAGCGTGCTGTCCGCCTGCGTGACGGCGTTTGCAGGCCCCATCTCCTTTGTGGGCATCGCGGTGCCGCATTTGATGAAGTCGCTCTTCAAGTCGGCAGAGCCGCTCTTTATGATACCCGCCTGCTTCTTAGGCGGCGGCGTGTTCTGTCTGTTCTGCGACCTGATCGCCCGCACTGCCTTTGCCCCCACGGAGGTGAGCATCAGCTCCGTGACGGCGGTGTTCGGCGCACCCATCGTCATCTACATGATGATACACAGAAAGGCGGCGTGAGTATGGCGGCGTATCTGGAAACAAAGGATCTGAGCGTTGGCTACCACGGCAAGGTGCTGATCGAGGACATCCCCCTCCACGTGCAGCGGGGCAGGATCGTCACGCTCATCGGCCCCAACGGGTCGGGGAAGTCCACTATACTGAAAACCATTATCGGCCAGCTTTCCAAGGTGTCCGGTACGGTGGTGCTGGACGGGAAGGTCATGGAGGCGTGGAGCCGCAACGAGGTCGCCCGGCGCATGGCGATACTGATGACGGCGCGTATGGAGCCGGAGCTGATGACCTGCCGGGACGTGGTCAGCAGCGGACGCTATCCCTACACGGGGCGGCTGGGCATTTTGCAGCCGGAGGATCAGGCCATTGTGGAGCGATCCTTGGAGCAGGTGGGCGGCGCGGAGTTCGCGGACAGACCCTTCTCCGCCATCAGCGACGGGCAGCGGCAGCGTATCCTGCTGGCGCGGGCGTTGTGCCAGGAGCCGGAGCTGATCGTGCTGGACGAGCCCACCAGCTTTCTGGACATCCGGTACAAGCTGGAGCTGCTGACGGTGCTCAAGCGCATGGTGCGGGAGAATAAGCTGGCGGTGCTGCTGTCGCTCCACGAGCTGGAGCTGGCGGAGCGCATCTCCGACACGGTGGTGTGCGTGGCGGGCGACAGGATCGACCGCATCGGCACGCCGGAGGAGATATTTACCCGGGAGTATATCGCGAAGCTGTACCAGATGGAGCACGGGAAGTACGACCCCTGCTTCGACAGTCTGGAATTTGTGCCGTAAGGAGTGGCGACATGGAAAGACAGGGTGTTTTTTACGCCGTCAGCGTGGGCCCCGGCGACCCGGAGCTGATGACGCGGCAGGCGTGCCGCGTGCTGGAGGCGTGCGGCGTTATAGCGGCTCCCCGGATGAAGTCCGGGCGGATGCTGGCGTTGGACATCGCCGGAGGCGCGGTGGATATGCGGGGAAAGACCATATTGCCGCTGGACTTCACCATGGAGCGAAGCGAGGCGGTACGGGAGGAGAGCTACCGCACGGCGGCAGGGGCTATCGAGGCGGAGCTGACGGCGGGACGGGACGTTGCCATGGTGAATCTGGGCGATGTATCCGTGTACGCCACGGCGTACTATATTTTAGAGCGCGTCCGCTCTGACGGGTTCGAGACGGTCATGTGTCCCGGCGTTACCAGCTTCTGCGCCGTGGCGGCGCGGCTGGGACGGAGTTTGACCCGCATGGAGGAGCCGCTCCACATCCTGCCGGGGAGCATGGACATGGACAGCGCGCTCACGCTGGAGGGAACGAAGGTGCTGATGAAGTCCGGGAGAGCCATCCACGAGACGGTGGACGCGCTGGAAAGGCACGGTCTTGCAGCGCGTGCCGGGATGGTGGCGGACTGCGGGCTGGAGACAGAGCAGGTCTATACCGACCTGCGGCAGCTGCCGGAGGAGATCAGCTATTTTGCCACCATTGTGGCGGATTGAGAGGACGCTATGCAGAGACGAGTGCCCCGGCTGGTGCTTGCCGGAACCAACAGCGGCTGCGGCAAGACCACCGTTACCTGCGCCGTGCTGCAATCGCTGGTGCAGCGGGGTCTGCGGGTAGGGGCGGCGAAATGCGGGCCGGATTACATCGACCCCATGTTCCACAGCCGTGTTATCGGCGCGAAAAGCTCTAATCTCGACCCGTTCTTTTTTGACCGCGACACCATGCGGTATCTGCTCGCCCACAATGGCGAGGGGTGCGATGTGACGGTCATTGAGGGGGTCATGGGGTATTATGACGGGCTGGGGCTGACATCCACCCGCGCCAGCACCTATGAGGCGGCGCGGGAGACGGAAAGCCCCGTGGTGCTGGTGGTGAACGCACGGGGAGCGGCGTTGTCCGTTGTGGCGGCGGTGCAGGGCTTTCTGGACTTCGCGCCGGACAACAATGTGCAGGGCGTCATTCTGAACGGGTGCAGCACCATGAGCTACGGCGCGCTGGCGCGGGAGCTGGAAAGCCGGCTGGGCGTCCGCGCCTGCGGCTATCTGCCACGGCTGCCGGAGTGCGCGCTGGAGAGCCGCCATCTGGGGCTGGTGACAGCGGACGAGGTGGAGGATCTGCGGGAGAAGCTGCAGCAGCTGGCGGAGGCGGCGGAAAAGACGCTGGAGCTGGACGCGCTGCTGGAGATCGCCCGCGGCGCGCCGGTGCTGGACTTCACGCCGCCGGTATTGCCGGAAAAGGGCGCGCCGGTGCGGATCGGCGTGGCGCGGGACAGGGCGTTCTGCTTTTACTATGAGGACAGCCTCGACCTGCTGCGGCAGTTGGGCGCGGAGCTGGTGCCCTTCAGTCCCCTGACGGACGAACGGCTTCCCGACGGCATACAGGGGCTGTACTTAGGCGGCGGCTATCCGGAGCTTTACGCGGCGCGGCTGGAGGAAAACCGCGCTCTGCGGCAGGAGATACGCGGCGCGGTGAACGGGGGGATGCCCTGTATCGCCGAGTGCGGCGGCTTCATGTATCTGACGGAGTCCATCGGCGAGCACGATATGGTGGGGTGTATTCCCGGCAGGTGCTTCGACACGGGGCGGCTGACGCGGTTCGGCTACATCACCGCCACGGCGCGGGAGGACAATCTCCTCTGCCGCGCCGGGGAGCAGGTGCCTATGCACGAGTTCCACCACTGGGACACGCCCCTGCCCGGCGACGGTTTTCTGGCGGAGAAGCCCTCCGGGAAGAAATGGGAGTGTGTACACGCCGCCGGTACGCTGTACGCGGGGTTCCCCCACTTCCATTTTTACGCCAGACCCTCTATGGCGGCGCGGTTTTTGGCCGCGTGCAGAAAGGAGACGCTATGATAGAGCAAATGAAGCCCATGGACATTGAGAAGCGCAGCTTCGCCATCATCACGGAGCTGCTGGGGGAGAGGCAGTTGGAGCCGGAGAATGAGCTGGTCATCAAGCGGGTCATCCACACCACGGCGGATTTTGACTACGTGGACAATCTGGTTTTTTCCGACCACGCGGTGCAAAAGGGTATCGACGCGCTGCGGGGCGGCTGCGACATTGTGACGGACACCCAGATGGCGAAGTCCGGGATCAACAAGACCATCCTTGCCGCGCTGGGCGGGGAGGTACACTGCTTCATGTCGGACGCGGACGTGGCGGCGGAGGCGAAGGAGCGGGGCGTGACCCGCGCCTTCGTGTCCATGGAGCGGGCGGCGGCACTGCCCAAGCCCTGTATTTTCGCCATCGGCAACGCGCCCACGGCACTGCTGTCGCTGGAGAGCCTGATGGGGGAGGGGAAGCTCCGTCCGGCACTTATCATCGGCGTGCCGGTGGGGTTCGTGAACGTGGTGGAGAGCAAGGAGCACATTATCGCCTGTGACCGCGCGCCCTACATCGTGGCGCGGGGCCGGAAGGGCGGCAGCAACGTGGCCGCCGCCATCTGCAACGCCATGCTCTACCAGATCAGGCGGTAAGGTATGAAGGAATTTATCATGCGGGACGGGAAAAAACTACGTCTCGGCTACACCACCGGCTCCTGCGCCGCAGCGGCGGCCAAGGCCGCCGCGTGGATGCTGCTCAGTGGGCGCAGGAAGGAGACGATCCGGCTGCTGACGCCCAAGGGCATGGAGCTGACGCTGGCGGTGGAGGACATTCACCTGTCGCCAAGCAGCGTGCGCTGCGCCATACGGAAGGACAGCGGCGACGACCCGGACATTACCCGCGGCACGCTTATCTATGCCGAGGTGCGGAAAACGGAGGGCGCGGGCGTTGTCATCGACGGCGGACAGGGCGTGGGCCGGGTGACGAAGCCGGGGCTTGACCAGCCGGTAGGCGCGGCGGCCATCAACTCCGTGCCCCGGCGGATGATACGGGAGAACGTGGAGGAGGTCTGCGGGCTTCTGGGGTACACCGGCGGGCTGCTGGTGGTGATCTCCGTCCCGGAGGGGGAGACGCTGGCGAAAAAGACGTTCAATCCACGGCTGGGCATTGAGGGCGGTATCTCCATCTTAGGCACCACGGGGATCGTGGAGCCTATGAGCGAGCAGGCGTTGGTGGACACCATCCATGTGGAGCTGCGGCAGCGGCGGGAGAGCGGCGCGGAGTACGTGCTGCTGGCCCCCGGCAACTATGGCGCGGACTACATCAGGGACGCTATGGGCATTGACCCCGCCACGGCGGTGATGACCTCCAACTTCATCGGCGACGCGCTGGAGATGTGCCGGGAGCTGGGCTTTCGCGGTGCGCTGCTCATCGGTCACATCGGCAAGCTGGTGAAGCTGGCGGGCGGTATGTGGAACACCCACTCCCGCTACGGCGACTGCCGCATGGACATTATGACCGCCTGCGCTGCGGCGGAGGGCATCGATCCCGCCGCGGCGGGGGTGCTGCTGGAGTGCGCCACCTGTGACGACGCCCTGCGGATATTGAAGGAGCAGGGGCTCTATGACGCGGTGCTGCGCCGCCTGGCGGGACGCATTGGCGCGATGATGGCATACAAGGGCGGAGAGATGGAGACAGGGGCGATCCTGTTCTCCAAGGAATATGGCTATCTCTGTGAAACGAAGGGCGCGGCGGAGCTGCTGCGCCGGATAAGGGAGGATTGACAATGGTACATTTTGTGGGAGCGGGCAGCGGTGCTGCCGACCTGATCACCGTCCGGGGCGCGAGGCTGCTGGGCGAGGCGGATGTGGTCATCTATGCAGGGTCTTTGGTGAATCCGGCCGTGCTGGATTATACCAAAAAGGGCTGCGAGATCCACGACAGCGCGAGGCTGACGCTGGAGGAGGTCATCGCCCTCATTGAAAAAGCCGAGAGCGAGGGAAAGACCACGGTGCGGCTGCACACGGGGGATTCCAGCATCTACGGCGCGGTGCGGGAGCAGTTTGACGAGCTGGAGAAACGGGGAATCGAATACGACGTCTGCCCCGGCGTCAGTGCCTTCTGCGGTGCGGCGGCGGCTCTGCGGGCGGAGTACACCCTGCCGGACGTGAGCCAGACCGTTATCATCACCCGCGCCGCCGGACGCACGCCGGTGCCGGAACGGGAGTCCATCCGTTCGCTGGCCGCCCATCAGGCCACCATGGTGCTGTTCCTCAGCACGTCGCTGACGGAGCATTTGCAGTCGGAGCTGCTGGCGGGGGGCTATACCGCCGAGACACCGGCGGCGGTAGTGTATAAGGCCACGTGGCCGGAGGAGAAGATCTTCCGCTGCACCGTGGGGACGCTCCACGAGACGGTGACGGGCAACGGTCTGACCAAGACCTCGCTGATCGTGGTGGGCAACTGCCTGGGCGACAACTATCTCCGCTCGCTGCTGTATCACCCCAGCTTCACCACGGAGTTCCGCAAGGGGGCACAATGAGACTGGCAGTATTCGCCTTCAGCCGGGGCGGCTGCGCCACGGCGCGGCGGGTGACGGCAGCTCTCCCGGAGGGGGAGTTCGCCTGCTACACCATGGAGCGGTTTCAGGAGCCGGGGTTCCTGCCGCTGGACAAGGCGGTGTACGGTGCGTGCTTTTCCGCCATGGACGCGCTGGTGTTCGTGGGAGCCTGCGGCATCGCCGTGCGGGAGATCGCGCCCTATGTGAAGAGCAAAAAGACCGACCCGGCGGTGCTGTGCATCGACGAGTGCGGGCAGTTCGTGATACCGCTGCTCTCCGGGCATATCGGCGGCGCAAACGCGCTGGCGGTGCGTCTGGCGGAGAGGCTGGACGCCACGGCGGTGGTGACCACCGCCACGGACGTTCACGGGCGGTTCGCCGTGGACGCGTGGGCGGCGCGGCAGGGCTGCGCCCTCTCCGACATGGGACTTGCCAAGGCGGTGGCGGCGGAGATATTGGAGCGGGACGTGCCCCTTTGCAGCCAGTTCCCCATTGTCGGCGCGCTGCCGGAGGGCACCTGCGCCGGGGAAAGCGGCGCGCTGGGCATCTTCATCGGCTGGCGCGTAAGGTCGCCCTTTACCCGCACACTGCGGCTTATCCCCCGGGTGCTGCACGTGGGGATCGGCTGCCGCCGGGGCACCGCCGCCGAGGCGGTGGAGGCGGCGGTGGAGGCGGTGTTCGCGGAAAACGGGCTGGACACGGCGGCTATTCGCGGCGTCTATTCCATCGACCTGAAGCGGGACGAGGCGGGGCTGCTAGCCGCCTGTGAGCATCACCGCTGGCCGGTGCATTTTTACACGGCGCAGCAGCTGCAGGACGCGGAGGGCGACTTCACCCCCTCCGACTTCGTCCGCTCCGTCACCGGCGTGGACAACGTCTGCGAGCGGGCGGCGCGGCTGGGTGCCGAAAAACTGATCGTACAAAAAACAGCGCGGGACGGCGTGACCGTCGCCGTTGCGGCGGAGCATTGGGAGGTGCGCTTTGGGTAAGGTAATTGTAGTAGGTATCGGCCCCGGCGGCTATGAGGACATGACCATCCGGGCGGATGAGGCTCTGCGGGCGTGCGACGCCATCGTGGGGTATCCCGTCTATGTGGAGCTGGTGCGAGACCGCTATCCCGGCAAGGAGTTCCACTCCACGCCCATGACGCGGGAGACGGAACGGTGCCAGCTGGTGCTGGAGCTGGCGCGGAGCGGCAAGACCGCCGCCATGGTCTGCTCCGGCGACAGCGGTATCTACGGCATGGCCGCGCTGGTCTATGAGCTGCGGGGCGAGTCCCGGGAGCCGGAGATCCAGGTGGTGCCGGGACTGACGGCGGCGTGCAGCGGCGGGGCGGTGCTGGGTGCGCCGCTGACCCATGATTTCGCGGTCATCAGTCTCAGCGACCGGCTGACACCGTGGGAGACCATTGAAAAGCGGCTGGACTGCGCGGCGGCGGCGGATCTGACCATCGCCCTGTACAACCCCGCCAGCCACGGCAGGCCGGATCACGTAAAGCGTGCCTGCGACATTCTGCTGCGCCGTCTGCCCGGTGAGCGGCTGTGCGGTATCGTGCGGAACATCGGGCGGGACGGACAGAGCCGCCGTATTCTGACGCTGGCTGAGCTGCGGGAGGCGGAGGTGGATATGTTCTGCACCGTGTTCATCGGCAACAGCGCGGCAAAGACGGTGGCGGGACAGCTCATCACCCCCAGAGGATACCGAAATGTATAATATCTGCGTGTTTGCCGGCACCACGGAGGGGCGGGAGCTGGTGGAGTTCCTCACCGGGCAGCCGGTGCGGGTGACTGCGTGCGTCGCCACGGAGTACGGCGAGACGCTGCTGCCGGAGGCGGAAAACGTCACGGTGCGGGCGGGGCGCATCCCGGCGGAGGACATTACCCGGATGCTGCGGGAGACGCCCTTCGCGGTGGTCATCGACGCTACGCATCCCTACGCCGCCTCCATCACCGAGAGCCTTTACCGCGCCTGCCGGGAGACGGGGACGGAGTATCTGCGGCTGCTGCGGCAGTCCTCCCAGCAGGCGGAGGACGTGGTCTGCGTGGAGAATACGGCGGCGGCTGCGGCGTTTTTGGAGCGCACGGAGGGCAATATCCTGCTGACCACCGGCAGCAAGGAGCTGGCAGCGTACAGCACCATTCCCGGCTTTGCCCAGCGGGTGTACGCCCGGGTGCTGCCCATGGACGCGTCGCTGGCAGCCTGCCGGGAGGCGGGGCTGAAGGCCGCCCACATTATCGCCATGCAGGGCCCCTTCTCCGAGGAGATGGATCTGGCGACGCTGCGGTTTGCCGACGCCGCGTGGATGGTGACGAAGGACGGCGGCGACGCCGGGGGGTTCCCCGCCAAGGTGTCCGCCGCCCGAAAGGCGGGCGCGGGTCTGGTGGTGGTGGGACGGCCGCCCCAGCGGGAGGGTATGCCCTTTGCGGCGGTGCTGGACGTGCTGTGTGAGCGGTTCGGCTGCACCGTAAGACCGCAGGTGACGGTGGCGGGCATCGGCCCGGGCAGTCACGGTGCCATGACATACGAGGTCAGCCGCGCCATCGAGGAGGCGGACTGCCTTATCGGAGCGCGGCGGATGCTGGAGGCGGTGGCAAAGCCGGGGCAGCGCGTCTATGACGCTATCGCGCCGGGGGACATCGCGGCGTTCATCCGGGAGCACCGGGAGTACCGACGCTTCGCGGTGGTCATGTCCGGCGACACCGGGTTTTTCAGCGGCACGAAAAAGCTGCTGCCGCTGCTAAAGGGCTGCGACACGGCGGTGCTGCCGGGGTTGAGCTCCCTGTCCTATCTCTGCGCCCGGCTCAAGACCTCCTATGAGGACGTTCGGACGGTGAGCCTCCACGGGCGGCAGCACAACATTGTGCCGGAGGTGCGGGCGAACGACCGGCTTTTCACGCTGGTGGGCGGCGAACGGGGCATGAACGACCTGTGCCGCGCTCTGGCGGAGGGCGGTCTGGGCGACGTTTGCGTGTCCGTGGGACAGCGGCTGGGCTATCCGGAGGAGCGCGTGATCCGGGGCACGGCGGCAGAGCTGGCAGAGGGCGTGTTTGACCCCCTGTGCGCGGCACTGATCGAGAACCCGCACCCCGACGCGGTGGTGACGCCGGGTCTGCCGGACGAGGTCTTTCTCCGCAGCGGAGAGGGGTCGCCGGTGGTGCCCATGACGAAAAGCGAGGTGCGGGCGGTGTGCCTGTCCAAGCTGCGTCTGACGGAGAGGAGCGTCTGCTGGGACATCGGCGCAGGCACCGGCTCGGTGTCGGTGGAGATGGCTTTGCAGGCGAAAAAGGGGGTTGTCTGCGCCGTGGAGCGGCGGGAGGACGCCGCCGCGCTGCTGGAGCAGAACCGGGAGAAATTTGCGTTGGAGAATCTGCAGGTGGTGCGCGGCAGCGCGCCGGATGCCTGCGGCGATCTGCCCGCGCCCACCCATGCGTTCATCGGCGGCAGCGCGGGCAATATGCGGGAGATATTGTCCCTGCTGCTGGCGAAAAATCCCCGCGTCCGCATTGTCGCCACGGCGGTTTCGCTGGAATCTGTGGCAGAGCTGACGGAGTGCCTGACGGCGTTCCCCTTTGCGGAGACGGAGGTGGTGTCCTTACAGACGGCACGGGACAAAAGGGCGGGGCACTACCACCTGATGACGGGGCAGAACCCCATTTATATCTTTACGATGCAGGGCGGAGGAGAGGAAGCATGATGTGGTCCCTTGGGGCACTGGTCGCGGGCTTTTGCATAGATCTGCTGGTGGGCGACCCCCACGGCTTTCCCCATCCGGTGGTGCTGATCGGAAAATGTATCAGCGTGCTGGAGCGGGCACTGCGGCGCATCTGCCCCAAAACACCCGCCGGGGAGCGGGCGGCGGGGGCGATACTGTGGGGCGCGGTGGTCATCGTATCCACCGGCGTGCCCGCTATGCTGCTGTGGCTGTGCGGTCTTGTCAGCCCGTGGCTGCGTCTGGCGGCGGAGAGCGTCATGTGCTGGCAGATCTTAGCCGTCAAGTCCCTGCGGGACGAGAGCATGAAGGTCTACGACGCGCTGGAGAGCGGCGACATCGCCCGCTCCCGCCGCGCCGTCTCCATGATCGTGGGGCGGGACACCGCGCAGCTGGACGACAGTGCCGTGACCCGTGCCGCCGTGGAGACGGTGGCGGAGAACACCTCCGACGGCGTGGTGGCACCGCTGCTGTTTCTGGCTGTCGGCGGCGCGCCGCTGGGGTTCTTCTACAAGGCGGTGAACACCATGGACTCCATGCTGGGGTACGTGGAGGTGCCCTATAAGAACATCGGACTGGTGCCCGCCAAGGCGGACGACGTGGTGAACTATATCCCGGCGCGGCTGTCGGCACTTTTGATGCTGGCGGCGGGGGGGCTGCTGGGGCTGGACACCGCCAACGGCTGGCGGATATTCCGCCGGGACCGCCGGAAGCACGCCAGCCCCAACTCAGCCCAGACGGAATCCGTGTGCGCGGGGCTGATGGGGCTGCGTCTGGCGGGGGACGCGTGGTACCACGGTGTACTGCATAAGAAAGAGTACATCGGCGACAGCCTGCGGGAGATCACCCACGAGGACATCCCACGCGTGTGCCGGTTGATGACCGTCACGGCGATCCTCACCCTGGTGCTGTGCTGCGGGGTGAAGCTTCCCTTCGCGCTGTAAAAGGAGACATAGATGCTGTATCAAACAGAAAATCAACACGGCGGCGACGTGTACGGCGGCGGGATCACGCTGGATTTTTCCGCCAACACCAACCCGCTGGGCACGCCCCCCGGCGTGCTGGAGGCGGTACGCCGCGGGCTGCCACAGCTGCACCGCTACCCCGACCCCTACTGCCGCCGGCTGGTGCGGGCCATCGCAGCCCATGAGCAGGTGCCGGAGTCGTATGTCCTCTGCGGGAACGGCGCAGCGGAGCTGATCTATGCCTTCTGCGCCGCCGCCAAGCCGCGGACGGCGGCGGAGACAGCCCCCACCTTCGCAGAGTACGCACAGGGGTTGTCCCGGGTGGGCTGCGCCGTGGAGCGGTACAGCCTGCGGGATGAAAACAGCTTCGATTTAGACGATGGCTTTCTGCCCTTTTTGGAGGAAAAAAAGCCGGAGGCGGTGTTCCTCTGCAACCCCAACAACCCCACCGGGCGGCTGATCCCGCTCCCGCTGCTGGAGCATATCCTGCGCTGCTGCGCGGCACGGGGGATACGGCTGTTTCTGGACGAGTGCTTTCTCGATCTCACGGAGGGCGGCGTCAGCGCGAAACGCTTTCTGGCGGAATATCCCGGTCTTTTGATCCTGAAGGCGTTCACGAAAAGCTACGGCATGGCGGGCATACGGCTGGGGTACTGCCTGTGCGCCGACAGTGCTCTGCTGCGGGACATGGCGGCGGCATCGCCGCCGTGGAATGTGTCCTCGCTGGCGCAGAGTGCCGGTGTGGCGGCGTTGGAGGAGGGGGAGTTCCTCCGCCGGACGGTGGAGCTTGTCCGCAGGGAGCGGAACTATCTCGCCGGGGAGCTGACCGCGCTGGGGTTCCGGGTATGCCCGTCCCAAGCCAACTATCTGCTGCTCCACGGGGCGGCGGGGCTGCGGGAGAAGCTGCTGCAGCGGGGCATCGCCATACGGGGCTGCGGGAATTATCACGGTCTGGACGAGGGGTGGTACCGCGTGGCGGTGCGCTCCCACGGGGAAAACGAGGCGTTGATCGCCGCCATCCGACAGCTATGCAGGGAGGGTCAGCTATGACAATGAGCATTATGATACAGGGCACCATGTCCAACGCTGGCAAGAGCCTGCTGGCGGCGGGACTGTGCCGCGTTTTGAAGCAGGACGGCTATCGGGTGGCTCCGTTCAAAAGCCAGAACATGGCGTTGAACTCCTTCATCACCAGAGACGGCGGTGAGATGGGGCGGGCGCAGGTGGTGCAGGCGGAGGCCGCCGGGATCGAGCCGGACACCCGCATGAACCCCATCCTGCTCAAGCCCACCACCGACGTGGGCAGTCAGGTCATCGTCAACGGACAGGTGCGGGGCAATATGCAGGCCATGGAGTATTTCCGCCGTAAGCGGGAGTATATCCCGGCGGTGCTGGACGCCTATAACAGTCTGGCATCGGAGTACGACGTGATCGTTATCGAGGGAGCGGGCAGCCCCGCGGAGATCAACCTCAAACATGACGACATCGTGAACATGGGGCTTGCCAAGCTGGTGGACGCGCCGGTGCTGCTGGTGGGCGACATCGACCGGGGCGGCGTGTTCGCCCAGCTGTACGGCACGGTGGCTCTGCTGGAGGAGGACGAGCGGCGGCGCATCAAGGGCGTGGTGGTGAACAAGTTCCGGGGCGACCGCGCCATTCTGGAGCCAGGACTGAAAACGCTGGAGGAGCTTTGCGGTATCCCGGTGGCGGGGGTCATCCCCTACACCCACGTGGACATCGACGACGAGGACAGCCTGACGGAACGGTTTGACCGCGCCACGGAACGGAAGCTCATTGATATTGCGGTGATCCGCGTGCCGCGTATCTCCAATTTTACGGATTTCAGCCCCTTTGAGCACTACGGCAACGTGTCGCTGCGGTATGTGGATCAGGTGAGCGACCTGCACCAGCCGGATATGATACTCCTGCCGGGCACCAAGAGCACCATCGCCGATCTGCGGTGGCTGCGGCAGTCCGGGCTGGAGGCAGCGGTGCTGAAGGCGGCGGACGCCGGGACACTGGTGTTCGGCGTGTGCGGCGGCTACCAAATGCTGGGTCGCACCGTCGCCGACCCGGAGCAGGTGGAGGCCGCCGGTGTTACGGAGATCAGCGGCATGGGACTGCTGGACATGGACACGGAGTTCCGGGGCGAGAAGGTGCAGACCCAGACGCGGGGCGTTATCGACGGCGTGGAGGGGATGCTGGCGGGGCTGAACGGTCTTGCCTACGAGGGCTACGAGATACACATGGGGCGCAGCCAGCAAAAAATGCCGCCGCTCAGCGGCGGCGGGAACGTGTACGGCAGCTATATCCACGGTATTTTCGACGCGCCGGGTATCGCCGACACCGTGCTGAAGGCGTTGTGCGCCCGGAAGGGCGTGTCCTTCGACGCGCTGGAGACCTTCGACGCACGGGACTACAAGGAGCGGCAGTACGACCTGCTGGCGGACGTAGTGCGGAGGGGGCTGGATATGCCCTTCGTCTACCGCGTGCTGCGCCGGGAGGTCTGACGGCAGGGCTTCCCATTTCCGTGGCAATAAGGCAAAAAAAGAACCGCCTGCGGCGGTTCTTTTTTTGCCTTTAGTTCTGGTAGCTGACGCGCCACGCACTGTCCAGCGGGCAGCAGAACAGCGTCTCGCCGTCCAGCTCCGTGCGGTGCATATCCACGGCGGAGACGTGGCCACTGTCGTAGGTGGTGTAGTAATACACGCCGGTGTCGGCGTTGCAGCAGGAGGTATACAGCGTCAGCTCGCACGCGCCGTCCGCCAGCACGCAGCAGCCGCGCTGCTGCGCCGCCGCGCCGAGGATGTGGAACAGCTGGCTGACGCTCTCCCCCTCGTCCGCGCCGGATCTGCTGTTCATGCGGGTGAACGCCGTGCGGATGAACCGGGACTGTGAGGACAAATCGCCGGGCAGCCCCATGGCTCCCATGCCGCGGCTGTATTCCTCCAGCGGCAGAGCGGGCGCAAAGCGGTTTTCCGGCGGGTTCGGGGACAGGTGGGCGTAGTTGTTCAGAGAGAACTGCTGCACGGGAAAGGGCGGCTCGTTGGTCAGCACGCCCGCCGGATTTTCATAAATATGCAGTCCCGCCGCCGTCTGCTCCACCACCACGCAGCGGTTTCTGTCCGCCAGCAGCCAGTGGAGCTTCGCCGTGGTCATGCCCGGCAGGAAGGCGTCGTCGGTGATGTGACATTCCCGGAGCAGCTCGCACGCCTCGTCCGCCGTGGCGCAGCGTCCCAAGATCCACGGGATCAGCTCGAACTGGGCGATGTTCGCCTTGCCCTGCCTGGGGGGCGTGTACTCGGCACTGCGGACGAAGTTCAGCCCCGCGATGCACAGTCCCTTTTCGTTCACCGCGTCGTAGTACAGGGGGTACCCCGCCTGCACCGACGCCATGCCGATCATGGCGTAGTGCCGCTCCATGTCCGGCATATACCGCATGGGCAGGGGGAAGCGGCGGGGCGTGACCGTCACCTGCTCGCCAAAGCCCCGCTCGTAGTCCAGATTGCGCCCGAAATAGAAGTTCTTCGTCAGATATGTGGCTGCCGTACACATGGGCAGGCACCTCCTTATGCTTTACTTTTCGTTGATTCCGTCTGGTACTGCCGCTTCAGGAAGGAGAGGAAGTACCGGGCGGCACTGTTGGCGGGGGGCGGAGATTTCACCGCCACGCCCAGACGGCGGGAGATGGGCTGGGAGAGGGGGATGACCCGCACCTGTCCCTCGTACCCCGCCAGAGAGAAGGCGGACAGCACCGACACGCCCAGACCTGCCGCCACCATGGACAGTATGGCGGCGTCGTCCGACGCCGTCACCTCCAGCCGCGTGGCGTCCGGGGGCAGGAACTGCGTCACGTACTGCTCCGGGCAGGAGAGAAATGTCTCGTGCAGCAGCCGCTCCAAGGGGATGGCCGCCTCCGTCCACGGGAAGTCCGGCGGCACCACCGCCACCAGCGGCGCGTCCGTCAGGGGCGTCCAGTAGAAGCCCTTGCCGCAGCTCTCCTCCACCAGTGCCAGCTGCACCCGCTCCTCCTCCAACGCCGTGACCAGCTCGTGGCCTGCCACCAGCACGTCCACCTTGATCTCCGGGTGGAGACGGCGGAATTTTTGCAGCAGCTCCGGGAGCCGTGCCCGGGCGATGCTGGCGTAGCAGCCGATACGCAGTGCGCGGCTGTTTTGCTCGCCCAGAGATGCCGCCTCCTGCCGGAGTGCATCGCTGGCGTTCAGATACGCCTGTATATAGGGCAGCAGCCGTTCGCCCTCCTCGGACAACCGCACGCCCTGACTGCTCCGCACCAGCAGGGTGCAGCCCAGCTCCGCCTCCAGCTTGTTGACCAGATGGGTCATGGCGGACTGGGTGTAGCCCAGCTGCACCGTCGCCTTTCCGAAGCTGCCGCACTGCACTGCGGTCAGCAACGCCCGCAGTTTCTTGTCGTCCATAGATGCCTCGCTTTCTGTGCGTTTTACACAAAGTTTTGACTGATTATTTTCAATATATCACAAGACCTCACGGCGTGCAATCACAAATTGTAAACTTTCCACCAAGGATGTGTGGATTTTCGACGGCGTTTTTGTGGGTGATGAATTTAATTCATACCACGTTGCATAATTATCATTTCCGGAACCATGAAAAAAATGATACCCTATATGCACAGACTGCAACGCGCTATCAAGTGAAGTGGCAGCAGCGTCCGCACTCGGCGGACGAGGAACAAAAAGAAGAGAATGGAGTATCGTAATGATGGGACAGAAGAAGAGTCGCTCCGCAAGCGACATCATTGTGGTGGGCTTCGCGCTGTTTTCCATGTTTTTCGGCGCGGGCAACGTGATTTTCCCGCCCTTTTTGGGCATGGAGGCGGGAAACCAGTGGCTCGCCGGCTTTTCCGCTTACTTTATCGCGGACATCGGGCTTGCCATGCTGGGGCTGTTCGCTCTGCTGCGGGTAGGCAGCAGTGAGGCGGTGCTGCAGCGGGTGGGCACCGTGCCCGCCGAGGTGCTGATGTGCGTCATCATTCTGTGCATCGGCCCCATGGTGGCGATCCCCCGTACCTCCGCCACTACCTTTGAAATGGCGATCTCCCCCAATCTCTCCGGCGTGTCGCCGGTGGTGTTTTCTGTGGTGTTCTTCGCGGTGATCATCGCCCTGTGCATCAAGGAGTCCGCCGTGGTGGACATTGTGGGCAAGATCCTCACGCCCCTGCTGCTGGTGGGGCTGTTCGCCATTATCATCAAGGGCACCGTCTCCCCCCTGGGCGAGATCGCTCTGCCCCACATCGACAACGTCGCCATCACCGGCATCAAGGCGGGCTATCAGACTATGGACGCGCTGGCGGCTCTGCCCTTCGGCATCATCATTTTACAGAGCGTCGCCTCCAAGGGCTATCACACCGGGAGGGAGAAGCTCCGCACCGTGGGCGGTGCGGCGGTGCTGGCGGGCGTGCTGCTGCTGGCGGTGTACATGGGGCTTGCCTATCTGGGTGCCACCGTCTCCGGGCAGTTCACCTCCTCCGTGGGCCGCGCCGCGCTGATCATGGCCATCGTGGAGGCTCTCATGGGCAAGACCGGCGTGGTGATCTTCGGCGTGGTGGTGGGTCTGGCGTGTGTGACCACCGCCATCGCCTTGACCAGCTCCGCCGCCGCCTATTTCGCTGAGCTGTGCCGCAGCAAGATCTCCTACAAGGCGTTCGTTATCATTATCTGCGTGTTCAGCGCCGTGGTGTCCAACCTCGGTCTTGACCGCATCGTGTCCGTCGCCGCGCCGGTGCTGGATATAGTATATCCCCCTGCGCTGGTGCTTATCGCCATCTCCCTCGTTATGCCGAAGGCACACGACCTCATCAGCCGCGTTGCCGCCGCCGGTGCGCTGCTCTCCGGCGCGCTGTGCACGGTGTCCTCCTACGGCGTGCAGATCCCGCTGGTGCGGGAGCTGCCCCTGTACGACATGGGGCTGGGCTGGCTGGTGCCCACCGTTTTCTGCGGCGTGGTGGCATACGCCATCTCCCGCCTGCCCGCCGTGCAGCATACGGAGAAAACGGCGCGGGAGCACTGAGAGCTATCCGGGCTTTCTTCCGGGCGGAGCCGTCCACGGCGGGCGGCTCCGCTTTTTTGCCTCTATCTTGACAAGGGGCACCGTTTGCTTTACAATACGCTCATAAGCTGCTGACGTCGAAAGTGCGCTTGAGACGGAAGATGCGCCATAGGTGTTACACCCGCCCCGGCGGGTGATGTGGTCGTGTCGCGTGGCGGCACGGCTATTTTGTTTTATCGGGAGGGTTTTGCTATGGACGAGACGCGGGTGGCACTCATGGGCATCATCGTGGAGAACGAGGACGCGGTGGCGCAGCTGAATGAGCTGCTCCACGGCTGCGGCGGCTATATTATCGGACGGATGGGTCTGCCCTACCGGGCACGGGGCGTGAACATCATCTCCGTGGTGCTGGACGCGCCGCAGGACGTGATCTCCACCCTCAGCGGACGCATCGGACGGCTGGAGGGCGTCAGCGTCAAGACGCAGTACGCCAAAATGGGCGCGTGACGCCCGGAACGGATCAATTTCTCACGAGAGGAGCAATCGACATGAAAAGAATTATTTCCCTGCTGCTGACGGCAGCTCTGGCTCTGACGCTGTGTGCCTGCGTCACGCCAAAGACCCCCATGCCCATCGACGGCGACGAGGGCGGCACCGCGACGGAGCGCGTGACCGTGCGTCTCGGCGGGCTGAAGGGTCCCACCTCCATGGGCATGGTGAAGCTGCTGGAGGACGGGGAGAGCGGCACCACTGCCAACGACTACGTTTTCACCATGGCGGCCTCCGCCAGCGAGCTGACGCCGAAGCTGGTGCAGGGCGAGCTGGACATTCTGGCGGTGCCCGCTAACGTTGCCGCCATCCTGTATAATCAGACGGAGGGCGGCGTGGAGCTGCTTGCCGCCGGTACGCTGGGCGTACTGTACATCGTGGAAAAGGGCGGCGAGACGGTGACGGACATCAACTCCCTCAAGGGCAAGACGCTCTATGCCACCGGCAAGGGTGCCACGCCGGAGTACGCGTTGACGTACCTCCTGTCCCAGCACGGTCTGACGCTGGGGGAGGACGTGCAGGTGGAGTGGAAAAGCGAGCCCACAGAGGTGGTGGCACTGATGGCGGAGCAGGATAACGCCGTCGCCATGCTGCCCCAGCCCTTCGTCACTGTGGCGCAGGGACAGGTAGAGGGGCTGCGCGTGGCACTCGACCTCTCGGCGGAGTGGGACGCTCTGGACAACGGCAGCCGCCTTATCACCTCTGTGCTGGTGGCGCGCAGGGCGTTCGCGGAGGAGCACCCGGAGGCGGTGGACGCGTTCCTGACGGAGTATGCCGCCAGCACTGATTTCGCCAACAGCGACCCCGCCGGTGCGGCGGGGCTGGTGGAGAAATACGGCATCGTCAAGGCCGCCGTGGCGGAAAAGGCGTTGCCCTACTGCAATCTGGTGTGCATCACCGGTGCGGACATGAAAACCGCCGTCAGCGGCTATCTCCAGACGCTGTATGACCTCAAGAGCGAGGCGGTGGGCGGTGCCATGCCCGACGACGGCTTCTACCGGACGGGCGCATGATCGGGAAGGTGTGGCAGCGCGTAGGCGCGGCGGGGCTGTCCCTCCTGATGTGGCAGCTGCTCTCCGCGGCGGTGGGTTCCCCGCTGCTGCTGCCCTCGCCTGCGGCGGTGCTGGTGCGCCTTGCCGCGCTGGTGGGCGAAGTGTCCTTCTGGCAGTCGGTGTGGTTCAGCTTCTGCCGCATCGCCGGGGGGTTCGCGCTGGCACTGGTGCTGGCCACCGCGCTATCGTTCGCCGCCGGGCGGTTCCCGGTGCTGGACGTGCTGCTGCGCCCCTACGTGCTGGCGGTGAAGTCCGTGCCGGTGGCGTCCTTTATCATTCTGGCTCTGATCTGGATGGACACCGCCGCCCTGCCCCTGTTCATCTCGTTTCTGATGGTGTTCCCCATTCTGTACACCAACATTTTGCAGGGCATCCGCAGTGCAGACCCCCTTCTCACGGAGATGGCGCGCGTCTTCCGCGTGCCGTGGCACCGGCAGGTGCGGGGGATCCTGCTGCCTGCGGTGGAGCCGTTCCTGCTGGCGGGCTGCGCCACGGCGTTGGGCATGAGCTGGAAGTCCGGCGTGGCGGCGGAGGTCATCGGCGTGGTGAGCGGCTCGCTGGGTGAGCGGCTGTACGACGCAAAGATCTATCTGCAAACCGCCGAGCTGCTGTCGTGGACGGTGGTGATCGTGGCACTGAGCGCGGCGTTCGAGCACCTTGTGCTGCGCCTGCTGCGCCGTCTGCTGCGGACGCTGGAGGGGGGGCACCGTCTATGATGGAGATACGGCGGCTCTGCAAGTCCTTCGAGGGACGCGCCGTGCTGGAGAACGTAGACCTCACCGTTCCGGACGGGGCGGTGCTGTGCCTGATGGCACCCTCCGGGCGCGGCAAAACCACGCTGCTGCGGTGCATAGCGGGGCTGGAAACGCCCGACGGCGGCACCGTCACCGGCGTGCCGGAGAAGATCGGCTTCGTGTTTCAGGAGGATCGCCTGTGCCTTGGGCTGGACGCTGTGGAGAACGTGCGCCTTGTGACGGGGCGGCGCATGACCGTGGCGGACATCGAAGCGCAGCTGACGGAGCTGGGTCTGGATACCTGCCTGCACCAGCGGACGGAGGAGCTGTCCGGCGGGCAGCGGCGGCGGGTGTCCATCGCCCGCGCCGTGTGCTGCGGCGGCGGTCTTTTGCTGCTGGACGAGCCCTTCAAGGGGCTGGACAGCGACGCCCGCGACCGGGCGGCACAGTATATCCTCCGGCGGCGCGGCGGCGCGGCGGTGGTGTGCGTCACCCACGACCGGGAGGACGCCGCGGCTCTGGGCGCGGAGATCATCGCGCTATAAAACAGTGACGGCGTTATTCCAGCCTGCTGAAAAAAGCCTTCGGCTTTTTCGGCAGACTGAAAAGAGACGGCTCCATGAGCCGTCTCTTTTTTCTTCTTTTTCTGCTTTTTACCGGGTCTGTCCGCTGCCCCACGCCACGTATTTGTAGGTGCTCAGCTCGTCCAGACCCATGGGGCCTCTGGCGTGGAGCTTCTGGGTGGAGATACCCATTTCGCAGCCCAGCCCGAACTCCCCGCCGTCGGTGAACCGGGTGGAGGCGTTGACGTACACGGCGGCACTGTCGGTGCCCTGCACGAATTTCTCCGCGTGGGCGGGCGTCTCCGTGACGATCGCCTCGCTGTGTCCGGTGGAGTGGGCGAGAATGTGGGCGATCGCCTCGTCCACGCTGTCCACCACCTTTACCGCCAGAATGTAGTCCAGAAACTCCGTGTCGAAGTCCCGCGCCCCGGCGGGTGTGCCGGGGATAATGGCGGCGGCGCGCTCCTCCAGCCGCAGCTCCACCGGCGTCTTTCCGGCGGCGGCGCGCTCCTCCACGAGACGCTTCCTCAGCCGGGGCAGGAACGATGGTGCCGCCGCGCTGTGTACCAGCAGCACCTCCTCGGCGTTGCACACGGAGGGGCGGCTCGCCTTGGCGTTCTCCACGATGTCCAGAGCCATGTCCAGATCGGCACTGTCGTCCACGTACACATGGCAGATGCCGGTGCCCGTCTCGATACAGGGGACGGTGGCCCCCTCCACGCAGGCGCGGATCAGCCCCGCGCCGCCCCGGGGGATCAGCAGATCTACCAGCCCCTTGGCGGTCATAATATCCGCGGCGGACTGGTGGGTGGTGTCCTCCACGATGTTCAGTATCTCCGGATCGCCGCCGGCACCGGAGATGCCGTCCTTCAGCGCGTCCACGATGGCACGAGCCGTGCGGTACGCCTCCTTGCCGCTCCGCAGGACGCAGACGTTGCCGGATTTCAGAGCCAGTGCCGCCGCGTCGGAGGTGACGTTGGGGCGGCTCTCGTAGATAATGGACACCAGCCCCAGCGGCACCTGCACCTTTCGGATGACCAGCCCGTTGGGGCGCGTGACCTCCGCCAGCACGCGCCCGGTGTGGTCGGGCAGCGCGGCGATGGCGCGCACGCCCTCCGCCATCGCCGCCAGCCGCTCGCGGTCAAGGCGCAGGCGATCCAGCATCACGTCACTGATGCGCCCCTTGGCGGCGGTCATATCCTCGCCGTTCTTCGCCAAAATCTCGCCCTCGCGTGCCATGAGGCTGTCCGCCATCGCCAGCAGCAGCCGGTTTTTCCCCGCCTCGTCCAGCGCGGCAAGGGCACCGCGGGCACTGCGGGTCTTTTTCAGGATCTCCATCGTCGTCATGGCTCAATGCTCCTTTACAAGAAATCGGGTGCCGGCGTCCTTCCCGGCGGCAATATCGTAGAGCAGCTGGGGCTTGCTGCCGTTGGCAATCACCATCTCGCACCCCGCCTCGGTGACGATCCGCGCCGCACGCAGCTTCGTCGCCATGCCGCCGGTGCCCAGCGCGCTGCCGCTGCCGCCGCCGAGGGAGAGAATGTGCTCGTCCACGGCGCGTACCACGGGGATCAGCTTGGCGTTGGGGTCCCGGTGGGGGTCACCGTCGTATAGCCCGTCGATGTCGCTGAGCAGGATCAGCAGATCAGCCTCCACCGCTGCCGCCACAATGGCGGACAGCGTGTCGTTCTCGCCGATGGTGTTCTCCACGCCCACCTCGTCGGTGGCGACGGTGTCGTTTTCGTTGATGATGGGCAGCGCGCCCAGCTCCAGCAGGCGGAAAATGGTGCTCCGCATATTGTGCCTGCGCTGGTCGTTCTTCACGTCCTCGCCGGTGAGCAGCACCTGCGCCACCGTATGGTTGTACTCGTTGAACAGCTTGTCGTAGGTGTACATCAGCTCGCACTGTCCCACGGCGGCTGCCGCCTGCTTCGTGGGCATATCCTTCGGTCTCCCCGGAAGGTTCAGCTTACCCACGCCCATGCCGATGGCTCCGGAGGAGACGAGAATGATCTCGTGACCGGCATTTTTCAGGTCGCTGAGCACCTTGCACAAGGACTCCATCCGCTGGATGTTCAGCCGCCCGGTGGCGTGCGCCAGCGTCGAGGTGCCCACCTTCACAGTGATACGCATATACAGACCCTCCTTGGGAAACGTTCCTCCTCCGCGCATACGGCGGGGATATTTGGGGCTATTATACTACTAATCCGGTGGTATGGAAAGAAAAATTTTGCTTGACAGGTGCTAAGAACATATGTTATGCTAACTGTACTAACACGCATAATACACTTGACACGGAAAGGAGTGCGTAGGACATGATCGTGCTGGACTACCGGGACAGCCGACCGCTGTATCAGCAGGTGAAGGACAGCCTTCGCCGCATGATGCTCACCGGTCTGCTCTCGCCGGAGGAAAAGCTGCCGTCCGTGCGGGCACTTGCCACACAGCTTGCCATCAACCCCAACACCATCCAGCGGGCGTATGCGGAGCTGGAGGCCGAGGGGTACATCTACTCCGTCACCGGCAGGGGCAGCTTCGTCGCCGCCGGGGACGGCGAGCACCGGCGGCGCATACAGGAGCTGTCGGCGCAGGTGCGCCCGCTTCTGGAGGAACTGAAAAGTCTTGGCTGCACGCAGGAGACGCTCCTGCGCTTGTGGGAAGGAGGAGACGCAACATGATCGAGATAAAAAACGTCGTCAAGACCTTTGACGGCTTCCGGGCACTGGACGGACTGACCATGACAGTGCCCCACGGCGCGGTCTACGGTCTGGTGGGCCCCAACGGCGCGGGCAAATCCACCATCATCCGCCATCTGGCGGGAATCTACCGGCAGGACAGCGGCGACGTGCTGGTGGACGGACAGCCCGTCTATGAGAACACCGCCGTAAAGAGCCGCATGGCGGTCATCGGCGATGACTGGTACTACTTCCCCCAGGCGTCCATCCAGGAGATGGCGAGATTCTACGGCGGTATCTACCCCCAATTCAACTGGGAGCGGTACGAAAAGCTGAAGTCCGTGTTCCCGCTGGACGAAAAGCTCATGCTGCGCCGTATGTCCAAGGGTATGCAGAAGCAGGCGGCATTCTGGCTGACGGTGTGCTGTATGCCGGAATACCTCATTCTGGACGAGCCGGTGGACGGACTTGACCCCGTCATGCGGCGGCAGGTCTGGTCGCTGCTGCTGGGGGACGTGGCGGAACGCGGCACCACGGTGCTGGTGTCCAGCCACAACCTCCGGGAGCTGGAGGACGTGTGCGACCACGTGGGTATCCTGAACCACGGCAAGGTGCTGCTGGAGCGGAGCCTCTCCGACCTGCAGGACAACACCGTGAAATTGCAGGTGGCGTATCAGGGCGTGACCGAGCCGCCGCTGCCCGCAGAGCTGAACATCCTGCACCGCAGCCACGTGGGACGGGTGTACACCTACATCGTCCGGGGCAGCAGTCAGGAGATCCTGCGCCGTATGCAGATCACCGAGCCGGTGCTGCTGGAATCCATCCCGCTGACACTGGAAGAAATCTTCATCTATGAACTGGGAGGTGTGGACTATGCCGCGAAAGACATCCTTCTGTAACGGCGCGCTGCTCCGCAGCGACGCAAAGCGTTACTGGCCGCTCCTGTTCCTGTATGTAACGCTGTGGATATTCATTCTGCCCCTGCAGCTGGTGCAGGTCGGGCGGTACAGCGCGTCCGAGGCGATACTGCACGCCGATCTTCACAACACCATCCTCTACTCCGTGTACGGCTCCGTCATCATGTCGCTGCTGTTCGGCTGCTTCATGGCGATGGCGGTGTGGTCGTATCTGATGACCGCCCGCACCGTGGGGCTGATGCACGCCCTGCCCGTCACGCGGACGCAGGCGTTCCTCTCCCACGCGCTCTCCGGCTTCGGCATACTGACGGCGGGCAACGTGCTGGTGTTCCTCCTCAGCGTGCTCTGCTGCGCGGGACGCGGCTTCGTGGACTGGGAGGCTCTTGCCTCGTGGCTGCTGCTGACGGAGCTGATGGAGCTGTTCTTCTTCGCCCTCGCCTCCCTCTGCGCCATGATCACCGGCTGGCTGCTGGCGATCCCGGTATTTTACGGCGCGGTGAACCTCGCCGCCCTCCTACTGTTTGCCGTGGTGTCAGCTATGGCGCAGCTGTTCTATTTCGGTTACTCCGGCAGCGAGTTCCCCCGCGCCATCCGTTTTCTGACGCCTGTGATGCGGATCTGGGAGAGCATCAACACCAACACAACGCGTTGGATCACCGTGGAGGGAATGGACTATCAGTTCCCTCTGGAGGAGCTGTCGCCGGAGGCGTTCACCGTCTGCGGCGTCTACGCCGCCGTGGGGGTCGCGCTGCTGCTTCTCGTCTGGTATCTCAATAAAAAGCGTCCCAGCGAATCGGCGGGCGACGCCATCTCCTTCCGCTGGCTGCGGCCTGTGGCGCGCTGGAGCATCGGGCTGTGCGGCGGTCTGGGGCTGGGGCTGTTCCTGCACTATACCACCTTCTACGGCAGCGGGCTGTTCAGCCTGCTCCTCTGCCAGATCATCATGGGCGTGATCTGCTTCTTCGCCGCCCAGATGCTGCTGCAAAAGAAATTCCGCATTTTCACCAAACGCTGGTGGGTGGAGACTGCCGCTATGGTGGTGGTGCTGGCGGCGGTGGTGTGCTGCATCC
This sequence comes from uncultured Eubacteriales bacterium, assembly GCA_900551995.1. Classification (GTDB taxonomy): domain Bacteria; phylum Bacillota; class Clostridia; order Oscillospirales; family Oscillospiraceae; genus Vescimonas. The sequence goes on from URXW01000007.1 coordinate 49,153, forward strand.
GGCTGGACGCCACCGGCTTCCAGCACCGCGTCCCCAACGTGGACAACGTGGACTCCGTCCGCTTCCGCATCAGCGCGGCGGAGCTGAACACTGACGATCCCGCGGCGGTGGAGAGCGTGATCTCCCTCCACCGCGCCATCCTCAAGCAGTACGACGAGAACGGTGGCGACACCTTCGGCGGGAACACCGCCTACCGCGACCACTTGGACAGCAGCGGCACGGATACCTACTATGTCTACATGACGTACACGCTGAAAAACGGCGCAGAAATGCAGCGCGCCTTCTTCACCCCGGTGCCCAGCGGCTCCGACATTCACCGCCTGCTCATCCAGGTGGTGAACCGCACCGACTGCCGCGAAGCACTTATGGGGCTGGACGTTCTGCGGACGTATGGCGGCGTGAACAACGTGGTGGGCGGCCATGTCACCCAATATGAAACCGGCGCGTTCGCGGAGCTGACCCGCCAGCAGGCGCAGGATCTGATCTCCCACGCCCTGTCGGACGCCGCCAACAGCCGCAAGCCCATCGACCCCCTGCGCGACACCATGTACAACAGCCGCGATCTTGACATTGAGATTCGGCTCAACACCGACAAGGGCAGCGTCTCCTTCAGCCTCGACGTCCCTTCCTTCGCCGTGGAGACGGCGGCGTTCCTCGACGCACTGGAGTTCGAGGAACCGGTGGACGGCACCTACGATAGCGTGGAAAAATGCTATGAGTACGAGGCGGATGAGGATGAATACGGCTGCTCCACAAAGGCCGTCGGTCAGGTTCTGTACGACTGAGACACCAGAGGCGCACCGTCCCTCTCCCCTCCCCTTATAAGAGCAGCCCCCGGCTTCGCCGGGGGCTGCTGCGTTTTACTCGTTGGTGTAGTTGTCGAAATAGCCCTGAATGTAGACGATGGGGGTGCCCTTGTCGCCGGAGCCGCTGGTCAGGTCGCACAGGGAGCCGATCAGATCGGTGAGGTTCCGGGGCGTGGTGCCCTCGGACACCATGTTGCCCACCAGAGACTTCTTGGCGTCCTTCGCCTTGATCTTCTCGGAGATGGCGTTCTTCAGCTCCTCGCCGCTGAGGTCGGCGAACTCCTTGTCCGCCAGATACTTCAGCTTCAGCTCGTTGGGCGTACCCGCCAGACCGCTGGTATAGCCGGGAGCCACCACGGGGTCAGCCAGCTCCCAGATCTTCCCGGCGGGATCCTTAAACGCGCCGTCGCCGTAGACCATGGCCTCCACCCGCTTGCCGGTGGCGTCGCTCATCGCCTTGCCGATGGCCTCCGCCACCGCCTTGGCGTCGCGGGGAAACAGCTTCACGCGGTCGTCGTCCGCCTTGTTGCTGCCCAGCAGGCCGTACTGGGCGTTGTAGCCGCTGCCGTCCACGGGTGCGGTCAGCAGGTCGTCCAGACCCAGCACCACCTTGGCACCGGCGGCGGTCAGCAGACGCTTGCTGCGCTGGCGGCTGTGGATGTCGCAGGTGATCACCGTGTCGGTGTAGGGCAGGATGGCGGTGACGCGGTTGGCGAACACGATCTCCGCCTTGGCTCCGGCGTCCTCGATGATGGACTTGTAGTATGCCACGTAGTCCACGCCGGTGAAGGGATGCACCACCTCGCCGAAGGCGTTGCGGAACTGCTCCAGAGACAGCACGTCGTGCCACGGGTCGATGCCCGCCTCGTCCAGCTGGTCGAGGCTCACCAGATGGTTGCCCACCTCGTCAGAGGGATAACTCAGCAGCAGCACGATCTTCTCCGCGCCCATGGCGATGCCGCGCAGCAGCAGGGAGAAGCGGTTGCGGCTGAGGATGGGGAACGCCACGCCCACGGTCTTGCCGCCGGTCTTGGCGCGCACGTCCTCGGCGATCTGCTCGCAGGTGGCGTAGTTGCCCTGGCAGCGCGCCACCACGGACTCGGTGACTGCCACCACATCGCCGTCGCGGGGAGCAATGCCATTTTCGGACAAAGCGTTCAGCACAGTGCTGGCAGTGATCTCCACCACGCTGTCTCCCTCGCGGAAAATGGGGGCACGGACGCCCCGCACAACGGTACCCAAGGTTCTGCTCATAGTCAAAACTCCCCGATCTTTTTTAGAATTTGCCGGCGGCCGCGCCGCAAAAGCGCACCTCCGCACAACAGACGCATTATACCACAGAATCCGCATAAGTAAAATATGCAATTCTGATATTTCCGTTCATTTCTGCTAATAATGTGCCGCCGTGAGAATTTCCTCTTGCTTTTTTCCCGGAAGTGTGTATAATAGTGTGGTACGCAAGTGATTTGGGCTTTCCGCCTGACAAAGTGCGGTAGCCGCGGTACAATTTCATATTCGGGCTTGTAGCTCAGCTGGGAGAGCGTTCGGTTCGCATCCGAGAGGTCGAGGGTTCGAATCCCTTCAGGTCCACCAAGAAAAGCTGTGAAATTTTATATTTCACAGCTTTTTTGCAACTTGTTGAGGAGATTTGCATGGATGCGAACCGCGCGTTTCCGGCGAATTTTGGAGATTTTAGGGGTTATTGACCCCAAGCGGTTCGCATCCGTGTTGTGGGAGGGAGAACGTTATGAACGAAATGCAAACTCATAGAGATGCTACGCTCAAACAACTGGCAAAAACCGTTGCATCACTCCAATCATTTGAATACGACACTTTTGACGCAGCACGGGAAACGGTCAATATAGACGGGGCTGAGTATGTGTTTGACAAGCTGTCTCTCTGCGAGTATGCGCACAATTTGAGCGCACGCGATTACCGCACTTTTGGCGAATATTTGTGTCAGTTTTTGGAAGAAGATAGCTCGTCCGATGATATGAAAGCTCGAGAAGAATATGCGGTTCTATTCGACTTATCCTCACACTATAGAGAACTCAAGAGTATGAAAATTCTTAAAACTGAGCGGCCGGATTTTGTGCTTGGGGATTCCGGTGAAATTGGCATTGAAGTTACACGACTGACAACCGAAAGCGAGTCTGTCATGCGGAGAATCTCAAAAGAAAACTTTGGGAAAGGACGCACTGCGGCGGATATTAGGGCGAATGCGAAAAAAGTGCATGGCGGAAAAGCTGAAAACTACTCATACTTCGATTTGGGCGAAGCGGTGGCGGTTGGAGAGAGCCTCATCGACCTTTCGGAGAGATACAAAACATACTCCGAAAGAATTGTGAGTAAGTACCGCAAATACAAAGAGTTATTCTGCAAGTATAAGAGGTTTATCGTTCTCTGCAATGCGGTCGGATCGTTCTGCTTGACATCAAAAGAGGTGTCGGAGGAAATACTTGCCCTTGCCAAAGAAACTGAACCCAATTTGGGAGGATTCACGCTGTGCATACTTCGGACAGATTCGGATGGTAAGAGCGAGGTGGATTCATTCTGCCTATAACCGAAGTAGCTTTGCCCGCAGCAATCCTTTACTCGCCACTATTCTTTTGATAAAATTTTATAAGACTTTTTTGGAAATTGTGTAATATTTGCCCATGGAAAGGTAGTTTATGTACAGAGGGAGAAAGGAGGAAGCCCTGCCATATGGATGACAAACAAATTATACGCCTGTTTTTTGAGCGCTCAGAACAGGCCATCACCGAACTGTCCCAAAAATACGGCGACCTGTGCATGAAAATCGCCAGAAGCATTCTGAACGATCATCAGGACGCGGAAGAATGTGTGAACGACGCCTATCTTGGCGCATGGAACAGTATTCCTCCTCAATCCCCCGACCCGCTGAGAGCCTACATCTGCCGTATCGTTCGCAACCGCTCTTTGAAGAAGCTCCGTACCAATTCCGCGATAAAGCGGGGCAGCCAATTTGAGGTCTCACTATCCGAACTGGAGGACTGTATCCCCGACAACTCCATGGATGAGCAGCTCTCGATAAGAGAACTATCTGCTCAGATCAACGCATTTCTCGCTGCCTTGCCCAAAGATGACAGAGTCATGTTTGTGAAACGCTACTGGTTCTCAGAATCAATATCCGAGCTGGCAGACGCATTTGGCATCACCGAGAACAACGTGTCTGTCCGGCTCAGCAGAATACGCGGAAAACTACATCAATACCTGAATCGTAAGGAGGCAAACATATAATGGATCGGAAAACCGACAAGCTGGTGTCAGCCATCGGAGATATTGACACCGCATATCTGGAAGAAGCCCTCGACTTTAACCGCACAAATGCAGACCGGAGAAAACGCACCCGCTTTCCCAAATTATCTGCCGCGTGTGCGGCGGTGCTGATCATACTGGGCGTATCCGTGACCGCCTTCGCCATCAGCCGAATACCGCTGTCGTGGCGCGACATCTTTTCCCCCGGTCAGACCGTCATCGGTGACGCAGACGAGGTGCCGGTGATCTCCCAACAGCAACCGCAGGCCGCAGCCACGGAAGAACTGCAGATCAAGGTGGAAAAGGTGATCTCTGATGAACGAGCTCTTTATCTTCTCTATTCCGTAAAGGCAAATGAGGGAGCCGTCCTTGACCAAACAGGGAAATTTGCCGACTTCGAGCTGTATTTTCCCGGTAAGATGATGTCCGGCGCTTATGTGTCGTATTTTCTGGAGCGGAAGGCCGGCGTGCCGGAGAATGAGCTGGAGGGCGTAGTATACGCCGACTGGCAGCCCGGCGACAGTGCCAACGGCCTGGTGATGACCTTCGCAAACTGGCAGGAGAAACGGTGGTTCGACCACGAGAAGATCGACTTCAACGTGGCGGAGATGGTGGAAAACGCCGGAGAGAACGCAAAGCTGCCCCAGTGCCAGCAGCGATTCCGCAACGGAACGGTACGGTATTACTGGCAGCCGGGGGACGCGGACGTGCAACTGCCCTGCGGTGCGTCCATCTGCAACGCCGGGTGGGAGGACGGCACTCTTCAGCTGGTGATGAAAGAGCCGCTGGGTTCGGACGAATGGTCCGCGACCTGGGAGAAGAACTGGTATTTCCTGGACACGCGGACGGACACGGTCATCTACCCAGAGCCCCACTGTCATTTCGAACAGCCCGACGAGTTTGATCCGGATGCCACGGATGCCGACTGGCGATACTTTTGGCGGGATGTGGCCGTTGACAGGGAAGCGCTCCCCTATTTGGAGCTGCACTGGGGCGGAAAGGAGATCACCACCACCGTGCTGCCAGGGGACTGGCGGGTCACGCTGGAAGGCACGCCGGTCACCATTGAAAGCGAGGTGCTGGCGGAGAATGTTTCCCTGTCCTACGGCGGCGAGACGCTGACAGCGGATAGGATCGAGTGCTCCAAGCTATCCATGGCGGTGTATTTTGCCGACTATGTGGACTCTACCACCGGCATTCTCGGCGCGTTCAGGGTATTTGACGCGGACGGCAAACCTATCCCCTGCGATTGGAGCTTTATTGCGGATCAGACCGACGACAGCTGCATGATCTGGACACGGTTCGATGAGCCCATGGAGCCAGAGAGTATCTGCCGGTTGACGTTCAATGGGGAGACCGTGTTTGAAAGATAGTGCCAGAACGCAACTCTACAAACACAACCCAGTCAAAAGAAAACTGCACCAAGGCAACGGAGTCTTGGTGCAGTTTTTTCGTACCGGAATAAACTACGCTAACCGTCGATGAGCTCGTCGCTTCTGAGGATCTGGATGCGTCCCATGTTTGCCAGTGTCGTGAGTTGATTAAGATTCCTGCCCTGGGCTTTCACTTCGGCGAAGATCTCATCCAGTCCGTCCACCCGGACGATCTCCTTGCCCAGCGCACAGGTGATGATATAATCGGTGACGGTCATTCCGGCTTGCTTGGCCTGATGCTGGATCAGGTCTTTGATGCCCGGTGTCATTCTTGCGGTGATGATCGCTGTTTTCTTTCTCTGCATTGAACTCCTTTCTCCCCCTTGGGGCCGGGGGTGCCGGGGCCTTGCCCCGGCGAGTGCGTCCGGCGTATAGCCGGACGCTATGCTTGCCCCACCGAAGGGTGGGAACTTTGCCCCTACGGGGCATTTCTGCCCTGAACGCCCCCACATAACTGCCCTCGCTGTTGTTGCTGCCTTCGACCGTAAAATCTCACACGGCGGCTTACAGCGGTGTACATGGCGGTACTTTACGCGCTCTGCTCTCCCGCTGCCGGAATGAATGTAGCGCCCAGCTTTTCGGCTCTTGCCTGTGCCCGCTGCCGTTCCATGGCTTGTCCCGCTTTCTCCAGCTGACGCTCATAGCAGAGGGCGAGGGCATTCTTGATCGGCAGGATGGTGTACTTGAGACATCCGTTGCGCTTGAGACCGTCCCTGGTGATGATCTCCGTGTGCTCTGTTCGGATGAGCCCATGCTCCTCCAGTGCGGCAACGTACTTTGCCACGGTGTTGACCGAGATGCCCAGCTTCCTTGCGATGGTGCGGTAGCTGACGATGCACTGGTAGGTGCGGCGATCCTCAATGCGGAGGAGGTAAGCGTAGATGTTGATCTCCATGTGGTGCAGTCCCAAATCAAAAATGGCGTTGGGGAGGGGAAAATAATTTTTGATGGTGTCCTTCTTCACATAGGGCGTGTTCAGCATTCCGACGCCCCTTTCGTGTGCGCGGTGATCCATTTCCGCAGTTCCTCCTTCGGAACGACGATGCGTTTGCCGATCCGCAGAGAGGGAAAGTCATCTTCCTGAATGAGTTCGTAGATGCTGGAGTCCGAGACTCCCATGAGATCCACCAGCTGCTTCACACTCAGCAGCAGGGGCAGTTCATCATAGCTGGTATAAATGCTTTTCTTCAAATCGTGTCCTCCTTGCAGCTTTGTTGGTAGAGCGTATTCAGTTTTTGACGGTAATGCAGACCTTTTCGATCTCACCCCCTATGTTTTTTCTCTGCTGTATGCCGCACTCTCGCTCCGTTGGTGCGCTCCCCCTTTGCGGGCTCGTGGCGACACTTCGCCCGGAGCATCCGGGCTGCGGCGGCAGGGATCAACTTTTCAAGGTTCCGAAAATAACGGTTGACATATCTGCCTTAATAGATTAGACTTATTTCATAAAACCTGTTTCCTGCGTCTACTTCTGGACATACTATAACATGTCAATACCCCGTTGTCAAGTCTTATTGAACACTATACATTTCATCAGTCTAATCCCGTTTTAAGGAGACTCCATTATGCATACCTACATTTTCAGAACCTACATCGACGGCGGCAGGGAGTACTACGAGTACACCGATGCAGCGGACAGAGAGCAGACCATAAAAAAAGACTTTCCGTTTCCGGAAAGTCTGATGAGTCTGCTGTATATGGATATCTGGGAGCTGGAGCCCATCACCAAGAAGATGGACAGGGCGTTGATGTCTTTTTATCAGTCCAGGGACTATAGTGAGTTGCAAATCGTAGCGGCTGGTTTGAAGGAACTGGCATCCCGGCATATCTGCTTTGAGCTGCTGCGGCTGGACTGGCTGGAGCGGCTAGACATGGTAGACAGCACCGCACCCAGAGATTTTCAGGACTTGCTGCCACACAAGAAGATTTCCCATCTTTGCAGCAGCATCGACACCATGCAGAAGCAGATCAAGGGGCTGATCGCACAGGCGTTGGACATGGACGGGGAGAAGAAATCCGTATCCGAGAAGATGGTGACCTACTATAACGCCGAGGGCGGCGACACGCTGAACACCTTTCAGTTCCAGCCCCAGACCATGAACTTTGAGGTCATCGACCGTAAGGTTTTTGCCGAGGTGCTCTATCCCAGGGACATCTACGACCTCATCGATTTCCATGTGCGGGAGTGCGTGAAGCGTGAGGTGAGGATGCGGGTGTGTAAGAACTGCCTGCGCTACTTCGCCGTGACGGGCAAGGCCAGCACGGAGTACTGCGGCCGGGTCTGCGACAGCAAGGGCCGCACCTGCCGGGAGATGGGGGCCATCAACACATGGACGCAGCGCAAGCAGGGCGACGAGATGTTCAAGGAATACCGCAGGGAGTACAAGAAGCGTTTCGCCCGCATCAATGCCGGCAGGCTGACCAAAAGCGCGTTCTACGCCTGGAGCGAGGAGGCCAGAAAGAAAAAAGAGGACTGCGACAGCGGCGCGATCTCGCCGGAGGAGTTCTCCCGCTGGCTGAAGGAGTCGTGAGAAAGAGATGCCGCTAAAACAATGTCCTAATGGCGGCGAATGTGCAAAGCGGAAAGAGGAGGATCCTTTTCGTAAAACCTCCTGGCTTCGAGAATTTACGAGATTTCTTTGTCAGCGCGGGAGCAGCCGCAGGCCATCCGGTGCGATAGCCTGCGGCTGTCGGTAATCTTTGATTATGGCATCCCACGCCGTGGGGTGCCCCTTCCATATGGAAGGGGACACTGATGATCTGCACCAATTCTAAAAATGTGTCCTACCTCGATTGCCTGTGGGGAGAACTTTACGGCAGCATCAACAACGGATTTTTGCGGATATTCGCCAAATAGTATTAAAACAGCATGGCGGCGTCCTCCCGTGGGCCGCCATGCCTTTAACTGCTGGGAATGACAGAAAGAAAGCAGCGGCCTTGATTTCTCAAAACCGCCACCAGTGAATATAAATTAAGCGTGAAAATGGGTCTGCCCAGCAGCGGTTTTTTTCTTTTCTGCCGCTGGGCAGATGTTTTTTCTTTAGATACATGATAAGAGGAATTTTTGAAGATTCCATAAAGATTTGAAAAATGGACGGACATAAAAGACGTCCATTACACTATCGGAAAAT
>URXW01000008.1 GCA_900551995.1 uncultured Eubacteriales bacterium
CTTGGGCTCGATAACGCGGTGGGTACCGTACTTGTTGCCTTTCAGTTCAGCCATTTTAGTTTCCTCCTAAAAATTATATGTCTTATATGTCAGTGTATGTGAAGCTTACTTCAGGGGCTTGAGGGACAGGATCTCACGAGCCTCGGCAGAGGTAGCGATCTCGCGACCCAGCTCCTTCGCCATGCGGACGACCTTCGCCACCAGCTCGCCGTTGGAGCCGGCCTTCTGACCCTTGCCCAGATAGACGTTATCCTCGAAGCCCACGCGGACGTTACCGCCCATGGCGATACCGGCAGCCGCCATAGTCCAGGCGGACTTGCCCACGCCGGTGACGGTCCAGGTGGAGCCGGCGGGGATCTGGCTCACCAGATGGCACAGGTTGGGGATGGTGGCGGGGGTGCAGCCGTTGACGCCCAGCACGAAGTTGAACTGCATGGGAGCACCGGGAACCTCGCCCTTCTTCGCCATGGTCAGGATGGTATCCAGATGGCCGATCTCGAAGCACTCATACTCGGGCTTGATGTTGTTCGCCAGCATACGCTTGCCGAAGGCACGCATGGTGGGCATGGTGTTGTCGAAGATCTCGTCGCCGAAGTTGCAGGTACCGCAGTCGAGGGTAGCCATCTCGGGGAACAGCTCGGTGGGCTGCAGACGCTCCTCGGGGCTCATGCCGGTGGCACCGCCGGTGGAGGGGATCATAATGACGTCGGGCAGCTCCTTGCGGATGGCATCCATCACCACGCGGAAACGCTCGCGATCCTGGGTGGGGGTACCGTCGTCGTTGCGGACGTGGATGTGCAGGATGGCGGCACCGGCCTCGTAGGCGGACTTCGCCTCGCGCACCATCTCCTCAACGGTGTAAGGAACGGCGGGGTTGGAGGCCTTGGTGACCTCGGCACCGCAGATAGCGGCGGTAATAATGAGCTTTTCCATCATTACACTCCCTTACTTCTCGATCTTGTTGCGCTGGCAGTCCTTGGGGGTGACGCAGGTGCCGTGGGCACGGCAGACCACCACGGGCTCGGCCAGAACGTCAGCGGCGGAAGCACTGATGTCGGGGCGGGAGACGATGACCTTGCGGGCCTCGAACTTCATGGTGCGGGAGGTGTTGCCGATCTTCTCGATCTCGCCGTACGCCTCGATGTAGTCGCCGGCATAGACGGGTGCCAGGAACTCCACGTTGTCGTAAGCGCAGAACAGACCCTCGTCACCGTCGCACTTGATCAGCAGCTCGGTAGCCACGTCGCCGAACAGGTGAACCATGTGGGCACCGTCCACCAGGTTGCCGCCGTAGTGGGCGTCCTTCGCGCTCATACGCAGGCGAAGCAGAGATGTCATCTTTTCCATAAGTTTTTCCTCCTTCAAAATTTTGGACGTGCATTCCAAATACCAGATCTGGCCTTGGTACTTCTTTTGGGTATGAAAAAAGCACTATCGGTCAAGGTCGTTGACCAATAGCGCTCCATGTATCACTACATGACAGCAACGCCGCTTACACCACGCTGCCAGGCCCCGTGCGTTCAGACCTGCACGCGACCTTCGGCGGAAAGCCCCTTCCTGTGCCCCTGACGGGGGCCTGTCCCCAAAAACACAGTACCCTGCTCTCCGCGCCTCTATTGACTGATATTATGAAATTCTACTTTCAAATTATACCTTTTTCAGCGGGTTTGTCAAGTGACATTGTGACAGAAAAGACAATAATTTTTTTGTGCGATACGAATAAATTTCAGCCCGAAATTTGGCATTTTTCCCGAAAAGAAACAGGCGGTGATATGGATCTGCAAAAGCGGGGAAAAGGAGGGGTTTTCGCGCCGGAGCCGCCGTTTTGGGACAGAAAAGGAGGGCGGCGCAGACGCCGCCCTCCTCTGTGGGGTAGGATCAGTAGCTTTCCTCGATCATGGAGAGGATCTCCGGCTTGAGGGAGAGCATACGGCAGATATTCAGCGCGTCACGGGGGCAGTCGGACTTGCCCTCCACGCGGTAGAGGCCGTAGTTCATGTGGCGGGCGATGACTGCCACGCCGTCCTCGCTGGTGACCGCCAGCTCGCGGCGGATCGCCTCCGGGTCGATGTCCCGCAGTCCGATGATCTGGTAGTGGGTGCGGGCGTACTCCGCCACCTTGTCGTAGTGGGTGGTCAGGAGGGAGACGGCGTTCACGTGGTTGAGATAGCGGGTGACCGCCTGCACGATGACCGCGCCCTCGTCGGGGTTGGTGCCGCGGGCGAACTCGTCCAGCAGGAACAGGGAGTAGCCCTGCTCCACCTCGGTCAGTGCCTTCTGGAACTGGACGATCTCGGAGCCGAAGCCGGAGAGTCCGGATTGGATGGACTGGAGGTCGTCAAAGAGCATTTTGACGCTGTGGAACAGGGGCATACGGGCTTTTTTCGCACAGACAAGGAAGCCCGCCTGCAGCAGCAGGACGTTCAGTGCCACGGTCTTCATCGCCACGGACTTACCGCCCATGTTGGCACCGGTGATAACGGTGGCTCCCGCCGTGAGGGAGATGGAGACGGGGACGAAGCGGCGACCCTGCTCCTCCAGCAGATCGCAGAGCTCCGGGTTGATCATGTCGGTCAGCTCCAGATCACCGTCGGTCAGCTCCGGGCGGACGCCGCCGTAGCGCACGGCGAACAGAGCCTTCTGGATGATGAAGTCGAGGCGTCCCGCCGTCTCCGCGTCGGACAGCAGGTCGGGCACCATGGGGGCGAGGGCTGCGCCCATGCGCTTGCGGACGTGCATCTCCTCCGCGTCCTCCTCACCGCACAGGCGGGTGCGCTGCAGGCGCAGATCGTCCTTTTCCGCGTCGGTCTGGGCGTGGAAGAGGCGTTCCTCCACGGTCTTTTTGGCGTTGCGGATCTCCTTGAGCTTGGGGGTCGCACTGTCGGGGATGTAGAAGCCGCGGCTGCCGGTGCCGTCCGGATCCAAAATCGCCAGCGCGGCGGTGACATCGTGGAACGCCATGCCCTTGAAGCGGGTGACGGCGGTGATGCGCTCGAACAGGGGGCGGATGCCCTCCAGACGCTGGAGGTAGCCCTTGATCTCGAACAGCTCCACGTGGTCGGGCGTCTCCCCCTCCGCGCAGCGGCGGAGAGAGTTGCGGATGTCCTTCATCTGGCACAGGCCGGTCATCAGACGGTTATAGTCGTCCTTCAATTCGCCGGCGGCGTTCGCCGCCTGCTCCACGTTGTACAGCTCCTCCTCCAGCTCCGCCCGCTCCTCCGGGGCGTAGAACCGCAGGCGGCGCACACGCTCCTGCCCGAAGGGAGAGCAGCCGTGCAGCGTCTCCAATGCGTATTGCAGTCCGATCTTTTCCCGCTCTTCAAATTTGATCGAGATCATGCCAGTTCCTCCTTCACGTTGATAACAGGTACGTCCACCGCTTCACGCATACGGCAGAGAAATTCGTCCTTGTCGAACTTCCAGCCGTAGGCGGAGACAGGGTTGACGGTGACGCACAGGGTACGGGCGGCGTCCTCCGTTTCCAGAGAAACGTCCCGCACGGTGAGCTTGTCCAGCGTATCGGCACTGAGGAGCACCTTGCTGGGATCCTTGACCACAAGGCGGCATTTCCGCAGCACGCCGCTGCGGAGCAGGGGCACCACCGCGGCATCGGTAAGCGCGCCGGTGACGAGGGCGGCTCCGTGCGCCTTGATGCAGCTTTCCAGACCGTCGGTCGCCTCCGGCGGAAGCACCTCCGCCTTGGGCAGATTCATCAGACGGTAGATATGCACCGTGTCGGCGATGACCTTCTCCATGCTGGCGTTGTAGCTGGCACCGGTGCAGAGAATGACGCCATCCGCCACGGCGCGGGCACCGAGGCTCTTGCGCCCCAGCGCGCCGTCGATCACGGAGATGTCCGCGCCCAGAGAGAAAAAGCTCTCGGACACGGAGCGAAGCTGGGTGGTGATGGAGGGCCCCGCCAGCTGGACATAGCCGGCACTGCGGGCGCGGAGGATGACGACCTCCCCCAGCGGTGTGGGGATGCCGGTGGTCATCAGAATCTCCTTGGTCACGTCGCCCAGACGCAGCATATCCTTCGCGGTGGCGATGAGGGTACCCTCCCGGACGAAGATGCCGGGCTTTTCCGTGCCGGTGACCACATCGGTGGACTCACCGTCTCTGCCGATGGACGTAAGACCCAGCGTGCCCCGCAGGTGGCCGCCGGTGAGCAGCCAGTTGAGCATGGTGGTCTTGCCTGCGTTCTTACACATACCCACAATGGACATGGTTTTTGTTTCGTTGAGCCGGCGGATCAGCTCCTCGTGCATGGAATACACGCCCTTTCCTTGTTCAATCGATTTATGAGTATAGCATACCGGCGGGAAAAAAGAAAGGGGGGAAACGGTTTTTGTCCGTTTCCCTCCCGGTTTTCTTATTCCACGGTGACGGATTTCGCCAGATTGCGGGGCTTGTCGATGTCACAGCCGCGCTCCAAGGCGGTGTAATAGGACAGTAATTGCAGGGGGATGACGCCCAGCTGGGGCAGGAGCATCGCCTCCGTCTCCGGCACGGTGAGCACCGCATCCACGCGCTTGTGGAGCAGCGGCGCGCCGCTCTCGGTGGTCAGTGCCAGCACCTTGGCACCCCGCGCCTGCACCTCCACCACGTTGCTGAACGCCTTGTCCAGCAGAGGCAGGTAGGTCGCCACCGCCACCACCGGCGTACCCTCGCGGATCAGGGAGATGGTGCCGTGCTTCAGCTCGCCGGAGGCGTATGCCTCGGAGTGGATGTAGGAGATCTCCTTCAGCTTGAGGCTGCCCTCCAGCGACAGGGCGTAGTCCAGATTGCGCCCCAGGAAGAACACGTCCTCCTCCCCTGCCAGCCATTTGGCGGCCTCACGGATCGGCTCCGTGCGGGAGAGCACCTCCTCCATCTGGGTGGGCAGAGATTCCAGACCGCGCACCATGGCGGAGTACGTCTCATAGTCCAGCGTGCCCATAACGTCGCCGAAGTACAACCCCAGCAGGTGCAGCACCGCCATCTGGGTGCTGTACGCCTTGGTGGTCGCCACGGCGATCTCGGGCCCCGCCCATGTGTAGAGCACGTCGTCGCTCTCGCGGGCAATGGAGGAGCCCACCACGTTGACGATGCCCAGCACGCGGGCACCGCGCTTCTTCGCCTCCCGGAGTGCCGCCATGGTGTCCAGCGTTTCGCCGGACTGGCTGATGACGATGACAAGGTCGCCGTCCCCCACCAGCGGGTCGCTGTAACGGAACTCGGAGGCGAGGCAGACCTCCACAGGGCGGCGAAGCATACGCTCCAGAGCGTATTTGCCCACCATGCCCACGTGGTAGCTGGAGCCGCAGGCGACGATGCAGATGCGCCCGATGGCGCGGATGTCGCGGTCGGTCATGGTCAGGTCGCTGAGAACCACCCTGCCGTCCCGGATGCGCCCGGTGACGGCGCGGCGCACGGCGGCGGGCTGCTCGTAGATCTCCTTGAGCATGAAGTGGTCGTAGCCGCCCTTTTCGGCGGCGTCCACGTCCCAGTCGATGTGGTGGTGCTCCTTCTCGATGGGGCGGCGGCGTTCATCGTAGATGCGGACGCCGCCGGCGGTGATGATCGCCAGCTCCCCGTCGTCCATATACACCACGTCGCGGGTGTGGCACAGGAGTGCCGTCACGTCGGACGCCAGGAAGTTCTCCCCTTTGCCGAAGCCCAGCAGCAGCGGCGCGTCCTTTCGGGCGGCGATGATGCGATCCGGCGTGTCGGCGCAGAGGATGCCCAGCGCGTAGGTGCCCTCCACCTTGGAGAGCATACGGTTCACCGCCTCGAACACGTCGCCGCACTGGCGGTAGCCGTAGGCAAGGAGCTCCGCCACCACCTCGGTGTCCGTCTCGGAGACGAAGGTGCAGCCCTGCCGGATAAGCTCCTGCTTCAAGGGGGCGTAGTTCTCGATGATGCCGTTGTGCACCACGGCGAACTTGCCGTCGCCGCTGGTCTGGGGATGGGCGTTGATCTCGTTGGGCTCGCCGTGGGTCGCCCAGCGGGTATGTCCGATGCCCACGGTGCCGTTCAGGTCGGCTCCGCCGTGGACGCGCTCCTCCAAGACCTTCAGACGGCCGGGAGCCTTACGCACCTGCAGTCCTCCCCCGCCGCAGACCGCCATGCCGGCAGAGTCGTAGCCCCGGTATTCCAGACGGCGCAGACCGTCCAGCAGCAGGGGGGCCGCCTGCTGCGTTCCTACGTATCCTACGATACCACACATAAGAGATCTTCCTCCGACATATTTTCCCCGCGTTGGGGCATACTTTCTCGGAATACAAGTTTCCGAAGGGGTGTTTTTATGGCAACTGCCTTTTTCCGCACGGTGATACTCTATCTGCTGCTGATCGCGGGACTGCGCCTCAGCGGTAAGCGGCAGATCGGCGAATTGGAGCCCATCGAGCTGGTGCTGACGCTGCTGATCTCCGATCTGGCGTCGGTGCCCATGCAGGACTTCGCCCTGCCGCTGTTCAACGGGGTGATACCTATTATCACGCTGATCGCGCTGTCCACGCTGTTCAGTGCCATCAGCCTGCGGAACGTGCGTTTCCGGGAGCTGGTGTGCGGCACACCGGCGTTGGTGATCTTCGACGGCAAGCTGCGGCAGGAGACTATGCGCCGCAACCGGCTGACGCTGGACGAGCTGCTGGAGCAGCTGCGAGGACAGGGGATCACCGATCTGGACGACGTGAAGTACGCCGTGCTGGAGACGAACGGGCGGCTGTCCGTGCTGGTACGCAGCGACAGGCAGCCGGCGACGCCGGAGCAGCTGGGGCTGGACGTGCAGGACGACGTGTTCCTGCCCACAGTCGTCATCAACGACGGACGGGTGCTGACGGGCAATCTCCGGCAGGCGGGACGGGACGAACGGTGGCTGCAGCAGGAGCTGCGGCGGCAGGGCGTCGGGCACAGCGAGGATGTGTTCCTGCTGTCCGTGGATCAGCAGGGCACCGTGGTGTGTCTGAAAAAGGAGGCGGCGCGATGAGGGCCGTTCGCTTACCCATAGGGGTGCTGGCAGCGGTGCTGGTCTTTACCCTGTGGAACGCCGCGTGGGTCACGGATCGCTGTGAGGAATGGGCGGACGCGCTGGACGGCGTGACCGCCGCACTGGACGGCGGCGGCGATGGCAGCGTCGCGCTGGAGCGGCTGTGGGATATGTGGCAGGAGGTGCAGGGGTATATGCACATCGTGGTGAGCCACACGGAGCTGGACGAGGCAGAGTCGCTGCTGGCGCAGGCTTTGGCTCTGTGCCGCCAGAACAGCACGGAGGATATGTACCCGGTGCTGGCGGAGCTGCGCCATCAGTTCCGGCTCATCGCCGAGACACAGCAGATCAGCGCGAAGAATATTTTTTAGCTTATTTCTCGCTGAGGAGCTTGTTCAGCTCGGACATGAAGGTGTTGATGTCCTTGAACTGGCGGTAGACGGAGGCGAAGCGGACGTAGGCGACCTCGTCCGCCTTCTTCAGCTTCTCCATGACCTTTTCGCCGATCGCCACGGTGCTGACCTCACGCTCCAGAGAGTTTTGCAGCTCCTGCTCGATCTCCATCGCCATGTGCTCCATGTCCGCCACGGGCACGGGACGCTTTTCGCAGGAGCGTTGGATGCCCCGCAGCACCTTGTTCCGGTCGAAGCTCTGGCGGGAGCCGTCCTTCTTGATGACCACCATGGGCAGGCTCTCCACCGTCTCGTAGGTGGTAAAGCGTTTTTCGCATTGGAGACATTCGCGGCGGCGGCGGATGCTGCTGCCCTCCTCGGCAGGGCGGGAGTCCACGACCTTGCTCTCTTTATAACCGCAATAGGGGCATCTCATCTCTCTTAACCCTCCTGATTCCTGTGGCAAACCACATAGTCGGAGGTATTATAGCACATTTCCACAAGATGTGGTAGTGTTTTTTCAAATTTTCGGCATAACGGGGCGGCCCGCACCGTCAAAGAGGTAGCGCACGGTGTCCTGCCCCGGCAGTGCGAAGCAAAACAGCTCCGGCAGCGGGAAAACGTCCCCCGCCCGGAAGGGCAGCGTCACCTCCGTGCAGCCCTCCCGGCGCGTCAGGTGCGCCGAGGGCGGCAGGCAGGAGAGGAAGCCGGGACGCGGCGGCGCGTCCTCCGCGCAGACGCGCAGCTCGCCGCGGAGGATGTCGCCGGCGGGAGACAGCAGCTCACGGGAAAAGCGGCGGCGAAGCGCGCCGTCCTCCGTGACACCCAGGAGCACCTCTCCCCCGCTGCCGCACAGGTACAGGCGGTACAGCCCCCGGGGCACGGCGGCGCAGGCGGCGCGAAGCTCCGCGGACTCCGGCGCGGGGCGGACGCACAGCGTGCCCACGCGGCTGCCCCGCAGGCAGACGGGATATTCCACCGCCCATCACCTCCTCCCACAAAAAAAGCGGCTCGCTCACACCGTAAGGGTATGCGCGAACCGCTTTCCTCATGTCAAATGCCATATCGTCACACGAGATGGCTACCCGTCAGCCCGAAGCTGACGGCGATGGCGGCATCCACCTTTTCCATCACCGCACCGTCCACACGACCCATCCGCTCCCGCAGACGCTTTTTATCCAGCGTGCGGATCTGCTCCAGCAGGATGACGGAATCCTTGGGCAGACCGCTGCCCTGCGCCGCCAGCGCAATATGGGTGGGCAGCTTCGCCTTGCCCAGCTGGGAGGTGATGGCGGCGGCGATCACGGTGGGGCTGTGGCGGTTGCCGGTATCGTTCTGCACGATGAGCACCGGGCGCACGCCTCCCTGCTCGCTGCCCACCACCGGGCTGAGATCGGCATAGTAAATGTCGCCGCGTCTGACAGTCGTATCCACACAGTTCACACTCCGAGGCAAGAAGTACCGGAGGGATATGTCCTCAGGTCACTTCCATTGTTCCCGCAGCGGCAGGATTTATACGCCCCCGCAGGGCGCAAATTCCTTTTGTCCCGCCCGGTCTATCCTATGCGTCTGCGGGATAGGAGGTGTCAGAACCGAAGAAGAAGCTCCTTGTCGACCTCCTGCCCCGCCTTGTAGTACACGCGGGGCACACGGCGGCTGACGGCGCAGGTCAGCTCGTAGGGGATGGTGCCCGCCGCCGTCGCCAGCGTGTCCACCCGCTGACGCTTGCCGAACACCTCCACCTCGTCCCCCACCTGCACCTGCGGCAGCTCCGTCAGGTCGATCATGGACATATCCATGCAGATGCGTCCCCGCTGGGGAGCTGCGCCGTGCTCCGTCACAAGGGCGCAGCGATCCGACAGGCAGCGGAAGAAGCCGTCAGCGTAGCCGTAGGGCACCACGCCCATGCGGGTGACGCGGGGCGTGGTATACCGCCGCCCGTAGCTGATGTCGGTACCCGGCTCATAGGTCTTGATGGTGCTGACGGTGGTTTTGAGCGTCATCACCGGGCGCAGACCCAGCTGCGACGCCAGCTCGCCGCCGCCGTACAAAAGGATGCCGGGGCGCACCATGTCCATGAAGCTATCCGGGTAGGACGCCACGCCGCCGGAGTTGGCGCAGTGGCGGAGGGCGAAGCGTTGACCGCGCTGCGCCTCCACCGCGTCGATGACGCGGCGGAAGAGGGACAGCTGCTCCTGTGTGTAGGCGCGGCTGCCGCCGTCCGGCTCGTCCGCCACGGCGAAGTGGGTGAATATGCCCTCCGCCCGCAGACCCGGCAGGGCGCAGGCGGCGCAGATGGCCGCCGTGCCGGTGGCGAAGTGCCTGCCAGAGACGAGGTAGCCCAGACGGGACATACCGGTGTCCACCTTGATGTGCACCGTCAGCTCGCCGCCGTGGCGCACCGCCTCCTCGCTGTATTCCAGTGCCTTCGCCTGACAGGACACCGCCTGGGTGATGTGCAGATCCATAAGGCGTCCCACCTGCTCCCGGGGCGTATGCCCCAGGATCAGAATGGGCATGGTGATGCCGTTGCAGCGCAGCTCCGCCGCCTCGTCGATGCTGGACACCGCCAGATAGTCCGCGCCCAGCTCCTGTAACGTGCGGCTGACCTGCACGGCACCGTGGCCGTAGGCGTCCGCCTTTACCACGCCCAGAAACTTCACGTCCGCGCCCACGTGGTCACGCAGGACGCGGTAGTTGTACGACAGCGCGTCCAGATCGATCTCCGCCCATGTTCTCTTTAGTGTTGACTCCATTGTTATCCCTCCGATGGTGTATCCTCCGTGGTGCAGGCAAAGGAGCGCATCCGCGCCGTCAGCACCACTTGTCCGTTCTGTGAAAACTCCGCGTAGCGGGGAATGAGAGTGCCCTCGTCCAGCCAGACGGTGCACAGCACCTGCGCGCCGCTGCGCCCGGTGGTCTGCACCGTCAGGCGAAGGCAGGGCGTGTCCTCCAGCGTCTCGCGCCCCTGCTCGGTCAGATAGCCCTCCGCCAGTGCCTCCAGCAGATACGGAAGGCAGTTGGCGGGACAGACATCGGTGCTGTCCCCCGCCGGGAGAAGCTGACCGTTGCTTTTCAGCGACAGCTCCCCGTCCACCAGCACGGCGGTCAGCCCCTTCAGCTCCGACGGTGATGTGACCGTGGTGACGGACTGTCCCGCCCGGTCATAGTGGCACGTCAGGGTGAAGGCGCGGTCGTCGCTCGCCGTGTGGCTGACCACCTCCGCCTCCATGTCCGCCGACAGCACCGTGCGGTACTGCTCCTGCACCGCCAGCGGTTTTTCGCCGCAGCCGCACAGCAGCACGGCGCAGAGCAGCAGCGGTAAAATACTCTTTTTCACACTTGCTCCCTCCTTTTCAGGAAGGCTTTGTGTCCCCTATTCCACCTCTTTCAGCGCGTAGGGCAGCTTCTCTATCATATCCGCAGGGGTCATGCCCCGGTGCCCTTTTTCCTCCGCCGCCAGATCGCCCGCCCGGCCGTGGAGCCAGACGGCGCAGCAGCACGCCGCGAACGGCTCCACGCCCTGCGCCAGCAGTCCGGTCAGCAGCCCGGTGAGCACGTCGCCGCTGCCGCCCTTCGCCATGCCGTCGCTGCCGGTGGTGTTCACCGCCAGACGCCCGTCCGGGGCGGCTATGACGGTGCGGTGCCCCTTGCGGACAAGGCAGACGCCGTGCCGGGCGGCAAAGGCGGCGGCGGACGACTCACGGGGGGCGGTCATGTCGCCGCCAATACGCGCCAGCTCGCCGTCATGGGGCGTCAGCACCGTGGTGAGGCCGCGGCGGCAGGACAGTGTATCTATATGCCCGGACAGCGCGTTTATGCCGTCCGCGTCCAGCACAAGGGGCTGGGGCAGCGTCAGCAGGCGGCGGGTCAAGGCGTCGCTGTCCGCGCTGCGCCCCATGCCGCAGCCAATCGCCACGGCGTCACAGCCCTCGGCGCGGCGGCGGAAATCCGCCTCGCCGCTGAGGGCGAGGGCACCGTCCTTCTCCGGTAAGGGGAAGGGCATGGCGCACAGGCACTTGGCGGCAGCGATTTGCCAGACGCACTCCGGCACCCCCAGATAGACCAGTCCGCAGCCGCTGCGGACTGCCGCCCCGGCGCAGAGCACCGGTGCGCCGGTGTAGCCCACGCTGCCGCCCAGAAGGCACACCTTGCCGAAGGTGCCCTTGTGCCCGTTGGCGGGACGGGCGGGCAGGGCGCGGCGGACAAATTCTCTGTCGATCAGCTCCATGGCGGTGGCTCCTCTCGCTTTTTTGTACAGTATAGCACACTTGTCAATCGTAAAAGGTGCTTTTTTCGTATCGCAGGATGAAAAAAGTGCTTGCAAGTTTTCTTTTGTTGTGGTATAAGTTATCCATCGAAGCTAAATCGAGAGAAAAAGCTGTGAACGGGAAAATCTGCACCACGCACATCCGGCAGAGAGAGTCGGCCGCCGGCTGCAAGCCGACTTGGGATGTACCGCAGTGTTCGCCCGGGAGCTGCCGCGAGGAAATGCGCGGACGGGTCAGCCTCCGTTATGGGGAAACGAGTGCGCGGACGCTGTCCGCGAAGCTGGGTGGTACCACGGAAGTTCGCCTTTCGTCCCAAGTGATGGGACGGAGGGTGTTTTTTTATTGCACGGCTCCCAGTCCCGATTAACAACTCGCAAAAGGAGGACGCGATACACTATGAAAGAGAAACTGGAAAAGCTGCTGGCAGAGGGCAGGCAGCGCATTGAGGCCGTCGCCAGTGAGACGGAATTGCAGGACATCAAGGCCTCGCTGCTGGGCAAGCAGGGCAGCCTGACGGAGCTGATGAAGGAGCTGCCCAAGCTGGACGCGGCACTGCGCCCGGAGATGGGCAAGGCGGTCAATCAGGTGAAGGGGCAGCTGTCCGCGCTGCTGGATGCGCGGCGGGACGAGTTGAAAATGAAGGCGAGCGAGGTGGATCCCGATTTCGACGTCTCCGTGCCGGGTACGCCGCCGCTGGGCGGCGGGCTGCACCCCATCACCCAGATGTGCTACGATCTGAACGACGCCTTCCGCTCCATGGGCTTTGAGATCTTCGAGGAGGATGACATCACCAGCGAGCTGTACGGCTTTGACAACCTGAACTTTCCCCCCAACCACCCCGCCCGCGAGAGCATGGACACCTACTGGCTGGCAGGGCACGACAAGGGCGAGTGCTGGGACAAGCTGTGCCTGCGTCCCCATCTGACCGGCGGCTCCGTGCGGTATATGCAGACCCACAAGGCACCCTACCGTTTCGTGTACCCCGGCAAGGTGTACCGCAACGAGACGACGGACGCACGGCACGAGCGGGCGTTCTTCCAGTATGAGGCGTTGATCGTGGACAAGGACTTTACCTTTGCCTCCGGCAAGGTGATGATCAAGAGCATTTTGAGCAAGGTGTTCGGCCGGGACGTCCCGGTGCGGATGCGCGCCGGCTTCTTCCCCTTCGTGGAGCCGGGCTTTGAGATCGACATGGGCTGCCTCGTCTGCGGCGGCAAGGGGTGCAGCGTGTGCAAGCACGTGGGCTGGATCGAGGTCATGCCCGGCGGTACGCCCCATCCCAACGTACTGAAGGCCGCCGGTCTTGACCCCAACGAGTACACCGGCTTCTATGTCAACATCGGTCTTGACCGTCTGGTGATGATGCGCTACGGCGTGGACGACGTCCGGCTGTTCCACAGCGCAGACCTGCGGTTTTTGAACCAGTTCCGTTGATGAGGGAGGGCTATCGAAATGAAAGTATCTTTGAATTGGATCCGTGATTACGTGCAGCTTCCGGCGGACGCCGATCTGAAAAGGCTGGCTTACGATCTGACCATGTCCACCGTGGAGGTGGAGGACGCCGTGGAGCTGGCGAAGCAATTTGAGCACATGGCGGTGGGCATTATCAACGCCGTGGAGCAGCACCCCAACGCCGACAAGCTGAAGGTCTGCAAGACCGACATCGGCGGCGAGGTGAAGGACATCGTCTGCGGCGGCACCAACCTCCGGGCGGGCATGAAGGTCGCCGTGGCTCTGCCCGGCGCCATGTGCCGCTGGCACGGCGAGGGCGAGCCGGTGGAGATCAAGCAGAGCAAGCTGCGGGGCGTGGAGAGCTACGGCATGATCTGCGGCGCGGCGGAGATCGGCCTTGCCGATCTGTTCCCCACCAAGGAGGAGGCGCACATCCTCGATCTGAGCGATTTTGACGCGCCCGCCGGTACGCCCCTTGCCGACGCGCTGGATCTGGACGACATCATTCTGGAGATCGACAACAAGTCCATGACCAACCGCCCCGACCTGTGGGGGCACTACGGCATCGCACGGGAGATCGCGGCACTGTACGACCTGCCCATGAAGGAGTTTCCCCACTTCGACCGGAACGTGGAGAACACCTCCGGGTTCCACGTCACCGTGGAGGACACGGAGCGGTGCCCCCGGTATCTGTCCGCCCAGATCGAGGGGCTCAGCGTGAAGCCCGCGCCCTATGAGATGCAGAGCCGTATCTGGCGCGTGGGTATGCGCCCCATCAACGCGCTGGTGGACATCACCAACTACGTGATGCTCGCCACCGGGCAGCCCACCCACGCCTTCGACTCCGACCGCATCGCCGGTCACATCATCGTGCGCCGCGCCGGTGAGGGCGAAAAGCTGCTGCTTCTCAACGGCAAGGAGCTGGCTCTCACCGCCGACGATCTGGTGATCGCCGACGACGCGGGCGTGGTGGGTCTGGCAGGCGTTATGGGCGGTGCCAAGGACTCCATCCTGCCGGAGACGGACAAGGTGATCCTTGAGGTCGCCAACTTCGACGCCAAGGGCATCCGCCGCACGGCTCTGCGGTACGACAACCGCACGGAGGCGTCCGCACGGTACGAAAAGGCCATCGACCCGGAACGCTGCGACCAGGCGTTTGACCTGTCCATGCAGCTGCTGTCCCAGCTGTATCCGGAGATGAAGGTCACGGGACTGGTGGACGAATATCCCACCCACTTGAAGCAGGCGGAGATCGATGTGGCTCTCAGCTGGCTGGAACGCCGGCTGGGGAAGCGTCTGCTGCCGGAGGAGATCAGGCACAAGTTAGAGCTTCTGGGCTATACGGTCAGCTTCGAGGGCGACAATATGCACCTTGTGGTGCCCACGTGGCGTTCCACCGGCGACGTGTCCATTCAGGCGGACATCATGGAGGAGGTCGCCCGGATGTACGGCTACGAGAACTTCGAGGCGGAGCCTATCACCACCACCTTCGACGGTGCCATCAACCAGCTGGACAAGGATCTGGAGCGGCGCATCAAGGAGTACCTCGCCATCCGCTGCGGGATGCAGGAGATCTTCACCTATCCGTGGATGGATGAGCAGTTCGTCAACGCCGTTTTGCAGAGCACCGAGGGGATCCTGTCCCTGTCCACGCCGCCGTCCCCGGCGGAGCGGTTCGTGCGCTCCTCCCTGCTGCCCAACCTGTGCAAAGCGGTGGTGAAGAACGAGCGGTACTTCAACGACTTCGCCATCTTCGAGACGGCGCAGGTGTTCCGGGACGAGAACTACACCGCCCCCTACGATGCACGGGAGAAGCTGCCCTCCCAGCGGAAGAATGTCGCCGGTGCCTTTGCCTCCACCGACAAGGACATCACCGCCCTGTTCCGGAGGGTCAAGGGCGTGGTGGAGATGATGGCGCGGTACGTGCACATGGAGACGCTGACCTTCCGGCAGGAGGAAAAGCCCATCTGGGCGGACAACGTGGTGTGGCTGAACATCTACCGCGGTGAGGAGAGGGTGGGCGACCTTGCGCTGCTGGCGAAGAAGGTCTCCATGGCGTGCGGCATCAAGAACCTCAACGTGATGCTCTTCCAGCTGGATCAGGATTCTCTGGTGCCGCTGAAGTCCCGCACCAACACGTTCACCCACATCGCCGAGTACCCCATGACCGACTACGACATCTCCCTGCTGCTGGACGGCTCCGTCCAGTGGAAGGACGTGGTGCAGACCGTGGGCGGCATCAAGAGCGAGCTGCTCCACGGCGTGTCCTTCGTGGACGAATACCGGGGCAAGCAGGTGCCCGCCGGGAAAAAGTCCCTGACGCTGCGGCTGTCCATCGGCTCCAAGGAGAAAACGCTGACCTCCGCCGAGATCGAGGAGGTCGCCGCCGGGGTACTGCGGAAAATCGCCAAGCGGTTCGGCGCGGAGCTGCGGCACTAAGGCGCAGATTTCTCTCAGTGTGCGGCACTTTTCCCTCTTTACAGCGGCGGAAAAAAGGCGTATACTAAGGGTAATTCTGAGAGAAAGGCGGTGCCCACATGGACGAGTTCACCAGAAAGTTCAACGCGGCAGAGGATAAGGAGCAGCAGGTGCACTATATCCTGACCTCCGTCTATGAATCTCTCAAGGAAAAGGGGTACGACCCCATCAACCAGATCGTGGGCTATATCCTGTCGGCGGATCCCACCTACATCACCAACCACAACTCCGCACGGTCGCTGATCTGCAAGATCGACCGGGACGAGCTGCTGCAGGTGCTGGTGAAAAGCTATCTGGAGCTGTAAAAATTGCAAAAATGACCGCCTTCGGGCGGTCATTTTTTTGTTTGCGGCGGTTCGACTAATTATTTCCTGCCCCTCGTGCGTTGACAGCCCCCGCCAAATGTGTTACAATTTGGTTACAAATTTTTTCCGGAGGTAGAATCATGGCTGATAGTAAGAAGCCCGAAGGGCTTGTTTATAAGAATCACCCCCTGCGCCGGGTGGATAATTTCATCTACTACGGCAGCATGGCGGACAAGTATATCGTGCTGCTGCAAATTCTGGACACGGTCAAGGAGAAGGACATGGACGTGGCAAAGCGCGTGTCCGTGCAGCTGCAGCTGACCGACCCCGATCTGAAGTCCCGTGACCGGGTGGTGAAGAAGTCCGAGAAGGACAGCCTGTACGCCGCCATGGACGTGGGCTGCATTTGGCTGGAGCGCGCTCTGGCCGGAAAGCTGTAAGTGTGCGCCTATGAGAAAGCTATTTTCTGCGCTGGCTATCGGTCTTGCCTCCCTGCTGGTCATCGGCGGGGACGCCGTGCTGACCGGCGGTGCCAGTGCCAACACAGTGAGCGTGCCCCAGGCCGTTCCTCTGACGGTGGCTGCCGCCCCGTCGCTGCTGACCGACCCCATCCTCTCCCCCGATGCGGCGCGGCTGTCCGCCATGGCGGGCGCGGCGGTGCTTGCCACCCAGGAGAACGCCGAGACGGCGGAGGACGCGGCGGTGAACAACGGCGACCTGTCCGCCAAGTCCGCTTCCAAGACCGCCGAGACCGAGGCAAAGACCGAGGAGAAGGCGGAAACGAAGGCGGAAACGGAGAAGAAGGATGAGACGAAGGAGGAAGCTCCCGTCTCCGAGACCATTCAGGCGTTGGGCGTGGTGTCCGGCACCGGCGTGCGTATGCGTAGCGGTGCAGGCACCGGAAACGACATTCTGAAAACGCTGGACAAGGGCACGGTGGTGGAGCTGACCGCCGTGGAGGGCGACTGGTACCGCGTCTCCTATGAGGGGCAGCGGGGCTATGTGATCGCCCAGTATGTGACGCGCTACGACAGTGCCAGCGGTCTGAACGGCGCGGGCAAGGTCACGGCGGATATTCTGAACATCCGCACCGCCGCCAAGAGCGGCAGCAGCTCCCTTGCCACCGTGTCCAACGGCACGGTCATCGCCGTCACCGGCATTGAGCCGGGCGGCTGGTTCGCCGTCACCTATAACGGCGTCAGCGGGTACGTGGCGTCCCAGTATGTGCTGATCTGCTCCCCCGCCGAGACACCTGCGGAAACGCCTGCCGAGACGCCGGTGGAAACGCCGGCGGAGACGCCCGCCGCCTCTGCCTCCGGCAGCGACGTGGTGTCCATCGCCCAGCAGTATCTGGGCACGCCCTATGTGTACGGCGGGGCGGCTCCCGGCGGGTTCGACTGCTCCGGCTTCACCACCTATGTGTTCTCGCAGGTGGGCGTCAGCCTGCCCCACGGTGCCACCAGCCAGCTGAGCCGCGGCACGGAGGTGTCCCGCAGTGATTTACAGCCCGGTGATCTGGTGTTCTTCCAGGACTACGGCGCGGTGGCGTCCCATGTGGGCATCTATATCGGCGGCGACCAGTTCATCCACGCCTCGTCCTCCTACTACAACGGGCACTGCGTGGTGATCTCCTCCCTGACGGAGACGTACTACAACAACCACTATCTGACCGCACGGCGGCACTGAGCTACATAGAAAACAGCACCCACGGCGTATGCCGTGGGTGCTGTTTTTCTGTCCGCTATTTCTCTTGAGAGGGTTCGTCTCCGGCGGTGGGCTTTTCCGCTGCGCGGATGTTTACATACAGCTCCTCCCTGGTGTGGGGGTGGAGCTTCAGATTGTAGAAAAGCATGAACGCCGACACCAGCACCATCACAAGGCTCAGTGCCTGACTGACGCGGACGGGCTGCCCGCCGATGGTCCAATGGAAGAGGTACAGGCTGTCGGTACGCAGACCCTCGATCCAGAAGCGTCCCAAGCCGTACCAGAGGAAGTAGAACCACGTGTTCTCGCCGTCGAAGCGGCGCGCCTTG
This sequence comes from uncultured Eubacteriales bacterium, assembly GCA_900551995.1. GTDB lineage: Bacteria > Bacillota > Clostridia > Oscillospirales > Oscillospiraceae > Vescimonas. Next base: position 17,902 of record URXW01000008.1, read on the forward strand.
GAGACGACGAACACGATGAGCAGCAGACCCACCACGTTCCAAAGGCTTTCGTACAGGAAGGTGGGGTGCACCTCCACCAGCGCGCCGGTGTCGGTGGTGAGCTGCATACGCCACGGCAGCGTCGTCGCGCCGCCGAACGCCTCGCGGTTCATAAAGTTGCCCCAGCGTCCCGCCGCCTGCCCGATCAGGAAGCCCATGACCACCAGATCGGTCATCGCCCCCAGCTTGAAGCCCTTTTTGCGGCTGAGGAAAAGCCCCACGAGAAACGCCGCGATCACCGCACCGTAGATCGCCAGCCCGCCGTCCCAGATGGCGACGGTCTTGCCCCAGTCGAGGGAGCCGTCCTCCCGGCGGAAGCGATCCAGATAGAATATCACGTAGTACAGCCGCGCACCTACAATGGACAGAGGGATACCCCAGAGAACGGCGTCCATGAGGTTATCCTCGGTGATGCCGTACTTCTCCTTCTGGTGCATACAGAACCAGAGAGCCAGCAGCACGCCCAGCGCGATGATGATGCCGTACCAGTAGATGGCTTTGCCCCCGATGTGGAACGCCACGGACGAGCCGGTGAACGCCCAGTCCCCGAAAAGCCCCGGAAAACGGATGGGGCTGTCCGTCATGATCCTTACGTCCATGTTATACCTCCTCAGACGGTACGATCACCGACAGTGCCATGTGCTGCCGGGTGAAATTATCACGGAGGAACGCCAGCACGTCCTCCACGGTGATGCTGTCGTAGATCTCCGGGAAGCGGCAGGGGTCGTAGCCCTGGAAGTGACCCTCCGCCATGGAGACAGCGATGGACTCGAAGGAGTTCAGCCCGCGGAGAGCCGCACCGAAGTTGGCGTTGACGATGCGCTTGTAGTAGTCGCCGTCCACGCCCTCCGACGCAAGACGCTGCGCCTCCGCGATGATCGCCTCCGCCACCGCCTTGGGATCCTTACTGTCGCCGCCGGCGTAGACGTATGCCGCGCCGGGGAGAATGTCGAAGGCGGAGCCGAAGGAGCCGTTGATCAGCCCCTGGCTGTACAGCCGGGCGTACAGGGGGCTGGACTCGCCCATAAGCACGTCGCACGCCAGCTCACCGATGGCGGTGAAGCGGTGCTGCGCTTCGCCGCCGTGCTGGGGCGGGCACTTGAAGCCCAGCAGGAACGTGGGCATGGAGACCTCCATGCGCTTTTCCGCGTAGGGCGCGGCGGCGTCGGTAGGCTCCTCCTCGCCGTAGTCCCGGTCGATGACCGTGCCGCGCTCCGCAGGCAGGACGCGGCGGGCAACGGACAGCACCTGCTCCGGCTCCACGTCGCCCACCACCACAAGGCACATATTGGCGGGGGTGTAGAACGCCTTGTGGCAGTCGTACAGCGTCTGGGCGGTGATGTGGCTGATGCTCTCCACGCTGCCCGCCACCGGTGTGCGGGCGGGGCTGTGGCGGTACAGGGACTGCATCAGCTGCTTATAGACCTGCCACTCCGGGTTGTCCTCGATCATGCCGATCTCCTGACCGATGATGCCCTGCTCCTTCTCCACGCTCTCCTCCGTGAAGTAGGGGATGGAGACGAAGGAGAGCAGGATCTCCAGATTCTCGTAGAACTTCTCCGTGGAGTCGAAGTAGTAGCAGGTGATGGCGTTGGATGTGAAGGCGTTAGGCTCCGCGCCGTTCTTCGCCAGCTCCTGCAAGGCGTTGCCGCCCTCGGTATCGAACATTTTATGCTCCAGATAGTGGGCGATGCCCGCCGGGGTGTCCAGCCACTGTCCGTTCAGCTGAAAGCGCATATCCATGCCGCCGTAGCGGGTGGCGAACAGCGCGTATTTGCGGGAAAAGCCCTTCTTGGGCACGATGCACACGGGCAGTCCGTTGTCCAGTGTGACGTGTATCACTTCCTCGCCGATGCGGGGGTACAGCTTCTTATCCATGTTACGCCTCCTCCTTTCCGCGCAGGAAGTACACGGTGTCGGGCGTCACCGTGCGGGCTGCCGCCACGATGCGCTCCTTCGTCACCTGCTGCAGCGATGATGCCAGCTCCTCCGGCGTTTCCGTCGCACCGGAGGCGATCTGACCCAGATAGAAGTTCTCCAACGCGCCCTGTGAGTCCGTCAGAGACAGCAGTGAGGTGCGGATCGCCTGCAGCGCGCCCTCCTGCTCCCAGTCCTCCCAGTCCCCCTGCTGGACGGCGTGGAGCTGGCGTTCGATCTCCTCCTCCGCCCGCTCGAAGTCCGTGACCTCCACGCCGCTGGACACAGTGAGGATGCCCTTGCTGCGGGCGTAGCTGCTGGAGGCGTAGTAGCAGAGGCTGTGCTTCTCCCGGACGTTGAGGAACAGCTTGGAGTTGCTGGTGCCGCCGAAGATCAGGTTTGCCAGCACCATGGCGGGGTAGTCGTCGCTGGTGCAGCGATAGCCCATCGCCAGCTTGCCCTGGGTCACGTCCATAGTCTCGATGATGCAGCGGGGCGTCTCCGGTGCCGCTGCGCGGCGCACCGGCGGCAGCGGCGTCTGGCTGCCGCGGGGCAGCTTCGCCAGTGCCGACAGCACGGCGTCCTCCACGCGACGCTCCTCCGCGCCGCCGCAGTAGATCAGCTCCACGCGGCTGGACGCCATCAGCTCCTGCCCGTGGCGGTAAAGCGCATCGGCGGTGATGGCTCCGGCGGTCTCCTCGTCGCCAAGGCGGAGGACGCTGTACGGCTCCCCGGCGCACATCTCCTGCATAAGTCGGATGTCCGCCCAATCGCGCTTGTCGTTTTTCAGGGCGCGGATGGCGTCGATGAGGTTGGCTTTTTCGCTGTCCACGTACTCGCTGAGGAAGCAGCCGTCACGGGTGACTGGCTCCAGCAGCAGCTCGCCCAGCTGCTGCGCCACCGGCTCCAGCAGCTTCTCGCCGTGGGGGGTAAAGCCGTCGTCGATGAATCCGGCGGCAAAGCCCACGCACTGACGCTCGCCCTTTTTGCGGACGGTGTAGTCGATGTTGGCACCGTACAGGGTGTCCAGCGCGGCAGAGAGGCTCTCCATATCCGGGCAGCGGACGGTGCCGCGGCGCAGCACGGCGGGGAGCAGTGCGTTGGCGGACGCGGAAGCGCGATCCAGCCCCGTGACGAGGTTCAGCGTCAATCGGCTGGTTTTGAAGTGTTGGGCGGGCAGATACGTCAGGAACACGTCCTGCATGATCTCCCGGCGGTTTTCAAACATGGCAATACCTCCGGTATATACTCAAATATTTTTTCAGCGTATAGTATACACCAAACCGTTCCAAAAGAAAAGGGGCGTTTCCCCAAATTCGGACAGACGGGAAATATCCCCCGGCGGTGCCGGGGGATATGGCTCACATATTCTTTTTGATGGCGGTCAGCGCGTTTTTTTCCAGACGGGACACCTGCGCCTGAGAAATGCCGATCTCGGTGCTGACCTCCATCTGGGTCTTGCCCTGACAGAACCGTAGGGCGAGGATGCTGCGCTGGCGATCGTCCAGATGGGAGATGGCGTCCTTCAGCGCGATACGATCCAGCCAGCCCTCGTCTGTGTTTTTCTCGTCCCGCACCTGATCCATGACGCAGACCGTGTCGCCGCTGTCGGCGTACAGCGGCTCGTACAGGCTGACCGGGTCGCTGAGGGCGTCCACGGCGAACACCACGTCCTCCCGCGGGATGCTCAGATATTGGGCGATCTGCTCCACCGTAGGCTCCCGCTGCGTCTCCGCCAGCAGCGTCTCCCGCGCCTTCAGCACGCGGTACGCCGTGTCGCGCATACTGCGGCTGACGCGGAGGGCACTGTTGTCCCGCAGGTAGCGGCGTATCTCCCCCACGATCATGGGCACGCCGTACGTGGAGAAGCGCACGGGCTGGTTTACGTCGAAATTGTCGATCGCCTTCATCAGCCCGATGCAACCCACCTGGAACAGATCGTCAGGGCTTTCGCCCCGTCCGGCGAATCGCTGGAGCACCGACAGCACCAGACGCAGATTGCCGCAGATCAGCTTTTCCCGCGCCGCCGTGTCGCCGGCCTTGGCGCGGCGGAGAAGCACCGTCATTTCGTCGTTTTTCAGCACAGGCAGCCGCGCCGTATTGATACCGCTGATCTCCACTCTGCTCCGCATACCGCCACCTGCCTTTTCCTTGATAGAGGCAGTATTTCCCGCCGGTGCGCGGGTTATTCCCGGCGGCGCAAAGCTCTGAAATTCGACGGTATGGGACGGGCTGCGCCCATCATACCGTATAGTGAGAGGTGAGGCGTATGCTGTGCAGATTCACGCAGCTGCGGCGCAAGGAGGTCATCAACCTGTGCGACGGTTCCCGGCTGGGCTGCGTAGGCGATGTGGAGCTGACCATTCCGGAGGGGGCGGTGAAGGCGTTGATCGTGTTCGGCCCCTGCCGGTTCTTCGGCCTGTTCGGGCGGGGCGAGGATTACTACATCCCGTGGGAGTGTGTGCAGAAATTCGGGGACGACATTATTCTGGTGGATAAGCCCGTGCGGAGGGAGCCGCCGCCCCGGCGGAAAAAAGGGTGGTTCGGATGAAAAGCAGCGTCTCCGGCGTGGCCGGAGACGCTGTTTTTCCGTTTATTTCTTGAAGCTGTCCTTCAGGGACACGCTGCGGTTGAACACCAGATGCTCCGCGGAGCTGTCGCGGTTGTCCAGACAGAAGTAGCCCATACGCATGAACTGGAACGTGGGGGCGTTGACGGCGGTACGGTCGTCCCTCCTGTCGAACTCCGCCGCCACCTTACGCATCTCCGGCTCCACCTTGCAGCCGGTGAGCACCGTCAGGCTCTCCGGGTTCAGGCAGTCCAAAAAGTCCTTGTCGGGGCCGTCGGGCTGCTCGTCGGCAAACAGGTTGTCGTACAGCCGCACCTCCGCGTCGGTGCAGTTGGCGGCGTCCACCCAGTGGAGCGTGGCACCCTTGACCTTCCGCCCGTCGGCGGGGTCGCCGCCGCTGGACTGGGGGTCGTACTCGCAGAGAACCTCCGTCACTCTGCCGCTCTCGTCCTTGACGCAGCCGGTGCACTTCACCAGATACGCGCCCTTCAGACGGCACTCAAAGCCGCCGGGGGTCAGACGCTTATACTTGGGCACGGGCACCTCCATGAAGTCGTCCTCCTCGATCCACAGGTGGCGGGAGAAGGTGATCTCGTGGGTACCCTGCGCCGGGTCGGTGGGGTTATTCTCCACGGTGAACGTCTCGCTCTTGCCCTCGGGGTAGTTGGTGACGGTCAGCTTCACGGGGTGCAGCACCGCCATAGTGCGCTCGGCATTGGCGTTCAGATCCTCCCGCAGACAGTGCTCCAGAAAGCCGTACTCGATGACGTTGGGGGACTTCGCCACGCCGATACGCTCGCAGAAGCTGCGGATGGCGGCGGCGGTATAGCCCCGGCGGCGCAGACCGCACAGCGTGGGCATACGGGGATCGTCCCAGCCGGAGACATAGTGCTCCTCCACCAGCTTGCGCAGCTTCCGCTTGGACATCACCGTGTGGTCGATGCCCAGACGGGCGAACTCGATCTGCCGGGGACGGGCGGGCAGCTCGCAGTGGTCGATGACCCAGTTGTACAGGGGGCGGTGCGCCTCAAACTCCAGAGAGCACAGGCTGTGGGTGATGCCCTCCAGCGCGTCCTGAATGGGGTGGGCGAAGTCGTACATGGGGTAGATGCACCACTTGTCGCCCTGCCGGTGGTGGCTCATGTGGTTGATACGGTAGATCACCGGGTCGCGCATATTGAAGTTGCCGCTGGCAAGGTCGATCTTGGCGCGCAGCGTCATGGCGCCGTTGGGGAACTCCCCTGCCCGCATACGGGCGAACAGATCGAGGCTCTCCTCCATGGGGCGGTCGCGGTAGGGGGACACGGCGGGGATACCGATGTCGCCGCGGTTCGCCTTGAACTCCTCCGGCGTCAGCTGGCAGACGTATGCCAAACCCTTCTTGATGAGCAGCACCGCCTGGCGGTAATCCTCCTCAAAATAGTCGGATCCGTAGAAGAAGCGGTCGCCCCAGTCAAAGCCCAGCCAGTGGATGTCCTGCTTAATGGCCTCTACGAACTCCTCGTCCTCCTTGGTGGGGTTGGTGTCGTCCATACGCAGGTTGCAAAGTCCGTTGTACCGCTCGGCGGTGCCGAAGTCGATGGTCAGTGCCTTGCAGTGCCCGATGTGCAGATAGCCGTTAGGCTCCGGCGGGAAACGGGTGTGGACGGTCATTCCCTGAAACTGACCACCCTCTGCGATGTCCTCGTCGATGAAATTGATAATAAAGTTTTTGCCGGACTCCTCCGTTTCGGGGGTCTTGATTTCCTCGGCCATGATCTTTCTCACACTCCTTGTATGTCGTAATATTGTGCAAAAGCAATTTTTAATTATAACCGCCCATGAGGGGAATTGCAAGAGGTTTGCCCTCCCTCCTGCAAAAAACTCACAGGGCGTCAAATTCCTCCCGCGTCAGCAGGAGATCCAACGCCTCCAGAAGCCCATTGGCGGTCAGCCGTGCGGGCAGCCCCAGCTCCCTTTGCAGCGTTGCCCGCCTTTCGGCGGAGCCGGGGCCGATCAGTCCCTTGTCCAGAAGATCCTCCTTCGTAATACCGGCGGAGCGGCGGGGTGCATCCTCCCCCTCGAAGGTGGCACCGGCGCGGCGAAGAGCGTCCGTCAGCACCTGCGGCGTCATACCCTCCACGCCCAGCTTGCCCTCCTTCCCCGGCTTTCTCTTGCGCTTCTCCTTGCCGTACACGTCGGGGACATACGCCTGCTTTACTCTGTCCGGAGGCAGCAGCCCCTTCAGGTGGCTGCGGAGCACGAAGCCCGCGCCGTCCGGGTCGGTCAGCAGGATCACGCCCCTCGCCTCCGCCAGACGGCGGAGATACGCCGCCTTTTCCCGGTCGTTGAACAGGGCGAAGCCGCCCACCTCCACCACGGTGGCGTCCACCGCCTGCAAAAGCGCGTTCCTGTCGTAGCGTCCCTCCACCACGATGACCTCGCGGACGCGGTGCTTCATTTCGCACCTGCCAATTCCACGAGGAACAGCTTCAGCTCCCCCTCGCTGTCCATGCCGCGCTCGCTTTTCATGCGGCGATCCAGCGTCTGGCAACGCTTGATGGCGTCGCGGCACCAGCTGCGGCGGGCGTTCTGCGCCGCGCCCAGCAGCAGCTTGGCGGGGTAATCGCTCTTCATGCGCCACAGATCCTTCAGCCAGACGCGATCCTTGCCGCTGTCGATGGCGAGACGGGCGGTGTACAGCCGCCGCAGCTCCTTCCCCAGCGCAGCCAGAATGGCGATAGGCTCCTCCTGCTGCCGCAGCAGCTCCGCCAGCACCTCCGCCGCCCTGTTGTAGTCCTTGGCGGTGACGGCGTTGGTCATATCGAAAATGCGGGCGTCCAGCACGGGATCCGCCACGGCGTCGATGTCAGCGCGGGTGATCTTCGCCCCCTTGGCATAGGCGGCGATCTTGGCGATCTCCGGCACAAGCCCCTCCATGAGACTGCCGCAGGTGAACAGCAGATGATCCGTCACACCGTCGTCGATGTCCTTCCCGGCGGCGGCAAACCGCTTACGCGCCCAGCGGTACAGCTTCTGCTGCCCCTGCTGGGTAAATTCCACGGTCTGGACGTACTGCGCTACGGCGGCGGTGAGCTTTTTCAGCCTGCCGTCCCGTGTGTAGGGGATCTGGCGGTAGAGGAACACCAGCGTGCAGTACTCCGGGAAGTCCTCCAGCAGCGCGACCAGCGCACCGCGCTGCGCCTCGTCCAGCTTGAAGATGTCCATATCCGTCACCGTGACCAGCGTGTGCTCCGCCATCATGGGCATCGCCTCCGCCGCCTCGGTGATCTCCTGCACGGTCAGCCCCTTGCCGGCGAGACGGTGGTAGTTGAATTCCTCGAAGCCCGCCGGCACCAGATGCTCCTGCAATTCCCGGATGGCCTGCTGCATGAGGTACGTCTCCTCGCCGAAGAAGATATACACGTTCCCCACCGTGTCGCTTTTCACGGCACTGTGCAGCTCCTCATAGCCGGGGAGCTTCTCTTTCTTATCCTTTGCCATAGTTATCCTCCGTTTACGGTGATGCGGACGGTGCCCTGTGTGTCGGTGCGCCAGATCTCCGCGCCCACATCCCGCAGCCGCTGCATCGTCTCCTGTGACGGGTGACCGTAGCTGTTATCTCCCACGCTGATGACCGCCGCCTGCGGCGTGATGGCTTGCAGAAACCGTTCGTCCGAGCTGTGGCGGGAGCCGTGGTGGCTGACCACCAGCACCTCCACGTCCGGGAGGGTGTACGTCTCCACCAGCTTCCGCTCCGTGCCGCCGGACATATCGCCGGTGATGAGCAGATCGAAGTCCCCGGCGGTGGCAAGGGCCGTCAGCCCCAGCTCGTTCAGATCGCCGCCGTCCTGCACCGGCGGGTAGACGGTCACGGTGCCGCCGCCCAGCGGCAGCGTCGTGACGCCGGTGACGTATCGCACCGCCGTCCCCCGCTCCGCCGCCAGCGATTCCAGCCGCTCCCGCACGCCGTACTCGTCCTCTATGTCCGGCAGGTACAGCGTGTCCACCGGGACGCGGCGCAGCACCTCGTACAGCCCGTTGGTGTGGTCGGCGTGGTAGTGGGTCACCACCACGGCGCCAAGGTGCTTCACGCCCATGCTGTGCAGCGTGTCGGCGGCAAGGCCGCCGGGCTCCTTGTAGCTGTTGCTGCTGCCGCAGTCCACCAACGCCGTGTCGCCGCCTGACCACACGATGACGCTCTCCCCCTGCCCCACGTCCAGCACCATAGCGGACAGCGCGCCGTAACGGTAGTCCTGCTGGTTCAGCCACACGGCGCACGTCAGCGTCAACGCCGACAGCCCCGCCGCCAGCAGGTATTTCCGCTTGCCGTCCGGCGTGACGGCACAGCCGAGAAACGCCGTGTAGAGAAACAGCAGCCAGTAGAGCAGATAGGGATTGGTGAAGTACACCGCATGATACCGCCAGCCCATGACCGCGTGCGCCACCCAGAGGATATACCGCACCAGCAGCCACGTCAGCCAGCCCAGCACCCGCGCCAGCGGCAGATAGAAAAAGCCCAGCACCGTCGTCACGAACGACGCCATGAAGCTCCAGCCCGCCGCCGGCACCGCCAGCAGGCTGGTCAGCGGCGAGACCAGCACGAAGATACGGAAGTAGTACGCCGTCAGAGGCACGGTGAATACCGCCGCGCCCAGCGTCGCCGCCAGGTTGGCGGCGAGGAAGCACACCGCGCCGCGCAGGCGGCGGTTCTTGCCCTTGTACCCGCCGCAAAGCAGCCGGTACAGCCGGGGCGACAGCAGCACCATGCCCATGGTGGCGGAAAAGCTCAGCTGCAAGCTGATGCTTGCGGCGGCGAAGGGATTCGCCAGCAGGATGACCGTCAGGGCGGCGGCGAGACTGGTCAGCGGGTCGCTGCCCCGCTTGAAAAGCGGTGCCGCCAGCAGGAATATCTGCATGATGCAGGCGCGCACCACGGAGGGCGACAGCCCCACCATGACCATGTAGAAAAGCAGCACGGGGACGGTCACGGCGCACAGCACCCTCTGCCGCCGGGAGACCAGTAGTGCCAGCAGCGTCACCAGAAAGGCGCAGTGCAGCCCGGAGACGGCGAACAGGTGCGCCAGCCCCGTCTCCCGCATGGCGAGATAGTCCCCGTCGTCCATGGCGGACTTGTCGCCGGTCAGCTCCGCCGTCAGAAAGCCGCTGACGCGGGGATCGTCCCACGTGGCGGCGATCTTCTCCCGGAACGCCTTGGACACCCGCTGGGGCAGCCAGCGCAGGGCGTCCTCCGTCCCGGCGTTGACAGTTACCGCCTCACGGCTGTACAGCAGGGCGTACACGCCCCGCGCATTGAAATGGGTCACGTCGTTGTCGTGGATACGGGCGGCGGACTGCCACCGCGCCGTGCCGGTGACGGTGTTGCCGGGGCGCAGCGCCAGCAGCTCCTCCTCTCCGTAGAGCACTGCCTTGGCACTGCGGAAGCCCTCCAGACGCACCGTGACCTTGCCGCCGCGCTCCGTCTCGACCGGCCAGTCGCACACGGTGGCGGTGAACTCCGACACCGCGCCGCAGTGCTGCTCCACCGGCTGGCGCACCAGCTTGCAGCAGCCGGTGAAATAGACCAGCGACACCGCCAGCGGCAGCAGAATGAGCAGCCCACGGCGATAGCATTTCCAATGCCGCGCCGCCGGAAGCCATACCGCTGCCGCCAGAAACACACCTGCGGCGGCGTACAGCTGCCAGCCGTCCCACGGCAGCAGCACCGACAGAAGAATACCGGCGGAGAAAGAGAATCCGATAGTCGCCAGCACGCGCACAGTCTCTCCCCCTCCTCCGGTGATAGTATCGGTTTATTATAGCAGATTTGCTCTGTGGTGACAATCCCTCAGTCCGCACTTCCCGCCGTCTCTCCTGTACACGCAGAAAGCCGCCCATGCGGGCGGCTTTCTGTATTACGCTTTGTTACGCTTTTTTCAGCTTGTCGTTGCACTTTTGCAGGAACCGGGCGTTGTCGATGACAGCGCGGGTGTGGGTGCCCTCGCCGATCAAGCCGTCCTCGTCGGAGGCGGTGACCTTGAAGGTGATCATCTTGCCGTTGGCGGAGACGCCCGTCACCTCGGCGGTGGCGGAGACCTTCATCCCCACCGGCGTCGGTGCCAGATGGCTGGATGCGATGTCCACGCCCACGGTGCCCTTGCCCTCCGGCAGCTCCGGCTGCACGCACTGCATGGCGGCGTACTCCATCAAGCCCATCATAAAGGGCGTACCGAACACCTCCAGCCCGCCGGAGCCCACTGCCTTGGCGGTCATATCCGTGGTGACGGTCTTTTCAGCGGTATAGGTCATGCCGATCTCGATCATCGTGTTGCCTCCTTTATACTCCTAATTGTGTCCACAGCTTATCATAGAATTTCAGCGTCTCCTGGGGCAGATTCACATAGATCTCACAGCGTTCCCGCTCCTCGTCGGGGATCGCCATGATGTTGTAGATCTCCTCGTCCAGCTCCTCGCCATACGTCTCCTCGTAGTAGGCGGGGTACTCCGCCAACGCCTGAGCGTTGGGAGAGGCGTACCAGATATAGTCCATGTTCGCCAGGTTGCTGTCGGTGGAGGCGATGAAGTTGATCCACTCCTCCGCCTCGGACATATGCTGGCTGGATTTCAGAACGCACATGGCGTCCACGAACCAGTTGCTGCCCTCCTCGGGAATGACAAAGGCAAGATCCTCGTTGTTCTCCAGCATGGTCAGATAGTCGCCGGCGTAGTACATGGAGATGGCCGCGTTGCCGCCCTCCATCTTGCCGAAGATCTCGTCCATGACGAAGGCCTGATAGACGCCCTTGCTCTTGGCGTTCTTCACCAGGTTGAACGCCTCCGTCAGCTGCCCCTCGTCGGTGGTGTTGATGTCGTAGCCCAGATAGCACAGAGCTGCCATCAGCGCATCCCGGGAGTTGTTGATCATCAGCACCTGCCCGGCGTACTTCTCGTCGAACATGGCACCCCAGCTGGTGATAGGTTCGTCCACCATGGTGGTGTTATAGATGATGCCCACGCTGCCCCACGTGTAGGGGACGGTGTACTTGTTCTCCGGGTCGAAGCTCAGGTGGGTGAACTGGGGATCCATCAGCTGGAAGTTGGGGATGTTGTCGTAGTTCAGCTCCGCCAGCATATCCTCCTGTATGAGCCGTGCGATCATATAGTCCGAGGGCACGATCACATCGAAGTCCGCGCCGCCCATCTTAATGAGGGAGTACAGAGCCTCGTTGCTCTCCGCCGTCTGGTAGTTGACGCGGATACCGGTCTGCTCCTCAAACTCCGTGATAAGGGACTCGTCGATATACTCGCCCCAGGAGCAGACGTTCACCACCCGTTCGCTGCGGGCTGCCATGCCGGTGACGATCAGCGTCGCCAGCAGCACACACGCCATGGCACCGGCGCCGAGCTTTTTCCACAGTCCCGTGCTCTTCCGGGGAGCCGGAGCGGGCACGGTGCCCTCCGCGTGGCGGCGGGCGTAGCTCTGCTGGTGATTCTCCCGCAGGTTGATGATCGCCAGCAGGATAATGACCGTGACGAACAGCAGCGTGGACACGGCGTTGATCTCCGGGCTGACGCGCTTTTTCGTCATGCCGTAAATGGTCATGGCCAGCGTGGAGGACGAGGTGCCCGCCGTGAAGTAGCTGATGATGAAGTCGTCAATGGACATGGTAAACGCCGTCAGCGCGCCGGAGACGATACCGGGCTTGATCTCCGGAATGATGACCTTCCAGAACGCCTGCATCCATGTGCAGCCCAGATCCTGCGCCGCGTCGATGAGGTTGCGGTCCATCTGCCGCAGCTTGGGGCCCACCGACAGGATGACGTAGGGGATATTGAAGCACACATGGGCGATGAGCAGCGTGCCGAAGCCCATGGTCAGCCGCTCCGGCAGCACCACGAGGGACTGCCAGCCGTTGACCCACACGGCGAAGCTGTGCCAGCCGTTGAAGAACACCACGAACAGCAGGCACAGGCTGACGCCGGTGACGATGTCCGCGTTCATCATGGGGATGTTGTTGACCGCCAGAAGCCCCGTGCGGGCGCGGCGGCGCATACCGAAAAAGCCGATGGCGGCGAAGGTGCCGGCGATGGTGGCGATGATAGTCGCCAGCAGGGACACCATCAGCGTGGTATACACACTGTGCATAATGAGCCGGTCGTTCAGCAGCTCGGCGTACCAGTGGAGGGAGAATCCCTTCCACACGCTGGAGCTGTTGCCGGCGTTGAAGGAAAATACGATAAGGATGATGATGGGCGCGTACAGGAACAGCCCCACCAGTGCCATCAGCAGGCGGTCGCCGAAGCTGTTGCTCTTTCTGCCTCTCATAGCATCACCGCCTGTTCCTCGCCCTCACCGAAGCGATTCATCACCAGCATACACACCACGACCACCAGCATCATCACCAGCGAGATGGCCGCGCCCAACTGGGGGTTGTACGCACCACCCAGGAACTGCCGCTCAATGAGGTCGCCCAGCAGCAGCTCCGTGCCGCCGCCCAGCATACGGCTGATGGCGAAGGTGGACACCGACGGCACGAACACCATGGTGATGCCGGAGAGCACGCCGGGGAGCGACAGGGGCAAAATGACCTTACGGAACACCGTCACCGTATTGGCTCCCAGATCCCGCGCCGCCTCCAGCAGAGAGTGATCCAGCTTGCAGATCACGGAGTAGATGGGCAGGATCATAAAGGGCAGGTAGTTATACACCATGCCCAGCACCACGGCACCCTGCGTGTCGATCATGGTGAAGTATTCCAGCTGGCTGCCCGTCAGATGGTTGTACAGGGCGATAATGCCCAGCTTCTGAAACAGCTGGTTCAGAAGCCCGTTGTTTTCCAGAATGGTCATCCACGAATACGTCCGCAGCAGGAAGTTCATCCACATGGGCAGCATGATCAGCACCATGGCGGTGCGGCGGAAGGACTCCCCCTCCCGGCTGAGGAGGTACGCCACGGGATAGCCCATCAAAAGGCAGATGGCGGTGGCGATAAGAGCCAGCTTGAACGACCTGCCGAACACGGCGGCGTAGCCGCCCATCTGGGTGAAGTTGTCCAGCGTGAAGCCGCCCTCCGCCCCGGAAAAGGCGTAAATGACCATGATAACGATGGGGGCCACCACAAAAATGGCCATCCACACCACATAGGGCACGGCGAAACGGGAGAGCTTACTCTTCATCCTCGCTCTCCTCCTCTTCCGCCTCCGCGCCGGCGTCCGCCAGCTCCTCGTATTCCTCGGAGTAGGAGGAATAGTCGCCGAACAGTCCGGAATACTCGCTCTTCTTCATAATGTGGAAGCCGTCGGGGTCGATCTTCACGCCGATACGCGCACCCACCGGCGAGTGATCGGTGGTCTGGATAAGCCATTTGAAGCCCCGGAAGTCCACGATGATGTCGTACTGCATCCCCTTGAACGTCACGTTGGTGACGGTGCCCACAAGCTGTCCCTGCTCCACGGGGACGATGTCGATGTCCTCCGGGCGGATGACCACGTCCACCGGCTCGTTCTCGGCGAAGCCCGCGTCCACACAGGGGAACTCCTTGCCGTACATTTTCACGACCTTATCCCGCACCATAACGCCGTTGAGGATATTGCTCTCGCCGATGAAGTCCGCCACGAAGGCGTTTTTCGGCTCGTTGTAAATATCCTCCGGGGTGCCGATCTGCTGGATGCGTCCCTTGTCCATGACCACCACGGTGTCGGACATGGTCAGAGCCTCCTCCTGATCGTGGGTAACATATATAAACGTGATGCCCATTTGCTGCTGGATGCGCTTCAGCTCGTTCTGCATATCCTTACGCAGACGCAGATCCAGCGCGCCCAGCGGCTCGTCCAGCAGCAGCACCTTCGGGCGGTTCACCAGTGCGCGGGCGATGGCCACGCGCTGCTGCTGACCGCCGGAAAGCTGGTCAGTGCGCCGGCGGTCAAAGCCCTTCAGGCTGACGACCTCCAGCATTTCCGAGACACGCTGCCGTATCTCCTCCTCCGGTACCTTGGCGATACGCAGACCGAAGGCGATGTTTTCAAACACGTCCAGATGCGGAAACAGCGCGTATTTCTGGAACACCGTGTTGATCTGCCGCTTATGGGGCGGGACATCATTGATCCTCGCGCCGTCGAAGGTCACGTCGCCGCTTGTGGGCGTGGTGAACCCTCCGATGATCCGCAGTGTGGTGGTCTTGCCGCACCCACTGGGGCCAAGCAGCGTGAGGAATTCGGAATCGTTGATGTAAAGATTGATGTGATCGAGAACCAGCTCGTCGTCAAACGCCATGCAGAGATCCCGCAGGCGAATCAACTCTTTGGACATTTATCCTCCTCCATTCGTCAGAAAAATAGCCCCCTCCCGTCGTGACGGCAGCGCGTCTGTTCACACGATGCTATTCCCGTCGAAAGATGGCAGATACAATATATATTGCACTTCCCAAAAAGTCAATGGATTTTACACTTTTTCTTTGAAAAAAATGCAGCGGACGGCAAAAGCCCTCCGCTGCACCCTGTTCAGCCGAAATATTTGTCGCGAAACGGCACATTTTCCACGGTAAACGTCCGTCCCCGCAGGTAGTTCAGATGCCCCGCGTCCGTGGGCAGGTCGAAGGTCAGCTTGTAGGCATAGAGAGCCTGCCGCGTCTCCCCGTACCGGCGGTTCACGTCGCCTCTGCCGTACTTGCCGTCCCCCAGCAGCGGGCAGCCCAGATCCGCCATGGTGGCGCGTATCTGGTGGGTGCGCCCCGTCTCCAGACCGATCTCCAGCAGACTCAGCTCGCCCCGCGTCTCCAGCACCTCGTAATCGGTAACGGCAGTCTTGCCGCCGGGGATCGGCTTGTGGTACACGGACACCTGCTTTTTCTTTTCGTCCTTCAGCAGAAAGCACTCCGCCCGCCCCCTGCTCTGCTTGGGGCGTCCCACGGTGACGCAGAGATACCGCTTGTCCAGCTCCCGGTCCCGTATCTTCTCGTTGATGACCCGCAGCGTCTCGGCGTCCTTGGCGGCGATGACCATGCCGCCGGTGTTGCGGTCGATGCGGTTGCACAGGGCGGGAGTGAAGGCGTTCTCCCACTTGGGGTTCCACTCCCGCTTCTGGTACAGATACGCCTGAATATGGTTGATGAGGGTGTTCACCTTCTCCGTCTCGTCGGCATGGACCACCATGCCCTGCGGCTTGTCCGCCAGCAGCAGGTGCTCGTCCTCGTACACCACCGTGAGCCGGGGCTTGAACAGCGTCAGAAACATATTCTCCTCCGACGGCTTGTCAAAAAATTCGTCGTTGATGTATAATTGCAGCACGTCGCCCTCGTTGAGCCGCTGGTCACGCTGGGCGCGCCCGCCGTTGACCTTCACCCGCTTGATGCGTATGTATTTCTGCGCCAGCGCGCTGGGCAGCAGAGGCAGAGCCTTGGACAGAAACCTGTCCAGCCGCTGTCCCGCGTCGTTCTTTCCGATGGTCAACTCCCGCATAAGGGCACCCTCCCCAACTGTTTCTCTGCCTATTGTACCGTGTTTTTGAAAAAAGTCAAAAGATTTGTAAGAAAATGTTTGACAAGGCATTTCGTCTCGGCTATAATACTACACGTGCCATTGTGAGGTGTACTATGCGTCTGAACGTAAACAAGCTGCTGCATACCCCCGATTCCCGGCAGGACGTCCGTTTCGAAATGGATCTGTCCGACTTGGAATTTGGCGGCTCCTGCCCCGTCTCCCGCCCGGTTGTTGTGGACTGCCGGTTGGAAAACAAAGCGGGACTGCTGCTGTGCGGTCTGACGCTGACCACCACGCTGCACTGTACCTGCGACCGCTGCGGTGAGGAGTACGACGCGGACAAGACGGTGCGCTACGACTGCGTATTGGCGGAGGAGCGCGAATCCGACGAAAGCGACGACATCATCGTGGCGGACAACGACGAGGTGGACGTGGAGGAGCTGGCGCGTGACGCCTTCATCCTCGATATGGACACGAAATTTCTCTGCTCAGAGGACTGCAAGGGGCTTTGCCCCGGCTGCGGTGTGAACCTGAACCGGGAGAGCTGCCGCTGCCAAAGGGCGGTGGACCCCCGTCTGGCGAAGCTGGCGCAGCTGCTGCAGAGGGATGAGTGAATTTTGTATTACATTGCTGCTCAGGCAGTTAAGACCAAGGAGGTGTCAACATGGCAGTCCCTAAGGGAAAAGTATCCAAGCAAAGACGCAATAAGAGACGTTCTTCCGTATGGAAGCTGGCAGCTCCCACGCTGGTGGCGTGCGCCAAGTGCGGCGCGCTGCATCTCCCCCACAGAATGTGCCCGGAGTGCGGTACCTATAACGGCCGCGAGGTAAAGGTCGTCAAGTCTGTGGCGGCGAAATAAGTCTGTTGTGCCTTTGTACGAGGGAAGCTCCGCTTCCCTCGTACTTTTTTGCGGCACTCCCCCACTTTTTGTCATGGGAAGCATCGGAATCCGTCGTTTTACAACGGCACACCGGGCGGGTATACTATATTGTGCTTGCGTCCGGCGGGAAAAGCCGCTATAATAGTATGGTTATTATGTGGGCGTATGCCCTTTTTGCAGGAGAGGACGCATTATGAGCACCATCATCACCGCCATCGACCATCATTCACCGGCGGAACGCGCCGGCATACAGGTGGGCGAAAAGCTCCTGTCCATCAACGGTCACTCCATCGTGGACGTGCTGGACTACCGCTTTTACGGCTACGACCCGGTGTCGCACATCGAACTGAAAACGCCGTCGGGCGACGTTCGCACCGTCACGCTGCACAAGGCGGAGGGGCAGGATCTGGGGCTGAACTTCGACACCTATCTGATGGACGAAATGCGCTCCTGCGCCAACCACTGCGTGTTCTGCTTCGTGGATCAGATGCCGCCGGGTATGCGCCAGACGCTCTACTTCAAGGACGACGATGCGCGGCTCAGCTTCCTGCTGGGCAACTACATCACCCTGACGAACCTGACGGAGCGGGAGGCGCAGCGCATCATCGACCTGCACATCTGCCCCATCAACGTCTCCGTCCACACCACCGATCCCCAGCTCCACTGCACCATGCTGGGCAACAAGAATGCCGGGCGGTCGCTGGACTACATCAAGGCGTTCTGTGAAGCGGGCATCGTGATGAACGGTCAGATCGTGGTCTGCCCCGGCTGGAACGACGGCGACCAGCTGCGCCGCACCCTCCGCGACCTGACGGACTGGCAGTTTTCCAGCTGCTCCATCGTGCCGGTGGGCATCACCAAGTACCGGCAGGGTCTGGCGAAGCTCCGCCCCGTGGACAGCGAGTGCGCCCGGCACATCATCGCCATCGCCGAGGAATTCGGGCAGGAGAACCTCCGCCGCTTCGGCACACGGCGTTTCTTCTGCGCCGACGAGCTGTTCCTCCGGGCAGGACTGCCTCTGCCGCAGGAGGACTACTACGAGGGCTACCGCCAGCTGGAAAACGGCGTGGGGATGCTCCGCTCTCTGGAGCAGGATTTCCTCAGTGCCATGCGTTTGGAGGAGCACGGCGAAGCCCCGTCCCCCTTCACCATCGCCACCGGCACCGCCGCCGCCCCGTTCCTGCGGGAACTGCTGGCGCAGGCGCAGGCGTACTTCCCCGCCCTGCGGGGACAGGTCGTCGCCGTGGAGAACGACTTCTTCGGTCACACCATCGACGTGGCGGGACTGCTGACGGGGCAGGATCTGTCGGCGCAGCTGCGCCGTGTACCGGCTTTAGGGCGCGTCCTGCTGCCGCTGCACATGCTGCGCCACGGGGAAAACGTATTTTTGGACGACTATACCGTGGAGCGTCTCAGCGGGGAGCTGGGCTGCCCGGTGCAGATCGTGGGGATAGACGGCGGCGACCTGCTGGACGCCATGCTGGAAAGAGAGGGTTAAGCGAATGTCCAAGCCTTTAATTGCTATTGTGGGACGCCCCAATGTGGGTAAGTCCATGCTGTTCAACAAGATCATCGGGCGGCGGCTGTCCATCGTGGAGGACACCCCCGGCGTCACCCGTGACCGTATCTACGGCGAGAGCGAGTGGGTAGGGCGCAAATTCCGTCTGGTGGACACCGGCGGTATCGAGCCCAACACCGACAGCCAGATCCTCGCCTTCATGCGGGAGCAGGCGCAGATCGCCATTGACAACGCCGACGTCATTATTTTCGTCACCGACATCAAGACCGGCTTGACCGCCTCCGACCAGGAGGTCGCCAATATGCTCCAGCGCAGCCGCAAGCCCATCGTGCTGGCGGTGAACAAGATGGACTCCACCGGCACCCTTGACCCGGACTTCTACGAATTCTACAACCTGGGGCTGGGCGACCCGGTGGCGGTCTCCGCCGTCCACGGTCACGGCACCGGCGACCTGCTGGACGAGTGCGTCAAGTATTTCCCGCCGGAGACGGAGGACGAGGACGACGACGATGTGGTGCAGGTAGCCATCATCGGCAAGCCCAACGTGGGCAAATCCAGCCTCACCAACCGCATTTTGGGGGAGGAGCGCGTCATCGTCAGCAACGTGGCGGGCACCACCCGCGACGCCATCGACAGCTACTTTGAGAACCGGTACGGCAAGTATAATTTCATCGACACCGCCGGTATGCGGAAAAAGTCCAAGGTGGACGACAATATCGAAAAATACAGCGTCCTCCGCGCCACCATGGCGATCGAGCGCAGCGACGTGTGCCTTATCCTCATCGACGCCCAGGAGGGCGTGACGGAGCAGGACACCAAGGTGGCGGGGCTGGCGCACGACGCCGGCAAGGCGTGTATCATCGTGGTGAACAAGTGGGATCTCATCGAGAAGGACGGCAAGACCATGGATCGTATGCGGGAGGACATCCGCCGGGATCTGAGCTATATGCCCTACGCCCCCATCCTGTTCATCTCCGCCCTCACCGGCCAGCGGGTGGGCAGGCTGTTTGAGCTGATCAACTACGTGAACGATCAGGCGGCAATGCGTATCACCACCGGCACGCTGAACAGCGTGCTGGCGGACGCCCAGACCCGCGTGCAGCCCCCCACGGACAAGGGACGCCGTCTGAAGATCTACTACATGACACAGGTGGGCGTGAAGCCGCCCCACTTCGTTATCTTCTGCAACGACAAAAAGCTGTTCCACTTCTCCTACCAGCGGTATCTGGAAAACCAGCTCCGCAGTGTGTTCGGCTTGGAGGGCACGCCCATCGTGCTGACTATCCGCCAAAAGGGGGAGGACGAAAATTGAAAGAGCTTCTGTCCGTATATTTGCTGTCGTGGCTGATCCTTCTGCTCCTGGGTTATTTTCTGGGCTGTCTTAACGGCTCGGTGATGGTCAGCCACTTCATCATCCACGACGACGTGCGGCAGCACGGCAGCGGCAACGCGGGGCTGACCAACTTCTACCGCACCTACGGCGCGAAATACGCGCTGGGCGTCATTCTCTTCGACATGGGCAAGACCGTGGTGGCGTGCCTGCTGGGCGGCACCCTGTTCAGCTGTCTGTTCGGCGACTGGACGCTGGGCGTTCTGCTGGGAGGCTTGGGCTGCGAGCTGGGTCATATGTTCCCCGTGTTCTTCGGCTTCAAGGGCGGCAAGGGCATTCTGTCCGGCGGCACGCTGGTCTGGCTGCTGAACTGGCGCATAGGGCTGATCGCATGGGGGCTGTTCGCCGTGCTGTGGCTGCTGACGCGATACGTCTCCCTCGGCTCTCTCTGCGCCACGCTGTCCATGCCCGTCTCCACGTATTTCTTCTGCGGCCGCAGCGTGCTCTACACGGTGCTGGCTGTGCTGGTGGCATCACTTGTGGTGTGGTGCCACCGGGAGAATATCACGCGCCTGCTGCGCCATGAGGAGCGAAGGTTCCGCTGGCACACCGGCGCGCCGAAAGACAACGAATAAACGAGAAAGGAAATCCAAGACATGAAACACAATCAGGTACGGCAGGTGCTCTTCCCCATTCTGGCTGCGTTTATCTGGGGTACCGCCTTCGTGGCACAGGATCTTTGCGCCGACGCCATCGGTGCCTTCACCTTCAACGCCGCACGCTACTTTATCGCTGTGCTGGCTCTGCTGGTGGTCATCCTCATCAGCGACAAAATGAAGAAGGACAAGCCCGTCCTCTCCCCCGCCGAGAAAAAAGCCGCCAACAAGCAGCTGTGGATCGGCGGACTGTGCTGCGGCGCGGCTCTCGCCATCGCCTCCAACTTCCAGCAGGCGGGTCTGGTGGCCGGCACCGACGCCGGCAAGGCGGGCTTCATCACCGCCCTGTACGTGGTGCTGGTGCCCGTGTTCGGTCTGTTCTTCAAGCGTAAGGTCAACCTGCCCACCTGGATCGCCGTGATGCTGTCCGTGGTGGCTCTGTACCTGCTGTGCATCAAGGGCAGCTTCACGCTGGCTCCCGGCGATCTGCTGATCCTCGTGTGTGCCGTGTGCTTCGCCGTACATATCCTCGTTATCGACCACTTCACCGCCACGGTGGACGGCGTAAAGCTCAGCTGCCTGCAATTCCTGTTCGCCTGCATCATCTCCTCCGTCTGTATGTTCATCTTCGAGGACGTGGACATGGCGGCGATCCTCTCCTGCGTCATGCCCCTGCTGTACGTGGGTATCTTCTCCTGCGGCGTGGGCTACACCCTGCAAATTCTGGCACAGAAGGACTCCAACCCCACGGTGGTCACCATCCTGCTCAGTCTGGAGAGCGTGTTCGCCGTCATCGCCGGTGCCATCATCCTCAAGCAGCAGATGTCCGTCCGCGAGTACATCGGCTGCGGGGTGATGTTCGCCGCCGTCATTCTGGCGCAGCTGGAATTCCCCGTGAAGAAAAAAGCCGAATAAAGCGCGAAAAAAGAAGCACCTCCCGGTGCTTCTTTTTTTCGCGCTTTTTCCCGTCAAAACAGCGTCACCTGACTGGTATCCGCCATCCCGGCGAAGGCACCCAACGCCTTCAGCTGCTCGATGTGGGTCTTACTGAGCTTGTTGCAGGTGGTGGCGAACTCCTCCACGGAGATAAACGTCTTTCCCTCCCGCTTTTCCACCGTGTCCAGTGCCGCCGTCTCCCCCAGACCGCGCACCGTCACGAAGGGCGGCAGCAGTCCGTTCTCCGTGATTTTGAAGTGCGTGGCGTCAGAGTCGTAAATGCTGATGGTGTCGAAGTGGAACCCCCGCAGATAGAACTCGTAGCACACCTCCAGCGTCACCAGCAGGTTCTGCTCCACGTCGGTGGCGTCCTTGTCGTTCTCGATCTCCCGGATCTTCTGCTTCACCGCGTCCATGCCGGCGCAGCAGTATTCCGCGTCGAACGCCTTGGCGCGGATGGAGAAGAACGTGGCGTAGAACGCCAGCGGCTCGTGTACCTTGAACCACGCGATGCGGAACGCCATCATCACGTAGGCGACGGCGTGCGCCTTGGGGAAGAGATAGCCGATCTTCGCCAGAGAGCCGATGTACCAGTCCGGCACCTGATGCTCCCGCATGGCCTCCTCCCAGCCCTCCTGAAAGCCGCCCTTCTTCACCTTGCCCTTACGGACAGCCTCCATGATCTTGAAGCTCATTTTCGGCTCCAGCCCCATGGAGATCAGGTACAGCATAATGTCGTCGCGGCAGCCCACCGTCTCCAAAACGGAGGCGGTGCCGCCCACGATCAGATCCCGTGCGTTCCCCAGCCACACGTCTGTGCCGTGGGAAAAGCCGGACAGCCGCACCAGCGTGTTGAAGTCCTTGGGCATGGTGTCCATCAGCATCCCGCGGGTGAACCGCGTGTTGAACTCCGGTATCGCCACGGCTCCCGTGGGGCCGAGAATCTCGTCGTTTTCAAAGCCCAGCACCTTGGAGGATGTGAAGATGCTCATGGTGTCCGGGTCGTCCAGCGGGATGGCACGGGCGTTGACGCCGGTGAGATCCTCCAGCATCTTGATCATGGTGGGGTCATCGTGCCCCAGCATATCCAGCTTCAGGAGGTTATCCTCCATGCAGTGGTATTCAAAGTGGGTGGTCACCGTCTCGCTGTTGGGGTCGTCGGCGGGGTGCTGCACGGCGGTGAAGTCCTCCACGTCCATGTCGTCCGGCACCACCACCAGTCCGCCGGGGTGCTGTCCCGTGGTGCGCCGCACGCCCACGCAGCCCAGCGTCAGCCGATCCAGCTCCGCGTTGGACGCCGTCTCGCCCCGCTCCTCCAGATACTTTTTCACCATGCCGAAGGCGGTCTTTTCCGCCAGCGTGCCGATGGTTCCGGCGCGGAACACCTGTGTCTTGCCGAACATCTCGATGGCGTGCTGGTGCGCCCGTGCCTGGTACTCTCCGGAGAAATTCAGGTCAATATCGGGCACCTTGCCGCCGCCGTAGCCGAGGAACGTCTCAAAGGGGATGTCGAAGCCGTCCTTGACGTACTTCTCTCCGCAGACGGGGCACACCTTGTCCGGCATATCCGCGCCGCAGCCGTAGCTGCCGTCGGTGACAAATTCCGTGTTCTTGCACTTGGGGCAGCGGTAGTGGGGCGGCAGGGAGTTGACCTCCGTGATGCCCGACATATACGCCACCAGCGAGGAGCCCACAGAGCCTCGCGACCCCACCAGATAGCCGTTCTCCAGACTGCGCTGCACCAGCTTCTGGGCGGACATGTACACCACGTCGTACTTGCCGAGGATGCTTTTCAGCTCCACATTCAGCCGGTCAACGATCAGCTGGGGCGGCTCGTCGCCGTACAGCTCGTGGCACTTCCTCCACACCATGTCGTGCAGCTCCTGCTCGGAGTTCTCCAGCCGCGGCGGGAACAGCTGTCCCGGCGGCAGCAGCTCGATCTCCTCAATGCGGTCGGCAATGGCGCGGGGGTCGTCGATGACCACCCGATGCGCCTCCGCCTCGCCCAGATAGGCGAACTCCGCCAGCATCTCCTCCGTGGTCTTGAAGTAGATGGGCAGCGGCGCGTCTGCGTCGGCGAACTTCTTGCTGGCAAGGAGGATGTGGCGGTACACCTCGTCCTCCGGCTCCTGGAAATGCACGTCGCCGGTGGCGCACACCGGCTTTCCCAGCTCCCGCCCCAGACTGACGATGGTGCGGTTGAACTCCCGCAGCTCCTCCTCCGACTGCACCGTGCCGTTCCGCAGCATGAACATATTGTTGCAGATCGGCTGTATCTCCAGATAGTCGTAGAAGGACGCGATACGCTTCAGCTCCGCTCTGTCCTTATTCTCCGCAACGGCGCGGAACAGCTCGCCCGCCTCGCAGGCGGAGCCGATAATAAGCCCCTCCCGGTGCTTCACCAGCTCCGTCTTGGGAATGATGGGGAACCGCTTGAAATGCTTCAGATTGGATGCCGACACCAGCTGGTACAGGTGCTTCAGCCCCAGCTTGTTTTTTGCCAGAATGATAATATGCTTGGGGTGCCGGTTGCCGCCGCCCATAGGCCGCAGCTTCTCCATCTCCCGGTTGACCTCCTGCAAGCGGGAAATGCCCATCTCCCGCCGCATCTTCTCAAAGAACGGAATGAGCATATACGCCACCATCCCCGCGTCGTCCGACGCCCGGTGGTGGTTGAAGGCGGGCAGGTCAAGGTGCTCCGCCACAATGTCCAGCTTGTATTTGTGCAGCTCCGGCAACAGATTCTGCGCCAGAATCAGCGTGTCCACATAGGTGGGGTCGAAGTCCAGCCCCGCCCTGCGGCACCCGGCGCGAATAAACCCGATGTCGAACTCCGCGTTGTGCGCCGCCAGCGGTCTGCCGTCCACGAAGCGCAGAAACGCCGCCAACGCCTCCTCCGGCGGCGGCGCGTCCTCCAGCATGGCGTCGGTGATGCCCGTCAAGCCGATGATCTCCGGCGTCAGCCGCCGTCCCGGATTCACAAACGTCTGGAATTTGTCGGTGATCTGCCCGTTTTTCAGCACCACCGCGCCAATCTCCGTAATGGCCTCCCGCTGCACCTTCAAGCCGGTGGTCTCGATGTCGAAGCACACGATCTCATCGTCAAAATCCTGCTCCTGTCCGCCGTGTACGGCGACGCGGTCGTCCAGATCGTTGACGTAGTACCCCTCCACGCCGTAGAGTATCTTGATCTTCCCCTTGGCGGCGTCCCGCGCCTTGGGGAACGCCTGCACCGTGCCGTGGTCGGTGATGGCGATGGCGGGGTGTCCCCACGCCGCCGCCTGCTTGACCACCTTGCCCACATCGGTCAGCGCGTCCATGCTGCTCATCTGGGTATGTAAATGCAGCTCCACCCGCTTCTCCGGCGCATCGTCGCGCCGTCCGGGGTGGTCAGCCTTCATAATATTCACCGGGCGCAGCATGATGTCCTTGCCGTCATAGGTCAGCTCCACCTTGCCCTGTAGCCGCAGCCACATCCCATCGCTGACGGCACTGCCCAGCACCTTGGACTCCTTCTCGTCCATCGCCTTGCGGACGGCAACGGAGCCGTTCTCATCGGTGAGGTCGAAGTTCAGCGTCCACATACCCTTGCGCCGCGTCTCGTAGCACTCCGCCTTGAACACGCGCCCCTCCACAATGGCGTTGCCCTGCTTGATGTTCAGCTCCCGGATGGGCGTCAGCTTCCCGGTGAACGCCTTGCCCCACAGGACGCCGCTCTCCCCCTTCCGGGTATCGCTGCGGAAATGCAGCAGCACGCGGTGCAGGTCGTACTGCTGCGCCAGCATCTGCTGCAGTGCGTCCTGTGCCGCCTGCGGCAGCGTCTCGCCGCTCTCTATCTGCACCTCCAGCGTCCGCGCCTCCCTGTCCAGCACACCGCTGACGACGTAAGCGTCGTGGAGCAGCAGCCGCAGCTGGCGCGGAGCCTGAAAGCTCTCAAACAACGTAAAAAACGGTACTCTCTCCGCCATTTTTTCTCCTTACAGCTTCTCGATTTCCTCAAATAGTGCGTCCACCAGCTGCTCCTGCGGCAGCTTACGCAGTATCTTCCCCTTGGCGAACAGCAGCCCTTCCCCGCTGCCGCCGGCGATGCCCACATCGGCGGCGGATGCCTCGCCGGGGCCGTTGACCACGCACCCCATCACCGCCACGGTGATGGGCTTCGTGCAGTCCTTCAGCCGCCGCTCCACCTCCCGCGCAATGGGGATCATGTCGTACTTCGTCCGCCCGCAGGTGGGGCAGGAGATCAGATCCGGCCCGCTGCGGCGCAGACCGCAGACCTGCAATATCTTCTTGGCGGCGACGACCTCCTCCACCGGATCCGCCGTCAGGCTCACCCGCAGGGTATCGCCGATCCCGCGGCACAGAAGCCCGCCGATGCCCACGGCGGATTTCAGCACGCCCATCTCCGGGGTGCCCGCCTCGGTGACGCCCAGGTGCAGCGGGTAGTCCACCCGCTCGTGGAGGTACGCATACGCCGCCATATTCACCGGCACGCGGGAGCACTTCACGGAGATGCAGATGTCCTCAAAGCCGCACTCCTCCAGCAGCCGGACGTGCCCCAATGCGCTCTCCGCCAACGCTTCGGCGGTCACGCCGCCGTACTTTTGCAGCAGCTCCTTTTCCAGCGAACCGCCGTTGACGCCCACCCGGATGGGAATGTTTTTTTCCCGGCAGGCGTCCGCCACGGCGCGAACCTTCTCCTTGCTTCCGATGTTTCCGGGGTTGATGCGGATCTTGTCGATGCCCCCCTCGGCGCACAGCAGAGCCAGCTTGTGATCGAAGTGGATGTCCGCCACCAGCGGGATGTGGATACGCGCCTTGATCGCCGGAATGGCGCGGGCAGCCTCCTCCGTGGGGACGGCGACGCGCACGATGCCGCAGCCCGCCTCCTCCAGCCGGAGGCATTGTGCCACAACGGCTTCCACGTTTTCCGTCGGCACGCTGCACATGGATTGAATGGACACCGGTGCGCCGCCGCCCACAGGCACCGCACCCACCTGAATACGCCTTGTCACGCCACGCGCCTCCTTACTTTATCAGCTTTCCCACGTCGCTGAACACCAGCACCACCATCAGTGCCAGCAGCAGAACAAGCCCCGCGAAGTGGATATAATTCTCGTACTTAGAGGGTATCGTCACCTTGAACACATACCGGCAAATGCCGTTGATCATCAAGAAGAATATGCGCCCTCCGTCCAATGCCGGCAGGGGCAGCAGGTTCATCACCGCCAGATTCACCGCCACCAGCGCGCCGATGTAGGCGATATTCTCCACCGCCGCCCTCACCGTCTCGGACTGCTCCCCCACCTGCACCATGGTGGAGACGATGCCCACCGGGCCGCTGAGATCCTTCAGTCCCGCCTGCCCCGTCAGGAGCATTTCCAGACTGAGCCGCACCATCCGCACAAAGTCCACGGCGTTGTTCCATGTGTAGACCAGCTTGTCGCCGAAGGTCGCCTCCTCCGCGCCGAAGTACATCCCGTAGCCGGAATAGCTTCTGCCGCTCTGGTCGGTGTACGTCTGCCGCTCCATGGGGAAATCGCGCAGCTGCACCTTCTCGCCGCCGCGCTCCACCGTCAGGTCGAAAACGCCCGTCTGGTTCAGCTGCATCAGCAGGCTGACGTCGCTGTAAATATACACCCGCTCCCCGTCGATGGACAGGATGCGGTCGCCGATCTGCAAGCCGTCGGCACGCTCCAGCGGGCAGCCGTCGGCAAAGCCGGTGATCACCGGCTGGTAAAAGCCCGCCGCCGGGGCGTACAGGCAGAAGATGATGACGAGTCCCGCCAGAAAGTTCATGGCCGCGCCGGCGGCGAAGATAATGAGCTTGTGCCAGAAGCCCTGATTGTTCAGAGCCGCCGGGTCGTCGGAGTCCTCCTCCTCGCCCTCCATGGCGCAGAAGCCGCCCACAGGGAAGGCACGGAGGGAATACTGTGTGTCGCCCTTCTGCTTTCTCCAGAGGACGGGACCCATGCCGATGGCGAACTCATTGACCCGCACACCGCACGCCTTTGCCGCCAGAAAATGTCCCAGCTCGTGAACGGCGATGAGCACGCCGAACACCAGCAGAGCCGCTATGATATACAAAACCATGTATGAAACTCCTTTTCAGGGCTTGACTTCGCGCCGCGCCGCCCCGTCTGCTTCCAGTATATCCGCAAGGCTTGGCTTATATTGCACCGGTACGCGCTCCATGGCGCGCTCCACGCGGCGGGGAATGTCGTTAAAGCCGATCTCGCCCGCCAGAAACAGCCCCACGGCCGCCTCGTTGGCTCCGTTGAGGATGGCGCAGGCGGTGCCGCCTGTCCTGGCGGCCTGCCGCGCCAGACGGAGGCAGGGAAACGCCGTCTCGTCCGGCGGGGCGAACGTCAGTGCGCCGCAGGTCAGCAGATCCAGCGGCGTGTCCGGGCTTTCCGCCCGGTAGGGGTACGTGAGCGCGTAGCGGATGGGCAGCTTCATGTCCGGCGTGCCCAGCTGCGCCAGCAGTGCGCCGTCCCGGTACTCCACCAGCGAGTGGACGATGCTCTGGCGGTGGATCACCGCCTGCACCTGCTCCACCGGCAGGCGGTAGAGCCGCATCGCCTCGATGATCTCCAGCCCCTTGTTCATCAATGTGGCGGAGTCCACGGTGATCTTCGGCCCCATGTGCCAGTTGGGATGGCGCAGGGCGTCCGCCGCCGTGACGCACTCCAGCTCCTCGAATGTCCTACCGTAGAAGGGGCCGCCGGAGCAGGTCAGCAGGATGCGCTTGACCTCACCCCGGTCGCGGCAGCCCTGCAGGCACTGGAACACCGCGCTGTGCTCTGAGTCCACCGGCACGATCTCCGCGCCGTACTGCGCCGCCGCGTCCATGACCAGCTCACCGGCGCAGACCAGCGTCTCCTTGTTGGCAAGCGCGATGCGCTTGCCCTGCCGGATGGCGGCGAGGGTGGGCTTCAGCCCCACGCTGCCCATGACCGCCGTTACCACCGTGTCCGCCTCGGGAAGCGTGGCCGCCGCCAGCAGCCCCTCCTCCCCCGCCATGACCTCGATGCCGGTGCCCCGCAGCCGGCGTCTCAGCTCCTGCGCCGCCGTCTCGTCATACAGCACCGCAAGGCGCGGCATGAGCTGCCGCGCCTGCCGCTCCAACAGGTCGATCTGTGTGTGGGCGGTCAGAGCCGCCACGGAGAGTCCCAGCTCCCGGACGACCTCTAAGGTCTGCCGCCCGATGGAGCCAGTCGCGCCCAGAAGGGCGATGGTCTTAGTCATTTTATGTAGTCCCTCAATACAGCGTAATGGCTTCCACGATCAGCCACGTCACCGGCGCGGCGAAGATCACGCTGTCAAACCGATCCAGCACGCCGCCGTGTCCCGGCAGCAGCCGCCCATAGTCCTTGATGCCACACTGCCGCTTGACGCAGGAGAAGCACAGATCGCCCAGCTGCCCCAGCAGCGCGCCCACAAAGCCCAGCAGCACGCACCAGCCGATGTGGAGCTGCACCTCCGTGCACAGGAAGAAGAAAATGCGGAACAGGATCATGCCCACCATGCCGCCCACAAGGCCGCTGACTGCGCCCTCCCGCGTCTTTTTGGGGCTGACGCGGGGAGCCAGCTTCGTTTTGCCGAATAGCATACCGCCGAACAGTGCCAGCGAGTCGCTCATAAAGGCGGACACCAGCGGAATGAGCACCAGCCCCGCGCCGTATTCCAGCATCCGCAGCCGCACAAGGCAGCCCAGCGACAGGGGGATGAGCAGTCCGGACACGGCGATGGCACTGAAATCCGGGAAGTCCAGCTCGTCGTCCTTGCCATACGCCTGCACCGCCGCCACGAACAGCACTATAATCTGCTGTGCCAGCAGCCAGCGCATAATGTGGTAGGCGGTGCTGCCCTGAAAATCACCGCTGCCGAAGTACACGGTGAACACGGTGAACACCGACAGTGTCGCCGCCACTCCCCACCAGTGCCGCGCCTTCTCCGGCGCGGCGGCTGCCATAAACTCGTGGCAGCCGATGACGCACAGCAGAGCCATCAGCACCGCCGTCGCCCAGTCAGGGGCGAAGCAGAGCAGACCGATAAGGGCGGGTACGCCCACCACCGCCACCAATATTCTTTGTTTCATGGCGTCACCTCATTTCACACCGCCGAACCGGCGGTCACGCCGCTGATAGTCGATAATGGCCCTGTCCAGCTCCTGCCGGGTAAAGTCGGGCCAGAGCGTGTCGCAGAAGTAGAGCTCGCTGTACGCGCACTGCCACAGCAGGAAGTTGCTGAGGCGGATCTCGCCGCTGGGGCGGATGATCAGCTCCGGGTCGGGGATGCCGGCGGAGTACAGGTGCCTGCCGAAGCTCTCCTCCGTCCAGTCCTCCCCCGCCTCGGCGCAGAGCCGCGCAGCGCGGAGGATCTCCGCCCTGCCGCCGTAGTTCAGGCAGATATTCGCCTGGAACCCGTCCTCGTACCGGTGAGAGAGGTCGTCGGTTTTGCGGATGAGAGCCTGCAGCTCCGGCGACAGCGGACTCATATCGCCGAAGAACCGCAGATGGATGCGGTCACGCTCCATGGTGTCGATCGCCTCGCGGAGATACTGCTCCAGCAGCGTCATAATGGCTCCCACCTCGTCGGCGGGACGCTTCCAGTTCTCGGTGGAGAAGGCGTAGACCGTCAGGTACGCCACGCCCAGCTCCCTGCAATATGCGGCGATGTCGCGGAAAACCTCCGCCCCCGCCTTATGCCCCGCCGTGCGGGGCAGGCCGCGTTTTTTCGCCCAGCGGCCGTTGCCGTCCATAATAACAGCGATATGGCGGGGAAGGCGGCTCCTGTCCACCTCCCCCGCCGTTTGGGGCGTTTTCTTCGTAAACAGTCCCATTAAACAGACATCAGTTCCTTTTCCTTGTTATCCAGCAGCTTGTCGATCTCCTTGCAGCTGTCATCGGTCATCTTCTGGAGATCCTTCTCCGCCATCTTCAGCTCGTCCTCGGTGATCTCGGACGCCTTCTGCTGCTTCTTGAAGTTCTCCAGCGCGTCGCGACGGATGTTGCGTACCGCCACCTTGCCGCCCTCGGCGTACTTGTGGATCTGCTTGACCAGATCCTTACGGCGTTCCTCCGTCAGCTGGGGGAATGCCAGACGGATGCACTTGCCGTCGTTCTGGGGGTTGATGCCCAGATCGGACTCCTGGATTGCCTTCTCAATGCCCTTGAGGATGGAGGCATCCCACGGGGTAATGACCAGCGTGCGGGGATCGGGAGAGCCGATGGAGCCGATCTGCTGGATGGGGGTGGGGGTGCCGTAATAGTCCACGCTGATGCGGTTGAGCACGGATGCGTTGGCGCGTCCGGCGCGAACCGTATCGAAATCACTGGCAACAGAGTCGATGCTCTTCTTCATTTTTTCCTCGTAAACCTTGTACTCGTCCTTTAACATAGCGGTTAAGCCTCCTTCACGATCGTTCCGATTTTTTCGCCGCGCAGGGCGCGGATGATATTCTCAGGATCCTTCAGCGCGAACACCAGCACGGGGATGTGGTTGTCCATGGACAGGCTGGTGGCGGTGGAGTCCATCACGGCAAGGTGACGCTTGAGCACCTCGTCGTAGGTGATGGATTCGAATTTCACGGCGTTGGCGTTCTTGGCGGGGTCGCTGTCGTACACGCCGTCGATGTTCTTCGCCAGCAGGATCACGTCCGCCTCGATCTCCGCCGCGCGGAGCACCGCCGCCGTGTCGGTGGAGAAGAACGGGCAGCCGATGCCGCAACCGAAGATGACCACGCGTCCCTTTTCCAGATGGCGGATGGCTCTTGCGCGGATGTACGGCTCTGCCACGGCGCGGATCTCCAGTGCCGTCTGCACCCGGACGTCCACGCCCTTTTGCTCCAGCACGTCCGCCATCGCCATGCAGTTCATGGCAGTCGCCAGCATGCCCATGTGGTCGGCGCGGGTGCGCTCGATGTGCCCCTCGCCGTCCTTCACGCCGCGCCAGAAGTTGCCGCCGCCGATGACGATGCCCACCTGCACACCCATGTCCACGCACTGCTTGATAACGTCCGCCACGCGTCCCATGACCTGAAAGTCAAGTCCCACGTGCTTGTCGCCCGCCAGTGCCTCGCCGCTGATCTTCAGCAGCACGCGTTTGAATATCGGTTGCTCCATCGCTGTGCCTCCCTTATTTTCTACCCGTTATTCTACCTTATTTCTCACGGTTTGCATAGAGGGAAAACGAAAATTTTCCTAATTCTTTTTTCTGTTCCCTGTCCTCTGCGGGGGCGGAGACAGAAAGAAACCGGTTGTTTTTCCGGCGGGGCGGTGTATAATGGGGAAAACACCGTTTTCGGAGGCTGATACCATGGAACTTCTGCACGTCCTCGACAATACCTACGCCGCGGCTGCCGCCACCGCGCTGCTGCCCGTCTACAAGCTCAACGACCGGGAGGTGGTGCTCATCGACACAGGCTACGCCAAGCTGGATCGCGCCGCGCTGACAAACCTCATCGACGGGCAGGGCTGGCGTCTGCGCGCCGTGCTGTGCTCCCACGCCCACTTTGACCACACGGGCAACGTGCGGTATTTGCAGGAAAAATACGGCGCGGAGGCCGCCATCTCCCTTATCGAAGCGGGGATCTCCGTGAATCCGGACAGCTACCGCGCCAACTACGTGGCGTTGACCTACGGCAAGAGCCGGGAGATCTTTCTGGAGGAGTGCTTCACCGCTGACCGCGTTATCTTCCCCCAGGACGACCACATCGACGTGGACGGGGCGCGGTTTGCCGTGCTGCCGCTGCCGGGGCACTCGGCGGGGCACGTGGGCTTCGTCACGCCGGACGGCGTGGCGTATGTGGGCGACTGCCTGATCAGCCAGAGCGAGATCGACAACGCCAAGCTGCCCACCAGTATGTTCATCGCCCGGGATCTGGAGAGCAAGGAATCCCTCCGCGCCACGGACTATCCCGCCTACATCATCGCCCACAAGGAGATCGTCACGGACAGGGCGGCGTGGAACGCCCTGATCGACAGCAATATCGCCTTCATCCACCGCAAGGAGCGGGAGCTGCTGGACGACCTCACCGACGGCATGACGTTCTCCGACTGGATATATGCCTTCTGCCGGCGGGAGAACGTCCGCACACGGCAGGAGCTGAAATTCAGCATCGTGGAGCGGAATTTTGTGAACTTCACCGACTGGCTCACCGACACCGGCAGGGTGCGGGTGGAGCGGGAGTTCTGCGCCAAGAAGTATTACCACGGCTGAGAAGCCGCGCACATAGAAAAGCCACCCCATCGGGGTGGCTTTTCCGCTCTGTTTATTCGTCAAAGGGCACGCCGAACATCTGCCAGAACTGCCGGTTCTCGCTGTCGGACACCATGGCGGAGCTCCACGAGCCGAACGTAAAGCTGGCGCAGCTGTCCGTCCCCTTCAGCACCGACACCGTCCGCCCGTCGTCGAACGTCACCGTCAGCTTTGCGCCGAACCCACAAGCGGCTCCGCCGCCGTAGGCTCTGGCGTTGGTGAGCATCCTTTGCAGGGCGGGCAGGTCGGCTTTGTCGGCGGTGTACGTCTCGCCGCCGTAGAACTCCAGCTTGGCGGCGGTCATATTGCCCCGGAAATCCTCCGGCGTGACGAAGGTATAGCCGCACTGCTCCGTCAGTATTTTCAGCACCGTGGGCGGCACGGGCTGATAGTCGTTGCCCATGTAGGAGGCAATATCCTCATCGCCCTGCCGCAGCTGGGCGCACACCTCATACCACTCCGGCTGCACCAGTCCCTTCTCCGACTGGATGGTCTGCACCTGCTCCTCCGTCAGCGGCACGACCTGCTTGGCGGAGCCGCCTGCCTCCCACGTGATCTGATAGACCTCCAGCTCCGCCGCAGGTCTGCGGAACTTCACGATATACGCGCTCTCCCCGCCGATACCCAGCGCACCGTCCAGCGTGAACGGTCCCGTGTTGGGGAACAGCTCGACAGCGTCGCCGTTTTTCATATAGAGCTTATACTGCCCGTGGGTACGACCCTCGCTATCGTCATAGGTGGGCGCGGCCAGCACGTTCAGCGTCGCGCCGGGATACAGGGTGTAAACGGTGACTGCGCCCCTGTTGTTCTCGTCGTAAACCGCCGGTTCCTCGGTGTAGCTGTAAATGCCGCTGATCTGCACGCTGAGTCCCTGAACGACCTGCGTGACCTGCTTCCCTTTCTCCGTAGTGCTCACAGCGGAGGCGTCGCCCAAGTCCCATCTGCTGATGTCCGCCAGCAGCACCTCCGATGCGTCGCCCCGGCCGTCGGGGGCTTGCTGTCCCGCCAGCCGGCGGAGATACGCCTCCACCGTGTTGGGGGCTTTCTGGTAGCGGTGCGCCAGCACGGCCATGGCACCCTCGGCATACGCCCCGTCCGCGTTCAGATAGTACGCGCACAGGTAGCTCAGCGGCAGGGTGTTCCAATCGGGCAGCGTGTCGTTATAGACGATGCCGTAATCCTCCGCCCGGACGCTGCACGGGTCGTTTTCGCCGGTAACGCTCCACGGCATGGTTTCCTCAAAGCTCGGCTGCGCGTCCCCCTCATAGTAGACGATAGACCCATCCTCCGCCATTGTCCGCAGCATATTCATATACGTCTGCAAGCCCTCTACGCCCTCTCGCGCTGCACTCAGTGCATCCACATAGCCCGCATGATCGCTCGAATACACCACGCCGTCCCCCGAATACACCGCGCCGATGATATGGGACGTACCCGCCTGATCGATGTCCGTCCAGCGGAACCAGTCCATATTGTCGATCAGTGCCATGGCGATATAGCCCCGCTGCGCCATCTGCCGGTTCCACTCCGCGCTGCGCTCCGGGACATCACCCGCAAAGGCATAGCACACCGTCACGCCCATAGGCTCCCTGTTCGTGTCCAAGCGGATGGAATAGGCGTATGTGCCGCTGTCCGCCGTATCGCCCATCTCCGGCATTCCCAGCGCGTCCAGTATCGCGCCCACGGCGGAGTTGTTGCCCACGTAGGGCGTCCGCAGGGCGTACAGCTTCTCCGCGTCCAGCGTCCCCACGTTCTTGTAGCTGGGCTTCGTCAGCAGACACGCGCCGATGATGACCGCCGCGACCGCCACCATGACCGCCGCCCAGACCGCAGGCTTTTTGTAGTGTATCACGTTTTTCACTCTTTCCTTTACCGCCACCTCGCCGAACGCCAGCGGGCACACCGCCGCCATTTTCGGCTGGGCGGCGCAGGACACCAGTGCGCGGGAGTATGCCGCCCGCCGGGAGGTATCGGCATTTTTCAGTGCCAGCTCGTCACAGGCGTTCTCCATGTCCCGCCCCAGCAGGATATACGACGCCCACAGCACCGGGTTGAACC
This sequence comes from uncultured Eubacteriales bacterium, assembly GCA_900551995.1. Classification (GTDB taxonomy): domain Bacteria; phylum Bacillota; class Clostridia; order Oscillospirales; family Oscillospiraceae; genus Vescimonas. The sequence continues at coordinate 52,525 of URXW01000008.1, forward strand.
AGTGCACCGCCAGCAGCAGGAACGCAGCGGGCTTCATCACGTGATCCCACCGGCGGATGTGGCACCGCTCGTGGGCAAGCACCTGGGGCAGATCCTCCGGCGACACGCTCTCCGGCACGTAGATGCGCGGTGCGATAATGCCCAGCACGAAGGGCGTGCTCCACTGGGCGCAGCGGTACACATTGTCCCGGACGTGCTCCGCACGCCGCAGCGTCAGCCGCATCCAGACGAGGCTCAGCAGCATATACGCCGCCATGCCGCCCATGCCCATGACCCACAGCCACGGCAGATACCGGGCGAACAGGCGCAGCGTCCCCATCTCCGCCGCCGGTGATGCCGGTATGACGGCGGCGGTATCGGAGGGCGCGGAGGGCTTCGCAGTCGCGGTGCCCGTCTCCGCCGGGGCGGGCGCGCCCGCCTCCTGCATGGCGTGGTACACGCGGTTGACGGGGGTCTCCTCCGCCTGCAGGCTCACGGGGCTTTCCACGGTGAAGCGCACCGGCAGCACCAGCCGCAGGGCCACCAGCACCCACAAAAGGCACAGGGCGCGGCGGGAGGCTCTCCTCCGCAGCAGCAGACGCACCGCCATGACCGCCAGCGCGATCAGTTCCGCCTGCCAGCTCAGCTCCAGAACAACGTCGAACAGCTTATCCATGGCTCTCCTCCTCGAACTTGTCGATCATGCGGCGCAGCTCGTCCGCCTCCGCCGCCGTCAGCCCCTTCCCGCCCACGAAGGCGTTCAGAAACCCCGGCAGGCTGCCGCTGAAGTTGCGCTCCACAAAGGCGCGGCTCTCCGCGCTCTGCACGTCCTCCCGGTTCACCAGCGCGGTGACCACGGCGTTCTCCGTGTGCACCACGCCCCGCTCGGTGAGACGCTTGATCACGGTGTAGGTGGTGGATTTCTTCCAGCCCAGCTCGTCGGCGCACAGGCGGACAAGCTCGCTGCTCTTCACCGGCTCGTGCGTCCAGAGTATTTCGCAGAATTTCAACTCACTGTCAAAAATTTTCGGGGTGTCCATCATCGTATCCTCCTCGGTCGAATAGATTAGACCTCTTGAGTGTAGTCTAACCGATTAGACCGGATATGTCAAGTCCCTTTTGTTTACAAAACGGTGACAGCTGTGGTATACTGACCTCATAAGCACAAAGGAGGTATCTGCCGTGGACATCGTATATCAGGACGAGCGCATCGTGGTGGCGATAAAGCCTGCGGGCGTGATCTCCACCGACGTGCGGAACGGTATGCCGGAGCTGCTGCGGCGGCAGCTGCACACCGACTGCATCCGCACGGTGCACCGGCTGGACGCGCCGGTCTCCGGGCTGATGGTTCTTGCCCGCAGCTCCCGCGCCGCCGCCGAGATCTCCGCGCAGATCCGGGACGGCGCGTTTTCCAAGGCGTATCTGGCGGTGCTGCGGGGCGTGCCACAGGAGATGTCGGGCGAGCTGATCGACCTGCTGGGACGCGACCGGGAGCGGCGCATGACCTACGTGGCGGACGCCCCCGGCAAGGGGGTGCAGGAGGCGCGCCTGCGGTACGAGGTGCTGGCGGTGCGGGACGGTCTGTCGCTGGTACGGGTGGAGCTGCTCACCGGGCGGACGCACCAGATACGGGTGCAGTTTGCCTCCCGCGGTCTGCCGCTGGCGGGCGACCGCCGCTACGGCTCTCCCGGCGACCTGCTCTCGCCCATCGCCCTGTGGTCGGCGCACCTGTCCTTCCGCCACCCGGAGACAGGCGCGGAGATGACCTTTGACCGTCAGCCCCCCGCCATCCCCCCGTGGGACGTGTTCGGGATATAAAGCAGCGTACCCCGTCCCGCCGGAACGGGGTACTTTTTTGCCCCGGCATCGCATAGGCTTGTCTGAAAGGCGGTGGGGCGTGTGAGGAAAACTCATCTGCGGCAGGGCGCGGCTTCGGTGGCGGCGGCAGCGGTGCTGTACTTGGCGGCGGTGTGCGCCGGCAGCGGCGACCTGCGCTCCGCCGCCGCTGCCGTGGAGAACAGCGGCGTTGCCCGGCAGCTGCTGCGCTGGGAGCTGGGGCAGGCGACCTTAGACAGACTGCCCCTCGCCGCGCTGGTGACGCTGCGCCAGTCCCCCCAGCTGCTGTCCGCCGGGGACGACCTCCGCAGCGGCGGCGCGGACGAGGTGCCGCAGCCCTCCCCCGCCCCGGACAGCCGCACCGACGGCGCGGAGCCGTCCCCCGCGCCCGCGCCCGGCGGGGAGACGTCCTCGCCGCCCCTCTCCGTGGTGGTCACGGACGAGAACGGCTACACGCGGGTGGGGGACGTGTTCATCAAGAACGCGTCCCGGCAGACGCTGGAGGGCGTGTCCTTTGACGGCACCTTCGCCGCCGCTCTGGGGGACGACACGCCCCAGGTGCTGATCCTCCACACCCACGGGAGCGAGGCATACACCATGCCCGCCGGGCAGGAGTACGTCAGCACCGGCAGCTTCCGCACGGCGGACGACAGCGTCAGCGTCATCCGCGTGGGCGACGAGGTGGCGAAGGTTCTGAGCGGGTACGGCATCTCCGTGCTCCACGACAGGGCGTTGTACGACGACCCTCAGTACAACGGCGCGTACTACCGGGCGGAGGACGCCATCGAAGCGTACATGGCGAAGTACCCCAGCATCTCGTTCATTCTGGACGTGCACCGGGACGCACTGGAGGACAAGGCGGGGCACCAGTACAAGGTGGTCACCCGCGAGGACCCCGACTGCGCGCAGGTGAGCCTCGTCATGGGCAGCAGCTGGGAGGGCTGGCAGGACAATCTGCGCTTCGCCGTGGCGGTGCAGCAGCACCTGACGGAGCGTCACCCCACCCTCATGCGCCCCCTGACGCTGCGGAACTCGGACTACAACGAGTATTTCACCCCCGGCAGCCTGCTGGTGGAGGTAGGCGCGGCGGGGAACTCGCTGGACGAGGCACTTTCGGCGGCGCGTCTGTTCGCACAGGGCTTCGCGGAGGTCGTCACCGGCAAAAAATAAACAAAAGAGGAAAGCCCCGTGGGGGCTTTCCTCTCTGCGTGTCGATAAACCCCTGCCGAGCGTGCAGTCTTTCCGCATTACAGGGGGAGCTCGAGGGGGCAAAGCCCGCCTCGAATCGGATCAAA